>JANYJL010000099.1 GCA_025361845.1 Rhizobacter sp.
CTTGGATCGATAGCTCTGGTCTTTGCCAGCTCAGATTCCGGGCAACGGGCCGCCACAGTGCTTCGACTCCCGGGCCGGAACTGATCCGCTCTATGGGCTCGCACGTTACCGTCAATGGCCTGGGGCTCACGCACAAGGGCAGCGTGGGCGTGTCGATCGCCACCTTGCCTGACGTGTGCAAGACACCCAGCCCCGCGGGCCCGATACCAATTCCGTACCCGAACTTCGCCGATCATGGCTCGCTCAGCGGGGGCTCGACAACGGTCAAGGTCAAGGACAACATGGTCGGGATCAAGGGATCCGAATACAGTCGAAGCAGTGGCGATGAGGCCGGGACCGCGGGCGGAGTGACCTCGAGCACTTTCATGAAGGAGACGGCCTGGATCACCTTCTCCTTCGATGTGAAAATCGACGGACAGAACGCTTGTCGCCACACGGACAAGAAATTCCACAACCACAAGAACACGGTCGACATGGCCGGGAACCTGGACTGGGCGCCTACCGCAGTCGAGGCGGAAGGTCTGTTGTGCATGATTTTCTGCGAGTGCAAAGCCGAGTCGCAGGCCAAGAAGTTCGAGACTTCCGTCGACCCAGCGTCCTTTGACGCACCCGATTTCGGGGCTGATCCCGGCGCGGGCCCTGGACGGGCGCAAAATCAGGCGTGCGTCGAGCGCAAGTTCAACAAGGACTACAAGAACACCAACCTGAAGGCCGAACAGTCCTACGACATGACGACCAACCCGCCTTCGCCTGTGGCGGGCCGGCCTTCGGGGACCCGCCGGCCAGACTTTGTCCGGGTCGCAAATCCGGCTTTGCCGGCACAGGCACCGAACATTGACGTGTTTGAAATGAAGTTTCCCGGTGACAGCTACGGTCCGCAGCAGGAAGAAGACTATGAACGGATCGGTGGCGGCAAGCCGGTGAAGACCTTGGACTCGAAGACCTGTGGTTGCTGACGCGATGAACCACGACTTGCACTCCGGCGACGACGAACTCAGGGCGTGGTCGAATCGAACGGTCGTCGATACCGACGGCCGAGTCGCGATCTGCTTCGGCTTGGCTGCTACCCTGTATTTCCGCGACGGACATGTTGAGAAGCAGCGCCGTGCGGTTCTCGATTGTTTCAATGACTACGAGAGCGTTGCGGGAAACCACTTGACTTGGCATGGCGTCGGTGCAAGGTCTGGCCGGATGAGCCGGGTCGATGCGCTTCGCAGCCGCGACATGTCGCCGTACCTCCTGTCAGAAAAGTGGACTGAGCCTGCGGCACACGAGCACGCATGGGCCTTCAATTGGCATGGTGGAGTCAACCGAGACGATGCGTCGCCATGGCGGATTTATGCGTACGGCAGCCCGCGTCGCTACGCCGAGCTCGACGGTTCGCTGTCGTTTCTGCAAGTCAGCGTGCCTCTCGGTGGGCCGACCGATGCGTATCGGCGATTCGCACAACTGGTCTTTCGCTTCTGTGAGCGCTTGAGTCCGCTTCATGGTTACGGCGGCGCGACGCTTCTCATATCGCATGACAGAGGCCTTGCGCAAGTGCATGCGAGCGAGGCGGCCGGCTTTGCTGCCCGATACCCGGGGCTTGAGATAGATCGTCCGATGTCGCACAAACTTGCCACGCTGAACGCAATCAAGGGCGCGGGCTGGATCACGGTCTTGTCGCAAGCCTTCGTTGAACGTATGGGTGGATTGCAGGGTCTCCGTGATCGACTCGCCGAGACTGTGAGCGTGACGCCCTTCGCCACCGGGGTCCTCTTGGTCGCGGGCAATGCTCCGGAGGTTGGTGACCTCAATCGGCGTTTGGACACACCCCACTTGCGGGACTTGTCGCGGGCACTGAAACCTATTCGCATTACAGAGCATCCTGCGCTCTACACCGAGGGACGGTTCGCCGAGGCGAGCGAATATTCGGCTTGGCTAGCGCGATTCGACGGACAGTGATGTCGCGGGCAGCCTGTTGGCAGAGCCCCGGAGGCAGGCCTCAACATTTCACCGCGGCAAGACCTGTTACAGCCACGCGGCCGGTGCAATACCCAGCTTCGCATGCTCACCTGCTTCGAAATGAACGCGCCATCGAATAGGCTCGACTTGATTGCGTTGCCCGCGTGGAAGAACCCACACGCCATTTCCCGCGCCACCCCTGCATACAACACTCCGAAGCGCAAGGACTTCGCCTCCGCGCCCTCGAACATCTCGGCCAGCGCCATGCTTTCGGTCAGCGGCGCAAACGGTGGCGGTGCCGAGCAGCAGCACCGGCGACGCGACGTAAGCGCGCCCGCTGCTGCTGCGCTGAATCACGCCTGCAAGCGCCTTGACTCCGACCGCAATGTCGCTCGCCGGAAGGGCGAAGCGGCGCATCAGGTCATTCGTGCCTAGCATCACGATCACACCGTCGAGCGACGCATGCGTCTGTAGGTAGGGCCCGAGGTGCCTGCGGCCGTTCTTGTCGCTCGCGAGCTCGCCTTCGACCGGGTGGTCCCAGACCGTGGTGCGGCCGTTCAGGCCTTCTTCGATGATCTCGTAGCCACTGCCCAGCGCGGCCGCGAGCACGCGTGTCCAGCGGGTGCGTTCGTCGAAACGGGTCTGGGTCAGCGGGTCGTAGCCCCAGGTGTTGGAGTCGCCGTAGCAGAGGATGCGTTTCATGGCTGGCTTGGAAGGTGAAGTGGATGGGTCTAACGGGCCGCTTCGAGTCTGCCCGAATGCGCGGCAGCGCCCCCCGGCATGACTTTCGTTCATTGCCGGCCCGTGCCGGCACCGTGAACATCGCGCGACTCCCGCCATGTCCGACACCGCACCGCCCCCCTCCGGCCCCTCGGGTTCATCCGCCAGCCGCCCCGCGCCGCTGGATGATGACGACTCCACGCGCATCGTCCCGGTCGGCGGGCCGCCGAGCCTGTCGGCTGCGGCGCGGGCGGCCTTGGCCAACCCGAGCCCGCCCACCCACCCGCTGAGGCCCGCGACAGGCACGCCGCGCTCCGGCTCCACCCGTATCGCCTCCGAAACCCTGCCCGGCGGCTCGTCGGCCGGCAGCGCCGCCGTGCAGCAGGTCGGCCGCTACCAGATCATGGAGCGCCTCGGCCGCGGCGGCATGGCCACGGTGTTCCGCGCGCGCGACCCCGACATCGGGCGCGACGTGGCCATCAAGTTCCTGCACGCCTCGCTGTGCGAAGACGACGAGTACCGCGCGCGTTTCCTGCAAGAGGCGCGTTCGGCCGGCGGCCTCTCGCATCCGAACATCGTGGTCGTGCACGACGTCGGCGAAATCGACGGCCGGCCCTACATGGCGATGGAGCTTCTCGATGGCGCGCCGCTCTCCGACGAGATGGCCGACGGCAAACCGATGCCGCTGCGTCAGGTGGTGGTGATGGGCATCCAGCTCGCCCGCGCACTCGATTACGCGCATTCGCGCGGCATCGTGCACCGCGACATCAAACCCGGCAACCTGATGCGCCTGAAGGGTACGCAGACCGTCAAGGTCACCGACTTCGGCATTGCGCACGTCGAGTCCACCGGCAAGGAGCAGCGCACGCGCGTCGGCGACATCCTCGGCACGCCGCAGTACATGTCGCCCGAGCAGGCACAAGGCGAAAAGCTCGACGGCCGCTCCGACCTGTTTTCGACCGGCATCATGCTGTACCAGATGCTCACCGGCCAGCGCCCCTTCCTCGGCGACAGCCTGGTGGCGCTCGCCGTCAAGATCGCCAAGGACGACCCGCTGCCGATCGAGAAGCTGCGCCCGGACGTGCCGTCCGCACTGCGCCGCGTGGTCGATCGCTGCCTCGCGAAGTCGCCGGACCGGCGTTTCCAGACCGGCAAGGAACTATCGGATGCGCTGACGAAGGTGCTCGCCGACATGGACGAGGCCGCGCGCGCCAAGGACCGGCCGCAGATCGTGCCCCTGCGCGTGAAGTGGGCCTTGATGATGGCCATGATCGTCGCCGCGGTGATGGCCGTGGCCGGCACCGTGATCACGCAGCGCCAGCAGGCCGCGATGATCGGTCAGGTGACGGACAGCGGCGCCGCGCTGGCGCGGTTCATCGCGGCGCAGAACGCGGTGGCCGCGCTCTCTGAAGACTGGGTGTCGGTGCAAGTGACGCTAGAAGAGATCATGAAGACGCGCGATTTCCAGAGCGTCACCGTGGTCGATCGTACGGGGGTCGTGCGCGCGGCCACGGCCGAAGCGCTGGTTGGCCAGCCCTTCGTCGCGCCGATCGGCGAAGCGCTCGGCAAGCGTGTGGGCAGTGTGCCCGTCACGCGCTACGAGGCGGGTGGCGAGTCGGTGCTCGGCTTCGAGGCACCGATCCTTTACCAGGGCAAGCAGGTCGGTCGCGTTGCGCTCGGC
>JANYJL010000100.1 GCA_025361845.1 Rhizobacter sp.
GAACCGCGGGCTGATCCTGGACCGCAACGGCGTCGTGCTGGCGAACAACTACTCGGCCTACACGCTCGAGATCACGCCGTCCAAGGTCGCCGACATCGAAGCCACGATCGATCGCCTGGCCGAGGTGGTGGACGTGCAGCCACGCGACCGCAAGCGCTTCAAGCGGCTGATGGACGAAAGCAAGAGCTTCGAGTCGCTGCCGCTGCGCACGCGCCTCTCCGACGAAGAGGTGGCGCGCTTCACGGCCCAGCGCTTCCGTTTCGAAGGCGTCGACATCAAGGCGCGGCTGTTCCGCAACTACCCGCTCGGCGAAGTCGGCAGCCATCTGATCGGCTACATCGGCCGCATCAACACGGCCGAGAAGGAAGTCATCGACGATTCGGAAGACGAGGCCAACTACCGCGGCACCGAGTACATCGGCAAGCTCGGCGTCGAACAGAGCTACGAAGAGCAGTTGCACGGCACGACCGGTTTCGACGAGGTGGAAACCAGCGCCGGTGGCCGCCCGGTGCGGCGCCTGAAAAGCAACCCGGCGACACCCGGCAACAAGCTCGTGATGTCGATCGACATCAAGCTGCAGGCGCTGGTCGAAGAGATGTTCGGCGACCGGCGCGGTGCGCTCGTGGCCCTCGACCCGCGCAACGGCGAGGTGCTGGCCTTCGTCAGCAAGCCGACCTTCGACCCGAACCTGTTCGTCGACGGCATCGACAGCGAGTCGTGGAAAGAGCTGAACGAATCGATCGACAAGCCGCTCTTGAACCGGGCGCTGCGCGGCACCTACCCGCCAGGCTCGACCTTCAAGCCTTTCATGGCGATGGCCGCGCTCAACACCGGCAAGCGCAGCCCGAGCCAGATCATCTACGACAACGGCACCTTCCAGTTCGGCAACCACACCTTCCGCAGCCACGGCGACGAAGGCCTGGGGCCGGTGGACATGGTGCGCAGCATCGTCAAGTCGAGCAACGTCTACTACTACTCGCTCGCCAACGAGATGGGTGTGGACCTGATGCACGACCAGCTCGAACCCTTCGGTTTCGGCCGCAAGACGGGTATCGATGTCGAAGGCGAGGTGACCGGCCTGCTGCCCTCCACCGAGTGGAAGAAGCGCGCCTACAAGAAGCCCGAACTGCAGAAGTGGTACGCCGGCGAGACCATCTCGCTGGGCATCGGCCAGGGCTACAACAACTTCACGATGCTGCAACTCGCCACCGCGACGGCGACCCTCGCCTCGGGCGGCCAGCGTTTCAAGCCGCGCCTGGTGCGCGAGATCGAGGACGTGGTCACGCGCGAGCGCAAGCAAATTGCCAACGACGCCTTGCCCGCGCTGCCCTTTAAGCCCGAACACGTGGAGCTGATCCAGCGCGCGCTGTATGGCGTGACGCAGGAAGGCACCTCGGTGCGCTCCTTCCTCGGCGCGCCCTACAAGACCGGTGGCAAGACCGGCACCGCACAGGCCGTGGGCATCAAGGCGAACGAGAAGTACAACGCCGCCAAGCTCGACGAGCACAAACGCGATCACTCGATCTACATGGCCTTCGCGCCGCTCGAAGCGCCGACGATCGCGCTGGCCGTGGTGATCGAAAACGCCGGTTGGGGCTCGGACGCCGCCGCGCCAATGGCGCGTCGCGTGTTCGACTACGCGCTGCTCGGCCAGTACCCGAATGCCGAAGACATGGCGGCCACACGCGAAGGCAAGTCCGGCCCGCACATCGGCATTCCGCTGATGGCCGCCGACGTGCCGCTGGCGGGCGCGACCTCGCTCGCCGCCAACCTCGGCGCGGCGCCGGTGATGGCGCCGGTCTCGGCCGCGCTGCCAGGGGCTGCGGCGTCGGCGCCGGCGCCGATCGCACCGCACCGCCGCATCGCCTCGGCCAGCCGCGCCAAGCGCGAAGCCGCGGCGCGAAGTCGGGAGGCGGCGCAGTGAGCGGTGCGTTCGGCAAACCCTCCGCCTGGCAGCGCATCAAGCCGGTGTTCGCCGGGTTCGACGGGCCGCTGCTGTTCGCAGTGCTGGTGCTCGGTGCGCTCGGCCTGGTCACCATGTACTCGGCCGGCTTCGACCACGGCACGCGTTTTGTCGACCATGGCCGCAACATGATGCTGGCGGCCGGCATCCTGTTCATCGTGGCGCAGATCCCGCCGCAGCGGCTGATGGCATTTGCCGTGCCGCTCTATGCGCTGGGCGTGGCCCTGCTCGTGGCCACCGCGGTGATGGGCATCACGAAGAAGGGTGCGACCCGCTGGCTCAATGTCGGGCTTGTCATCCAGCCCAGCGAGATCCTGAAGATCGCGATGCCGCTGATGCTGGCCTGGTGGTTCCAGCGCCGCGAAGGCCAGATCCGTGCGCTCGATTTCGTGGTGGCGCTCGTGCTGCTGGCCCTGCCGGTCGGCCTGATCGTCAAGCAGCCGGACCTGGGTACTGCGATCCTGGTGCTCTCGGCTGGCCTCTACGTGATCTTCTTCGCCGGCCTGTCTTGGCGGCTCATCATTCCGGTCGTGGTGCTCGCCGCAGCAGCGATCACGGCGGTGGCGGTGTCCGAAGAACGCATCTGCCAGCCCGACCTGAAATGGCCGCTGATGCGCGACTATCAAAAGAACCGCATCTGCACCCTGCTCGACCCGACCACCGACCCGCTCGGCAAGGGTTTCCACATCATCCAGGGCATGATCGCCATCGGCTCTGGCGGCGTGAACGGCAAGGGCTTCATGAAGGGCACGCAGACGCACCTGGAGTTCATCCCCGAGCGCACCACCGACTTCATCTTCGCGGCGTTTTCCGAGGAGTTCGGGCTGATCGGCTGCGGCTCTTTGCTGCTCGGTTTCACCTTCCTGATCTTTCGCGGGCTGATGATCGCGGCCGACTCGCCCACTGTGTTCACACGCTTGCTGGCAGGCGCCATCACGCTGAGCTTCTTCACCTACGCCTTCGTCAACATGGGCATGGTCAGCGGCATCCTGCCCGTGGTCGGCGTGCCGCTGCCCTTCATCAGTTATGGCGGCACCGCGATGGTGACGCTCGGGCTGGGCCTGGGCATCCTGATGTCGATTGCGAAGAGCCGGCGGCTGGTGCAATCGTAGAGCGCGCACGGCTCGGTCTGAGCGCGAGGCGATGAACGTCGGCAACAACGTCAAACAGACGACCGCATCGAGCCGCTAGATGTTCGTCGCTCGGATGCTAGGGCGTCCGACCCCGCTTCAAACGCCAGCTCGCGGACGCGCAGATGCTTCGACATGCGCAGCCGCCGGTGCTGCCGATGTGTCCTGCGCGACGCTTCGTGGTGCCGGCTGCATCGCTGGAAAGCGCAGCGTGAAGCGCGCCCCCGGCCCGAAGGCCGCGCCGGCCTGGTCGTTCAGGCCTGGCCGGTGGCGCAGGTTCGCGTCTTCGAGCGTGATCTCGGCGCCGTGCTGCATGGCGATCTCACGCACGATGGCCAAGCCGAGGCCCGAGCCATCCACGTTCGTGCCGAGCGCGCGGTAGAAGGGCCGGAACACCTGCTCGCGTTCGGCCGCTGGAATGCCCGGCCCCGAGTCTTCGACCTGCAAGACGACGACCTGGCCGAAGGGGTCGTCGACCAGCCGCACGGTCACCGTGCCGCCGGCGGGCGTGTACTGCAAGGCGTTGTCGACGAGATTGCGGATCAGCTCGCGCAGCAGCAGCGCGTGGCCGAGCACCGGCAGGCCGGCGGTCTCCGGGCCCTCGTAGCCGAGGTCGATGCGTTTTTCGAGCGCGCGCGGCACGAAGTCGCGCACGGTCTCGGTCGCCAGCCGTGCCAGGTGCACGGCCTGTTGGTGGCCCGAATGTTCCTTGTCTTCCGCTCGCGCCATCGCCAGCAACTGGTTGACCATGTGCGCGGCGCTCTGGCTCGAACGGGCTATCTGTTGCAGCGATTTTTTCAGCGCCTGCGGGTCGTGGTGGCCGGCGTCGATCTCGCGCTGGGCGAGTTCGGCCTGGGTGCGCAGGCCGGCCAGAGGTGTCTTGAGCTGATGCGCGGCATCGGCCAGAAAGTGCTTCTGCGCGCTGATGGATTTGTCGAGCCGGCCCAGCAGGTCGTTGATGGCGCGCACGAGCGGTGACACTTCCTCGGGCGCATCACGCTCGTCGATCGGGCTCAGATCGCTGCTGTCGCGGCGGCGAATGCGCTGCTGCAACTCGTTCAGCGGTGCGATGCCGCGTGCCAGCGCCAGCCACACCAGCAGCACCGCCAGCGGCAGGATCACGAACTGCGGCAGGATCACACCCTTGATGATTTCGGTGGCCAGGCGCGAACGTTTGCCCAGCGTCTCCGCCACCTGCACCAGCGGCGCGCCGGTGCCCGGCCGCGCCGGCCCGGCGCCGACCCACATGTAGGCCACGCGCACGCTGTCGTTGTTGATGGTGTCGTCGCGGTAGCGCAGCTCGCCCGGTGTGGCGCGTTCTTCGTCGACAGGCACCGGCAGCGCGCGTTCGCCACTGAGGTACTCGCCGCGCAGGCCGAGCACCTGGTAGTAGATGTCGTCGGCTTCGTCGGTGTGCAGGATGTCGGAGGCGCCGGCCGGCAGCTTGAACTGCGCGATCGCCTGGCCGTTCGGCGTGGTCGCGACCGCGACCTGCTTGGAGAGCACGCGCACCATCTCGGCCAGCTCGCGGTCGAACGGTTTGTTGGCGATGCCTTGCGCCACCAGCCAGGTCAGCACGACGCTCATCGGCCACAGCAGCAAGAGCGGCGCGAGCATCCAGTCGAGGATCTCGCCGAACAGGGAGCGTTGTTCGCGGGGCCG
>JANYJL010000221.1 GCA_025361845.1 Rhizobacter sp.
AAGCCGACCTGGTTCTACCGCATCGCCTATTCGGGCATGGGCCTGACAGGCGCGAAGCTGTTGTACGACGGACTGAAATGACCCGAACTGAAGCGCACGTTCAGCGCTTCTTGTCGACCGGGTCGACGTAGGTCTCCACCAGTTGTGCGTCCATGCGGTAGCTGCTGGCGCCCATCATCGTGTCGCTGCGCAGGGTCTGGAGCTTGCCGCTCACCCACACCGTGTCCATCGAATGGAAGCCCTTGGGGGCGGGCTGCGGCTTCACGTAGATGATCTGGTTCGAGGGCGGCGGCGGTGTGTGGATGCAGGCGCCGAAGTAGGGCACCAGCAGAAACTCCGTCATGCCCGTCTTGCCGTCTTCCAGCGGCACGATGTAGCCGGGGATGCGCACCATCGTGCCGTCGATCGCGTTGTTGGTCGGTGCGTTGTCCCAGGTCTCGCGCATGCGCTTGAGCGCGGCGATGGCGCGCGGGTCGCTGTCGGACATCATGCCCATGTTGATGTCCTTGAACTGCTTGGTCGGATCCCAGTCCTTGGGCACGAGTTCGTCCCAGGTGATCTCGCGGAAAGCCGGGTTGGGTGCGGCGGCGGGCTTGGTCACGGGTTTGGCGCCCGAGGGGCTGGGCAGCGGGTGGCTCAATGCCGGGGTGGTTTGCGCCAGCGCGAGGCTAGCCACTCCACCACCGAGCAGGCTCGCCCACAGGCCGACGACGAGGATGTTCTTCATGTTCAGGTTCTCGGTGAAAGGCCGTCGGCGAGCGACAGGCGGTAGGCGCGCCAACCCGGCACCAGGCTGGCCAGCAGCCCGGCCGCCATGATGCTGGCCAGCACGCTCCATTGAGCCGCGGTGGGCGCAGAAAGTTTCAGTGCGATGCCGAAGCGGCCTTGTATCCACGGCCCCGCAGCGACGATCAGCAGCACCGCGAGCAGGCTGCCGATCAGCGCGCCGAGCAGGGTGACGAGCGCGCCTTCGCCAGCCAGCAGCCACAGCACGTGGCGCGGCCCGGCGCCGACGGCGCGCAGCACGGCCAGTTCACGCCGGCGTTCGTTCAAGCCCGCCAGCACCACCGCCACCAGGCCCGCGAGGCTGACCAGGGCCACCATCGCCGACATGCCGAGCAAGGCGCGTTCGCCGATACCGACCACGTCCCACAACTCGTCGAGCGCCACGCCGGGCAGCACGGCCATCAGCGCTTCGTCGCCGTAGTCGGCCACGGCGCGTTGCACCGCGAACACGGCGACGCGGTTCTTCAACCCGATCAGCGCGGCCGTCACCTGCTTCGGAGCGAGATCGAACTTGCGCGCCTGCTCGGGCGCGATCTTCAGCCCCGGGATCGGCGCGCCGCCGCCCCAGTCGAGGTGGATGGCTTCGATCGCTTCCAGGCTCACGTGCACCGTGCGGTCCACCGGCGTGCCGGTGGGCGCCAGGATGCCGACGATGGTGAAGGGTTTGTCGGCATGTTCGGCGCCTGGGATCGCGCCTGCGCCGTGGCTGAGCGTGATGTGCTGGCCGAGTTGGTAGCCGAGCGACTGCGCCACCTCGGCACCGATGACCGCACCGTACAGATCGTCGAGGTCGCCACGAAACGCGCGCCCTTGCGCCAGCACCAGCGCCTGGCGTTCGCCGTACAGAAAGCGCGTGAAGAACTCGGGTGTGGTGCCCAGCACCGGCCGGCCGTGGTGCGAATCGCCCAGCGAGATCGGCACGACCCAATCGACCGCGCGGTGTTTCGCGATCGCCTGCAGGCTGCTCATGCGGATGTTGTTCGTCGCACCACCCACATGGAACACCGCGTAGAGCATCAACTGGACCGCGCCGGTGCGCGCGCCGACGATCAGGTCTGTGCCGCTGACGGACTGCGAAAAACTCTCGCGGATGTCGTTGCGCATGCGCTCGAAACTCAGCAGCAGCAAGGTCGACAGCGCGATCGAAAACACCACCAGCGCGAGCGTGCCGCGCCGGTTCCAGGCGCTGCGTGTGGCCAGGCCGAGCAAGGCCTTCATGCCACCACCTCGGCCGACCTCGCCGCGCGGTTGAGGGCCGGCAGCGAGAGGCGTGCATCGAAGCGCTCCGCCAGCCGCTCGTCGTGGCTCACGAACACGAGGGTGCTTCCCGCGGCGCGGCAGGCGCCGAGCAGCAAGTCCATGAAGTCGTCGCGCAGCGCGGCGTCGAGCGAGGAGGTCGGCTCGTCGGCAATCACCACCTCGGGCGCGCCGATCAGGGCGCGTGCTGCGGCCACACGTTGCTGCTGGCCGACCGAGAGCGCCGAGGCCTGCCGGCCCCACAGCGAACTCGGCAGGCCGACA
>JANYJL010000223.1 GCA_025361845.1 Rhizobacter sp.
CGCCACACGATCTCGGCCGACCACCACCGGCACGCCCGTGCGCAAGCGCAGCAGCAAGGGCTCGTCGCCCGCATCGTCCACCCGGGTGTCGGCTTGCACATCGATGAGCGTGTCGGTGCTGCGCCCATAACCACGCGAGACGATGCCCGGCGTGTGGCCACGTGCCTGCAACTGGCGCACCAGGGCGATCACGGTGGGTGTCTTGCCGGCCCCGCCCGCAACCAGGTTGCCGACGACGATCAACGGCACTGGCAGGTGCTCGGCCTTGAGGCTGCCGGTTCGGTAGAGCGCCCGGTGCAGTGCCGCGAGGCCACCGAATATCAAGGCCAGGGGCAGCAGGCAGACGGCGAGCGCGCCGCGTGTGAGCCAAGCCGCCTGCACGCGCGCGGCCCAGCCTGCGGGGGCGGCGTTGGCCACGGTGGGGCTCAGCGGGCTTCGCCGCCGGTGGAGGTTTGTGTCGCGAAGGTCAGCTTCACCAGGCCGGCGCGCCGCGCCGCGTCGAGCACATTGATCACGCTCTGGTGGGCGGCGGCGGCGTCCGCCGAAATGATCACGACCATGTCGTTCGCACCACCCGCGGCGGTGGTGAGTTCGGCGGCGAGCTGCTCGACCCCGCGCCCTTCGACCGGCTTGCGGTTGATGACGTAGCGGCCATCCGCCGCGACACCGACGACGATCTCGCGCGGCCGGTCACGCGAGCGTTCGGCGTCGGCCACCGGCAGCGTGATCTGCAACTCGGTGAACTTCGAGTACGTGGTCGACAGCATCAGGAAGATCAGCACGACCAGCAGCACGTCGATGAAGGGGATCAGGTTGATCTCCGGTTCCTCGGGCTTGGGCTTGCGGAAGTTCATCGCCATCGTCAGACCTCAACCCTGCGCGCGCGGCACGGCGAAGCGCATCAGGTGCGGCACCAGCCGGTCGGAGGCCTGCTCCATGTCGAGTGTGTAGGCATCGACCACACCGCGGAAGTAGCGGTAGAACATCAGCGAAGGGATCGCGATGATCAGGCCGAAGGCCGTGTTGTAGAGCGCCACCGAGATGCCGTGCGCCAGCAGCGCCGGGTTGTTGCCACCGTTCGGCGCCTGCGAGCCGAAGATCTCGATCATGCCGATCACGGTGCCCAGCAAGCCCAGCAGCGGCGCGGCAGAGGCGATCGTGCCCAGCGTGTTCAGGTAGCGCTCCAGCTTGTGCACGGCGGCGCGGCCGGCCGACTCGAAGGCGCCGCGCAGCGCGTCTTCGGTGATGCGCGGCTCGGCCATCACGGCACGCAGGCCACTCGCGAGCACGGCACCGAGCACCGAGTTGTCGGCCAGCTTGTTGACGACGTCGGCGGTCGGCAAATGCGCGCGCGTGACCGAGATCACTTCATCGATCAGGCGCGCCGGCGTGACGCGTGAAGCCCGCAGGCTGGAGAGGCGTTCGGCCACGAGCGCGAGCGCGGCAATGGAGCACAGGAGCAGAGGCCAGATAGGCCATCCAGCGGCTTGTATGATCGAAAACAATCCGGGCCTTTCGGTGTCGAGCGAGGGCAAAACGTGGATTTTAGGAGGGGCGATTATGGCCCCAAGGCGGGCCGCGCAACGGCGCCATCGCGTGGTCCGCACGACGCACCGAAATGGCCGCGCAGATCGTCAAGCGCCTCGGCTCGCAATCCATGCACTGGAAGTGTGGATAACTTTGTGGGCAACCCGGGTTCGATCCGCCGCAAAGCCAGCAAATTCACGGGCCGCAACAGAATGCTTAAGTTTTGGGCAGCGAATTTCCTATGCAAATCAACAGCTTGGGCGAACAAGTCAAACACGTGACAGACAACTCGCGGCGCGAGGCCACAGCCGGCGCGGTTGTGGAGTTCCGAGCCCGCGCCAGTGCTGGGTTTGCCCGTGCTTGAGCCGGTAAACGGCGGCCTGGCCCGCGTTGTCTGGGGCGTTGGCGCGCTGGTGCTCGCTGTCAGCGATGCGCTCGCGGCGCGTTTTTCGGCCTGCACGGTGCGTGGCGAGATCTCGGGCTGGTCGCGTGCGTCGAGTGGCCACTGCTACTTCAACCTCAAGGACGCCGACGGCGGCAGCGCGATGCTGCGCTGCGCGATGTTCCGGCGCGCGGCGAGCATGCTCGATTTCGCCCCCGCCGACGGCCACCGTGTCGAGTTGCGCGGCCGCCTCGGCGTGTACGAGGCTCGTGGTGAATTGCAGCTCGTCGCCGAATCCTTGCAGCGCGCCGGGGCCGGCTCCTTGTACGAAGAATTCCTGCGGCGCAAGGCGGCGTTGGAGGCGCAAGGCTTGTTCGATGTGTCGCGCAAACGCGCGCTGCCGAGCTACCCGCGTTGCATCGGCGTGGTCACTTCGCTCGGTGCCGCGGCCTTGCACGACGTGGTCACCGCGCTCGGGCGCCGCGCGCCGCATGTGCGCGTCGTCGTCTACCCGAGTCTCGTGCAAGGCGCCGAGGCACCGGCCGCGCTGTGCGAGGCCATCGCCACCGCCGGCCGGTATGGCGAGGCCGACACGCTGATCGTCTGCCGCGGCGGTGGCTCGCTCGAAGACCTGATGGCGTTCAACGACGAACGTGTGGTGCGTGCCATCGCCGCCACGCCGATGCCGGTGGTTTGTGGTGTCGGCCACGAATCCGACGTGACCCTGACCGACCTCGTGGCCGACCTGCGCGCCCCCACGCCGACCGCAGCGGCCGAGCTGGCAGCACCGCGCACGCAGGACTGCATCGACGCGCTGCAAGGGCTCGCTGCCACGCTGCGCCGGCGTGTGCGCAGCGGGCTGGACACACGCGCGCAAGACCTCGACCGCGCGGCCCTGCGCCTGGCCCGCCCGGCCGACAGCGTGCGGCGCAGCGCCTTGCGGCTTGATGCCCTCGGCCACCAGCTCGCTGCTGCGGGGCGGCGCAGCGTGGAGCAGCGCCAGTGGCGCATCGCCCAGTCGGCCGAGCGGCTGGCGCGTGCCGCAACGGGCCTGTGCATGACGCACCAGCAGCGCCAGACCGCGCTCGCCCAGCGCCTGCAGGCGCTCGACCCGAAGCAGGTGCTGTCGCGCGGCTACGCGTGGCTCGCGGATGCGAACGGCCAGGCCATCCCGACGGTGGCGCGGCTCGCGGTGGGCGCGTGCCTCACGGCCGTTCTGGCCGATGGCAGTGCGGACGTGGCGGTCACGCAGGTGCACCCGGCGCGCCCGGTGCAGGGCGATCTGCTCGGCCCTTGACGCGGCACCGACGCCACTGTCGTCTACCGCACGCACAAGGCCTTCGCAAGCTGCCTACAATGCGGCCGCACCCCACTCACTCTCACTGAGGAAGACCATGGAACACACCCTGCCTGCGCTGCCCTACGCGATCGACGCACTCGCCCCGCACCTGAGCCGCGAGACCCTCGAATACCACCACGGCAAGCACCACAACGCCTATGTCGTGAACCTGAACAATCTGCAAAAGGGCACCGAGTTCGAATCGATGAGCCTGGAAGACATCGTCAAGAAGTCCTCCGGCGGCATCTACAACAACTCGGCCCAGATCTGGAACCACACCTTCCTGTGGAACTGCATGAAGCCGGCCGGCGGCGGTGAACCCAGCGGTGCGCTGGCCGCGGCCATCAATGCGAAGTTCGGCAGCTACGCCGCCTTCAAGGAAGCGTTCACCAAGAGCGCGGTCGGCAACTTCGGCTCGGGCTGGACCTGGCTCGTGAAGAAGGCCGACGGCAGCGTCGACATCGTCAACACCGGCGCCGCCGGCACGCCGCTGACCACGGCCGACAAGGCCCTGCTGACGATCGATGTGTGGGAACACGCCTACTACATCGACTTCCGCAACATGCGTCCGAAGTGGGTCGAGACGTTCCTGAACTCGCTCGTGAACTGGGGCTTCGCCGAGGCGAACTTCGCCTGAGCGGAGCCTTCGGGCAAAACAAAAGGCCGGCCACTGACCGGCCTTTTTCGTGGGGCAAACGCTTCAGCGGTCGAACGGCCCGCCGGCGATCTTGCTGCCTGCCTTGATGCCGCGTTTGGCGAACCAGCCGTCGTTCATTTCCAGCACGTAGCGCACCGGCTTCTTCGAGCAGTGGCCATCGAGCGTCTGCGGTTTCATGTCGTCGAGGTTGACGACCGAGCCGTCGTCGGCGATGAAGGCGATCGACAGCGGCAGCAGCGTGTTCTTCATCCAGAAACATTGCTCGGACGCATCCTCGAAGACGAACAGCATGCCTTCGTTGGCGCCCATCGTCTTGCGGAACATCAGGCCGATGCTGCGCTGGTCCGAGGTGCGTGCCACTTCGGCCTGGATGAGGTGCATGCCAGCGTTCAGGCGGACGGCGGGCAGCTTCTGCGGGCCGTCCTGTCCAGCCGCAGTCGCAGCGACAAGCGCGAACAGAAGACCAGCGAAAAACCGCGTGACGATGGGGTGCATGGCAGGGGCTGCGTAGTGGTGGGCGAATTATCAACGCGCCAGCGGTGCCGCCGGGCGACAGGGCCGGCGTCAGTCTCGCGGCAGGTGCCGCGGCATAGAATTCAAGGCTGTTTTTGAAGCCCTCAAACTTGCGCGCTGCGCGGAGCCACAACCCCATGTACCAACACGTCAAGGTGCCCGAAGGCGGCCAGAAGATCACGGTCAACGCCGACTACTCGATCAATGTGCCCGACCAGCCCATCATTCCGTACATCGAGGGCGACGGCACCGGCTTCGACATCACGCCGGTGATGCTGAAGGTGGTCGATGCCGCGGTGGCCAAGGCCTACGGCGGTCAGAAGCAGATCCACTGGATGGAAATCTACGCCGGAGAAAAGGCCACCAAGGTCTACGGCCCCGACGTGTGGCTGCCGGCCGAGACGTTGGACATCCTGCGCGAGTTCGTCGTCTCGATCAAGGGCCCGCTGACGACGCCGGTGGGCGGCGGCATCCGCTCGCTGAACGTGGCCTTGCGCCAGGAACTCGACCTCTACGTCTGCCTGCGCCCGGTGCAGTATTTCAAGGGCGTTCCCTCGCCGGTGAAGGAGCCGGAGAAGACCAACATGGTCATCTTCCGCGAGAACTCGGAAGACATCTACGCCGGTATCGAATACGAAGCCGAATCCGACAAGGCCAAGAAGCTCATCAAGTTCCTGATCGAGGAGATGGGTGTCAAGAAGATCCGCTTCCCGAACACCTCGGGCATCGGCATCAAGCCCGTCTCGCGCGAAGGCACCGAGCGCCTGGTGCGCAAGGCCTTGCAATACACGATCGACAACGACAAGCCCAATCTGACGATCGTGCACAAGGGCAACATCATGAAGTACACCGAAGGGGGCTTCCGTGACTGGGCCTATGCGCTGGCGCAGAGGGAATTCGGCGCCGAGCTGATCGACGGCGGCCCGTGGTGCAAGTTCAAGAACCCGAAGACCGGCCGGGACATCATCGTCAAGGACGTGATCGCCGACGCCTTCCTTCAGCAGATCCTGCTGCGCCCCGCCGAGTACTCAGTCGTCGCCACGCTGAACCTGAACGGCGACTACATCTCCGACGCGCTGGCCGCGCAAGTGGGCGGCATCGGCATCGCGCCGGGCGCGAACCTGTCCGATTCGATCGCGTGTTTCGAAGCCACCCACGGCACCGCACCGAAGTATGCCGGCAAGGACTACGTGAACCCGGGCTCCGAAATCCTCTCGGCCGAGATGATGCTGCGCCACATGGGCTGGCTGGAAGCCGCCGACCTGGTGATCGCCTCACTCGAAAAATCGATCCTCAGCAAGAAGGTCACCTACGACTTCGCGCGTTTGATGGATGGCGCCACGCAGGTGAGCTGCTCTGGGTTTGGTCAGGTGATGATCGACCAGATGTAACCATGTTCCAGGCCTTCCCAGGCCGTCCCAAGAAGAACCCCAGATCGTTGATTCCACTGGGGTTTTTTGCTTCTAGAGTCTCGATACTTCCCGGCAGGTGCCTTGACTGCCGACCGAAACGGGGCCATCATGGGGCCATGGCTTCGGCCAGGTGACGAAAAATGAGGCACACCAACTACCTGCTCAAGCCGGTCACTATCGGCGCCGCGAAGCCGCGCGACAAGGCGTATGCGCTGACCGACGGCGGGGGCCTTCTGCTCGAAGTCCTTCCCTCCGGAACCAAGACCTGGCGCTTCAAGTACCACCTGAACGGAAAGCGCGAGAAGGTCACGATCGGCGCCTATCCGGCCTACACCATCAAGCAGGCGCGCGACCGGCACGAGGAGTTACGAGCCCTCGTCGAGCGGGGCGAGAGCCCCGCCAAGACCAAGCAGTCGTCGATGGCCGCCCGCAAGGTGGCGGAGTCACGCGACCTGACGGTCCGTGTCTTTGCGCGCCGCTGGATCGACGAGACGCTGTTCTATC
>JANYJL010000231.1 GCA_025361845.1 Rhizobacter sp.
GCGAGCGACGCCGAGGTCATCAACGCCGCCAAGGCAGCCTTCGCGCATGACTTCATCGGCGCGCTGCCCGAGGGCTACGCGACCTTTCTCGGCGAGCGCGGCGTGCGCCTGTCGGGCGGGCAGCGCCAGCGCATCAGCATCGCCCGCGCGATGCTGAAGAACCCGCCGCTGCTGCTGCTCGACGAAGCGACCAGCGCGCTCGATGCCGAAAGCGAACGCATGGTGCAGGCCGCGCTCGAATCGGCGATGAAGGACCGCACCACGCTCGTCATCGCGCACCGGCTGGCCACGGTGCAACGCGCCGACCGCATCGTGGTCATGGAAGCGGGCCAGATCGTCGAGGTCGGCACGCATGCGCAGTTGTCGGCGGCGGGCGGTTTGTATGCGCGGCTGGCGGCCTTGCAGTTCACGGATGGCGAAGCTCTGGCGCACACGTCGGATCAGGCATAATTCATGCGCATGATTCGTGGAGGTTTCCGATGCTTCGCTTCGACAACGCCGCCAAACGCCCGACCAACCTGACCCTCAACGCCAAGGTGCTCGACCTGGCCCGCGAACTGGGCATGAACCTCTCGCAGACGGTCGACGGGCTGCTGGCCGAGGAAGTACGCCGGCGCTATTGGGAACGCTGGAACGAAGAGAACAAGGCGGCCATCAGCGCCTACAACGAACGCATCGAACGCGATGGGCTGCCCCTCGCGAAGTACCGCAGCTTCGCCAAGGGGCGCTGAACCCATGGCCCGCTACGACGTGTACGCGAACCCGGAAACATCGGAGCGCAAGCACACGCCATATCTGCTCGACGTGCAGAACGACTACATCGATGCGCTGACGACCCGGGTGGTCGTGCCGCTGCGCACCGAGGCCGCCTTCGGCCCGCGAGCACGCAACCTGAACCCGAGCTTCGTGGTCGCGGCCAACACCGTGGTGCTCGACAGCGCCGCACTCGGCGCCATCCCCTTGGGCGAACTGCGCAAGCCGGTCGCCAGCCTGCGCGACGAGCGGCCGGCCATCCAGGAAGCACTCGACACCTTGTTTGGAGCCTATTGAGTTGAACGCCCCCGTCCGCTCCCAATACGAAGACTTCATGCGCCATGTGCACACCCACGGCGTGTTCAAGGCCGACCGCACCGGCACCGGTACGACCAGCGTGTTCGGCCATCAGATGCGCTTCGATTTGAACGAGGGATTCCCGCTCGTCACCACGAAGAAGGTGCACCTGAAGTCCATCATCCTGGAGCTACTGTGGTTCCTGCGCGGCGACAGCAATGCACGCTGGTTGCAGGAACGTGGCGTGACGATCTGGAACGAGTGGGCGAAACCCGACGGCGATCTCGGGCCGGTCTACGGCGTGCAGTGGCGCTCCTGGCCCACGCCCGAAGGCGGGCACATCGACCAGATCGCCGAGGTGGTGAGTCAGCTCAAGGCGAACCCCGATTCGCGCCGCATCATCGTCAGCGCCTGGAACGTGGCCGAGCTGTCGAAGATGGCGCTGATGCCCTGCCATGCCTTCTTCCAGTTCTATGTCGCCGAGGGAAAGCTGAGCTGCCAGCTCTACCAACGCAGTGCCGACATCTTCCTCGGCGTGCCTTTCAACATTGCCAGCTACGCGCTGCTGACCCACATGCTCGCGCAGCAATGCGATCTGGAAGTGGGCGATTTCATCTGGACGGGTGGCGATTGCCACATCTACGCCAACCACGCCGAGCAGGTCGCCTTGCAGTTGTCACGCGAGCCGAAGGCCTACCCGACGCTGCACATCAAGCGCCGCCCCGCATCGATCTTCGATTACGCGTACGAAGACTTCGAAGTGCAGGGCTACGAGCACCACCCGGCCATCAAGGCGCCTGTGGCGGTGTGAGCGCGCTGGCACGCACCGGCGCTGCCGTCGGCTGGCCGAGCCATTGGGGCACCCAGCGCATCAACAGTCGGGCCGGCGGCTCTGACACGGCCAGTGAAGCGACAGTGATGGTCAGCACGTACAGCGTCAAGGCCAGAGCCGACTCCGGCGGTTGCCACCACTGAACCAGGTGCGGGTTGACGAAGTGAAAGAAGAAACCGCTCAGGCCAAGCATCACCATCGACTGGCGCCCAAGTGCGACCAGCCCGCGTGAGCGCCGCAAGGCCATCGCCAGCGCGATCACCCCGAAGCTTCCACTCAACGCCGACACCATGAAGGCCAGCGGCTCGCCCTGGCGGTTCGCGGACATCATCACCGTCTCGTGGGGGCCGAGCGGGTTGAGCCGGTAAGAGGCGATGGCCAGCGCCAGCCCGAGCGCAGCGACGCACCAGGCCACGACGGGCCGCCCTGCCAGGCGCTGAAACACCGGATAGAGAGCCTGCCCGACCATGTAGAACCCCAATGCAACCACCGCTTCATAGACGAACCAGGTGTGCTGTTCGACGCCGAACAGGCGCGCCACGAGGTCGAGGTGGTTGCACAACACGACGCCGACCCAGATGGCCGCCACACCGCCGATGAAGCGGGCCGCGCTCGATTGCAACTTCGGCAGCACGACGAGCGCCATGCACTCGCAGACGAACAGGCAGACGAGGAACCAGGTGACCCAGTTCAGGCCGGGCTTGCCACGCAAATAGTCTTCGAACATCGGTTCGAGTGCCGTCCAGACGGGCAGACCGTGGCGCAGCGGGCCGAGCAGCCACAGCGGCAGCAGCAGCAGCCCGAAGAACAGCACCGGCACCAGGCGGCGCGAGGCCAGCACGCGCACGCGGGCCGCGAAGTCGGGCGCCGGGCGGTAGAAGAAGCCCGCCATCATGAAGAAGAGCGGCATGTGGAACGAGTAGATGAAGCGCATCTCGTTGATGTCCGCGCCCACGGCCAAGCCGGCGGCGACCTGCGGCAGACTGGCCAGCACGTGGCCGTAGAACATGAGCACGATGCCGATGCCCTTGGCCACGTCGGGCCAATCGACGTGCCGAGTGCGCCCGCCTCCGCCGTTCATTCGTGCGACCCGAACGAGGTGTCGCTCTGCGCGTGGCCGCTGCCGAGGTAGAGCCGCAGCACCGGCACGGCACCGTCGTGCTCCCAGACACGCGCTTCGATGCCGAACTGGCGCCCGCCGATCCGCAGCACGTCGCCGAGCGCGGGCGCGACCGAATGGCCCTGCCAGAACTTCGGTACATCGACCGAAGTGCGCCGTATCCAGGCCTGGTCGTCGGACGTGAAGACCAGCACGATCTTGATCTCCTGCGGGGTCATGGGCCGGGCACTCCTGGGGCGGGTTGGATTCGAAGGCAAAGGGTACTGCAAGCCGGGTCGGCGGGCCAGCCCGGCGGGCCCGCCACCGATCACATCACCGTCGAGTGCGGATGCCGCGGGTGCGCGAGCGTCTCGGCGATCAGGCGCAGCGCATCGGCGCAATCCTCGCGCGAAAGTTTGCCGCCGAGGCACACACGCACCGCCTCGGGCGGGTCGCCATCGGTCGAGAACGCGGCGGCGGCCACCACGCCCACACCCTGGCTGCGCAGGTAGCTCGCGAACTCCACGCCGGTCCAGCCGTTGCTGGCGGCGCCGTTCATCGGCAGCCACAGGTGAAAGGCCTCGGGCTCCGATTGCACTTTGTGCTCGCCCAGCAGGTTCGCGGCCAGCGCCTGGCGCGCCATGCTCTCGCTGCGGATGGCCTGCAGCATCGCCTCGGCCGTGCCGTCATTCACCCAGAGCGTGGCCAGGGCATTGGTCACCGGGCTGGCCATCACAGTGGTGGCACGCAAGGCGCCCGCCAGGCGCTGCGTCTGCTGCACGTTCGGGCAGCGCACGTAGGCCGTGCGCAAGCCGGCGCCGAGGCACTTCGAGAAGCCGGTGATGTAGTAGGTCAGGTCCGGCGCCAGGGCCGCCAGCGGGCTCGGCATCGAACGCGGCAACATCGCGTAGGCATCGTCCTCGATGATCGGCACCGAGAAGCGCAGCGCCACGTCGGCCAGCGCCTCGCGCCGCGCGCGCGTGACAGTCAGCGTGGTCGGGTTCAGCAGCGTCGGGTTGAGGTAGAGCGCGCGGCACTTCAGCGTGCGGCAGGCGTGTTCGAAGGCATCGGGGTCCGGGCCTTCATCGTCGAGCGGCAGCGGGTACAGCTGCACACCCAGCTGCGCGGCCATCGCCTTGATGCCGGGGTAGGTGAGCGACTCGACACACACCCCCTCACCCGGCCGCGCGAGCTGCGAGAACAGCGCGGCCAGCGCGCTGTGGATGCCGGGGCAGACCAGCACCCGCGAGACATCGCACTCCGGCAGGCGGCGGCGCAGCCAGGTGACGGCGGCCTCCTTGTCTTCGGGCGTGCCGCCGAAATCCTGGTAGCGCAGCATCTGATAGAGGTCGCCCTGCGCCATCAGCCGCGCGGCGCTGCCGTGCATGCGCTCCAGCAAGACCGCATCGGTCGGCTCGGGCGGCAGGTTCATCGTCATCTCGGCGGCGCTGCCACCGCGCAGCCGCAGGCTCGGGCTGATGCCGCGCAGGTAGGTGCCGTAGCCCGGCCGTGAATCGATCAGGCCGCGCTTGCGCGCTTCGGCATAAGCGCGTGCCACGGTCGTGTAGTTCAGCTCCAGCGTCTGCGCGAGTTCACGCAGCGTCGGCAAACGTTCACGCGGCGCGAGGCGGCCGCTCTTCAAGTCTTCGCCAATGAAATCGGCGACCAGCAGATAGGCCGGGCGGTCGTTGCCGACGAGGCGGCGGCGCCAGTGGTGGAAGAGCGTGGGCATCGGGTGGCAATCGGAACTTGATCGCAGGCATTGATTGCATGTCCCATGCCTGACTTGATCGCAACGCGGGCGTCACACAAGCCAGCTTCCGCCCCTGCGTGGTGCCGGTGCCGCCCCTGATCGGAGGCATTGATCGCATCGGCTGCGCCACTCTGCGGTGCACGGTCGCAGCGCGTTCTGGTGTGTGCCGGACGGGCATCGGCATGCGCGTCATGTCACAGGCCGCGCGTGTGCTCATTGATTGCTGCTTGATCGCATCACCGACCCCTCGCACTGGCACGCGCCATGCAAAGTTGTCGGGGCGCGCCCCCTGAATCAACCCCCTTCATCAACGGAGTACAGCCATGCCCAAGGTCACCAAACCCGCCAACCAGAAAGGCGATTTCCTGGTTGATTACGAAGAGAAGGTCTTCGAGGACGTGAAGGCCGAAAAGGGCGAGAAGGCCCTCGTCACCTTCCACACCGTGGCCTTCGAAGGCTCGATCGGTTTCGTCAACCTGCTGCAGGCAACGCGACTGCAACGCAAGGGCTTCGAGACCTCGATCCTGCTCTACGGCCCGGGCGTCACGCTCGGCGTGAAGCGCGGCTTCCCGACACTCGGCGACGAAGCCTTCCCGGGCCACCAGAACTTCAACAACCAGATCACGAAGTTCATCGCCGAAGGCGGCAAGGTCTATGCGTGCCGCTTCGCTTTGCAAGCGTTGTATGGCCACGGCGAAGGTGCGTTGATCGAAGGCATCCGCCCGATCAGCCCCTTGGATGTGCTGGACATCATCCTGCTGCACAGAAAAGACAACGCCTTCATTCTCGACACCTGGACGCTGTGACGTGAACAAGGTCCGCGCCGCCGCCGTTCAGATCAGCCCTGACTTCGAGGCGCCCGACGGCACCACGAACAAGGTGCTGGAAGCGATCGACCGCGCGGCGGCGCAGGGTGTGCAGCTGATCGTCTTCCCCGAGACCCTGCTACCCTACTACCCCTACTTCAGCTTCGTGAAGGCACCGGTGGCCACCGGTGCCGACCACCTGCGCCTCTATGAACATGCGCCCACCGTGCCCGGCCCTGTCGTGCAGGCGATCAGCGAACGGGTGCGCGCACGCGGCATCGTGGCCGTGGTCGGCATCAACGAACGCGACCACGGCAGCCTCTACAACACGCAGCTGATCTTCGATGCCGATGGCAGCCTGAAGTTGAAGCGCCGCAA
This sequence comes from Rhizobacter sp., assembly GCA_025361845.1. GTDB lineage: Bacteria > Pseudomonadota > Gammaproteobacteria > Burkholderiales > Burkholderiaceae_C > JANYJL01. The sequence goes on from JANYJL010000231.1 coordinate 5,919, forward strand.
GATCACGCCGACGTACCACGAACGCATGATCTGGGGCCAGGGCGATGCGGCTGGTTTGAAGGTGGTCGATACCGCCGTCGGCCGCGTTGGGGCGCTGGCCTGCTGGGAGCACTACAACCCGCTGGCGCGCTATGCGCTGATGACGCAGCACGAAGAAATCCACTGCGCTCAGTTCCCCGGCTCGATGGTCGGCCAGATCTTCGCCGACCAGATGGAGGTGACGATCCGCCACCACGCGCTCGAAGCCGGCTGCTTCGTCGTCAACGCCACCGGCTGGTTGACCGATGCGCAGATCGTCGCCATCACACCCGACCCGGCGATGCAGAAGGCCCTGCGCGGCGGCTGCTGCTCGGCCATCGTTTCGCCCGAAGGCGTGCTGCTCGCCGAGCCGCTGCGCGAGGGCGAAGGCATGGTGATCGCCGACCTCGACATGGCGCTCATCACCAAGCGCAAACGAATGATGGATTCGGTCGGCCACTACGCGCGCCCGGAACTGCTGAGTCTGGCGATCAATGCCGCGTCGGCCCGTCCTACCCGACCGATGACAACGTTATGGAGTCCCGCCGATGAACGCCCCCACGACATCCAAACAGCAGCCGGTCACGCCGCAGAGCCGCCAGCTGATGACCGAGCTGCAATCGTTCGGGTTGCGGCTGGCTGACCCCGGCGCAGCCGCGCACAGCGGCGTGGCGAGCCGCCGCGGCGGCGCCGGCCCCTCGGACCACAAGGCGGTGACGATCGACGGCCACACGATCATGGTGCCGGTGCACACCGGCAGCGCGCACCAGTCGCCCTTCGTCGCGGAGGGCGGCGAGCTGCGCCGCGGCAGCATCCCGATCGCGGCGATCAGCTTCCCGAAGGCGCCACGCTTCTACGGTCTGCAAACCTTCGATGGCGTGCCCTACTCGCACATCGCGACACTGCACGGCGCCGACGTGCTGGCCACGACCGTGCTGCAAACCTGCATCCGCTACGAGAGCCGCAGGAAGGCGTGCAAGTTCTGCGCGATCGGCCAGAGCCTCGCGGCGGGCCGCACCATCGCCCACAAGACACCGCAGCAACTGGCCGAGGTGGCACGCGCGGCCGTGCTGCTCGACGGCGTCAAACACATGGTGATGACGACCGGCACGCCGCACACGAGTGACCGCGGTGCCGCGGTGCTGACCGACAGCGCCTTCGCGATCAAGGCCGCGGTCGACCTGCCGATCCAGGGCCAGTGCGAGCCGCCGGACGACGACCGCTGGTTCGAGCGCATGCGTGCGGCCGGCATCGACACGCTCGGCATGCACCTCGAAGTGGTGACGCCCGCGCTGCGCGACGAGATCATGCCGGGCAAGGCGCAGGTGCCGGTCGCCCGCTACATGGAAGCCTTCGAGGCCGCGGTACGCGTGTTCGGGCGCGGCCAGGTCTCGACCTACATCCTGGCCGGGCTGGGCGACACGCATGAGGCGATCCTTTCCACCTGCGAGCAACTGCTTTCACTCGGCGTGTATCCGTTCGTCGTGCCCTTCGTGCCGATCTCGGGCACGCCGCTCGAAGACCATGCGCCGCCGACACCCGAGTTCATGAAGCACCTGCTCGGCACATTGGGGTCGATGGTCTCGGCCGCGGGCCTGCGCTCGGGCGACATCAAGGCCGGCTGCGGCAAGTGCGGCGCGTGTTCGTCGCTGTCCGTGTATGAAAGCTGAAGCCATGATTTCGGACCTCGCCTTCTGCGATCTGCCGCGCAGCTTCGCGCCCTGCGAATTCCGCATCAAGTGGGCTGACGGTGGATGGGAAATCGCGCGGGCACGCAAGCTTCGCCAGGCTGTGTTCTGCGAAGAACAAGGTGTGTTCACCGGTGACGATCTCGATGCCATCGACGCCATCGCCCAGCCGCTCGTCGCGCTTTCTTGTGTGGGTGGCATGGCCGAGCAGGTGGTGGGCACGGTGCGCATTCATCCGGGTGAAGACGGCCTGTGGTGGGGCTCGCGCCTCGCGGTGGATGCGGCGTACCGCCACGTCGGCCGCATCGGCGCGACCTTGATCCGCTTGGCGGTGTGCAGCGCACACGCACGCGGCGCGCAGGTCTTTCTGGCGCATGTGCAGGCGCAGAACCAGGCCCTGTTCGAGAAGCTGCACTGGACGGCACTGAAGCCCGAGCTGCTGCACGGCCGACCGCATGTGCTGATGCAGGCTGACCTGGCGCAGTACCCGCCGTGCCACGACCCGCTGACGGGTTTCGTGAGCCGCGCGAACACAGCATCGCGATGAACCTGGAAGCCCTCGCCGATACGCTGCGCGCGAGCCGCGGCTTTGCGCATAAGCGTGACATCGCGGGGGCGGTAGCGCGCCTCGCCTGCGGCGGCTCGCCATCGATTCGCAACGGCGACGACTGCGCCGCGATCCCCGATGGCGACGGCTTCCTGCTCTTCGCGATCGAAGGTTTCGTCGAGGACTTTGTCGCGCAAATGCCCTGGTTCGCCGGCTATTGCGGCGTGATGGTCAACGTGAGCGACATCGCCGCGATGGGCGGCCGCGCTGTCGCGGTGACCGATGCGCTGTGGAGCCGCGATGCGGCATCGGCCGAACCGGTGCTGCAAGGCCTCGCCGCCGCGGCCGAACGCTACGGCGTGCCGGTGGTCGGTGGCCACACCAACCAGCGTGCGCCGAGCGGGCAACTGGCCGTGTCCATCGTCGGCCGCGCGAAGCGGCTGCTGACGAGCTTCGATGCGCGGCCCGGCGATGCGCTCATCATGGCCGTCGATCTGCGCGGCGAGTTCATGGAGCCACAACCGTTCTGGAACGCCAGCACCTCGGCGCCGGCCGAACGCCTGCGCGCCGACCTGGAACTCCTGCCGGCCCTCGCCGAAGCCGGCCTGTGCAAGGCCGCGAAAGACATCAGCATGGCCGGCGCCGTGGGCACGATGCTGATGCTGCTGGAGGCCTCGGGCGTCGGTGGCACGTCCGACGTGGCCGCCGTGCCGCGGCCCGAAGGTGTGGCCATCGAGCGCTGGCTGCAAGCCTTCCCGAGCTTCGGCTTCGTGCTGTCGGTGGCGCCTGCGCACAGCACCGAGGTGCTGGCGCGTTTCGCGGCACGCGGCATCGCGGCGGCGCGGGTGGGCAGCGTCGAGAGCGGCTCGCGCTTGTGGCTGCGTGATGGATCGGACAAAGTGCTGTTGTGGGACCACGCAGAACAGCCCTTCATCGGTGCCGCCCACGTGGCAATGAGCGCATGAAGATCGGCCTGCTGACCCACAGCCTCAACCCGCGTGGCGGGGTGGTGCACACGCTCGAACTTGCGGGCGCCTTGTTTGCCGCCGGCCACGACGTCACGGTGTTCGCGCCGGCCGCACCCGGTCAATCGATGTTCCGCACCGTGGTGCATCGCCTGGCACGGGTGCCAGTCGAATCCACGCCGAAGAACCTGCACAACATGGTGGCTTCGCGCATCGCCGCCTTCGAGCAGCACCTGCGCGCGCTGCCCGATCGCGACAGCGTCGACATCTGGCATGCGCACGACGGGATCGGCGGCAACGCACTGGCCAACCTGGTCGATGCGGGCCTGATCGGCGGCTTCGTGCGCACGGTGCATCACCTGGATGACTTCGACGACGCACGTGTGATGCACTGGCAGCACCGCTCGGTCGAGCGCGCCGCGCAGGTGCTGTGCGTGAGCCCGCTGTGGTGCCGACACTTGCTTGAGGCGCACGGCATCGCCGCAGCACTGGTGGGCAATGGCGTGGACCTTGATCGCTATCAAGCGCAGCCCGAGCCTCATGACCACGAGGTGGCCGCGCGGCTGGGCCTGCGGCCCGGCGCACCGCTGTGGTTGGCCGTGGGCGGGGTCGAGGAACGCAAGAACACGCTCCGTGCCTTGCAGGCATTCGCACTGCATCGGCAGCAGCGACCCGATGCGCAATTCGTCATCGCCGGCGGCGCGAGCCTGCTCGACCACGGCGCTTACCAGCATGCCTTTCGCGATGAACTGGCTGCGAGCGGCGTGGCCAACGCTGTCGTGCTGACCGGCACCGTGCCCGATGCCGACATGCCCGCCCTTTTCCGCCTTGCCGACGGTTTGCTGATGCCCTCGCTGCGCGAAGGCTTCGGCCTCGTCGTGCTGGAAGCGCTGGCCAGCGGCACGCCCGTGGTCGTGCCGCGCGAAGCGCCGTTCACCGAGTACCTCGACGACAACGACGCCCACTGGTGCGACCCGCTCGATCCGCCCAGCATCGCCGCCGCGATGCAACGCGCCCTGCTGAAGCCCGTGGCCACGGTGCCCGAGGTGTGCCGGCGCCACAGCTGGCAGGCCAGCGCGCAGCGGCACATCGAGATCTACACCGCGCTGTGTGCGCTCGCCTGACCCGGAGAACCTCATGCCCGAAATGCATTTTCAAGTGCGCTGGCCCGATGGCCGCGAGGAGAACTGCTACTCGCCTTCGCTCGTTGTGCGCGAGCACCTCGCGGTGGGCGGCAGCTACCCGGTCCCCGAGTTCGTTCATCGTGTGAGCACGGCCCTGAACATCGGCAGCGAACGGGTGCGCTCCAAGTACGGCTATGCCTGCTCCAGCGCGCTCGATCAGTTGGCCGCCATCGAAGCCGCCTCGACCGCGTACGCGCCGGACGAGCGCGTGGTGGTCCTGTCTTTCGACCCTGCGGAGTGAACGCACGATGAGCACCCATGTTCCCGTTATCGTCGTCGGCGGCGGCCAGGCCGGTCTGGCGGTCAGCTGGCACCTTCAGCAACGCGGCATCGCGCACCTCGTGTTCGAGCGCCAGCGCGCGATGCACGCCTGGCGCGAGCGGCGCTGGGACACCTTCTGCCTCGTCACACCGAACTGGCAATGCGACCTGCCGGGCTGGCCGTACCGCGGCGACGATCCTGACGGCTTCATGGTGAAGGCCGAGATTCTCGATTACCTCGACGGCTTTCTGAAACACGTGAAACCACCGCTGCGCGAAGGCGTGGCGGTGACGCGCGTGCTGCCGCGTGCCGATGGCAGTTATGCCGTGAGCACCTCGGCCGGCGAGTACAGCGCCGATGCGGTCGTCGTCGCCAGCGGCGGCTACGAGCTGCCGATCGTTCCAGGCTGGGCGCAGGCCTTGCCGGCCGACATCAAACAACTGCACTCCGAGCAATACAAGAACCCGCAGGCCTTGCCGGCCGGCGGCGTGCTGGTGGTGGGCTGCGGCCAATCGGGTGCGCAGATCGCCGAAGACGTTCACCTGGCCGGCCGGCAGGTATTCCTGGCCACTGGCCCGTCGCCCCGCTGCGCGCGTTTCTACCGCGGCAAGGACGTGGTGACTTGGCTGGCCGAGATGGGCTACTACGAGATGCCGGTCGATCAGCACCCGCTGCGCGAAGGTGTGCGCGACAACACCAACCACTACGTGACCGGCCGCGATGGTGGGCGCGACATCGACCTGCGCCGCTTCGCCCAGGA
>JANYJL010000235.1 GCA_025361845.1 Rhizobacter sp.
GGTCGCGGTCGCGCTGCTCTCCGACCGGAACGGTGTCATCGATCTCGACCTGCCGGTGAGCGGCTCGATCAACGACCCGCAGTTCTCTCTCGGCGGCATCATCTGGAAGGTCATCACCAACCTCATCGTCAGGGCAGTGACCGCGCCGTTCTCGCTGCTGGCCTCGGCGTTCGGCGGCGGCAGCAGCGAGATGTCATCGATCGAATTCGACCCGGGAACGGCGGCGCTCACGCCTGCTGCCAGGGAGACGCTCGACAACGTCGCCAAGGCGCTCGCCGAGCGCCCGGCGGTGAGCTTGACGGTGACAGGCGAGAGCCGCCTCGACCGCGAGAGTGACGCCTGGAAGAAGGACCGGCTGCAGCAGATCGTGCGCGCCGAAAAGCGCCGCCGCGCCATCACCGCAGACGCCGCCGCCAACGCCGAGGTCGTCGTCAGTGACGAGGAGTATCCGGTGCTGCTGAAGGAGGTCTACAAGCGCGCAGACATCGTCAAGCCGAAGAACGTGATCGGCCTGGCCAAGGACATTCCCGCCAACGAGATGGAAGCGCTCCTGCTGGCGAGCATCGTCGTCGGCGACGACGCCATGCAGCAACTCGCCGTGCGCCGCGGCGTCGCCGTTCGCGACTATCTGGCCGGGCGCGAGATCCCGGCCGGTCGGCTCTTCCTCGGCGCGCCCAAGGTGGCGAGCGACGACGCGGTGTGGACGCCGCGCGCCGATCTGAAGCTCGCCGTCAACTGAGTCTGCGCGCGGTGACGAGCGCTCGGCCCAGTCCTACTTCTTTCTCTGCGGATAGATCGTCTCGCCGCGCTTGAGCATGTCGACCAAGGCTTCGATCTTCTTCTGGCGTCCGGCCACTGTCTTCATGTTGTGGACGCGAAAGGCGAGCGCAAAGCGGTTCTGCTCGCTGAGGCTCGTCAGCATCTTCCTGGCCTTGGGCTCGGGGTCGATGGCCGCCTGGAGGTCGTCAGGGATCTTCATCTCCTTGCCGCTGCCATAGGCGCGGTCCCAGCGACCGTCGGCCTTGGCCGCGTCCACTTCCTCGAGCCCGTGCTCGGTCATCCGGCCTTCTTGGATCAGCCGGGCCACGTTGCCGACGTTGATCTTGCTCCACACACTCTTGCTGCGCCGTCGCGTATAGCGCTGCAGATAACTCTTGTTATCCAATCCCTTTCGCAGGCCATCGATCCAGCCCCAGCAAAGTGCCACGTCGATGGCTTGTTTCGGCGTCACTGTGGCCAGTCCCGAATTCACCTTGTGGATCTTGATCCAGACCTCGTCCTCTTTGTCGTGATGCCGGGCGAGCCAATCGTCGAAGCTCTGTTCATCGGCGAACTCGTGGACGTTCTTGGGGTCGACTGTCACTGCTGCCATTGGATGGGCTCTCCCTCACTCTCTGACTTTACTGATTGCTGGACCAGGCACGCGGTGTGCCTGCGGTGTCGGGGTGTCGGCGCCAACCCGCTGTCGATGTCAGCTTTCGGACGCGCCATTCAAGACCATAGCCGACGGCTTCGGGTCGGCAGTGACCCGTCGGGCCGACGGGGATCAGTCGTTCAATCGGGCCGGGCACATGTTCAGTCCCGGTCGACGGGCGTGCGCTTCCTGCCGCGTTCACGGTCATCGGCAACGTCCGCAGTACCCTGGTAAAGGCCGCTGGTGGCTAGGCTGCGTGTGCGGCCGAGCGACTGCAATGTGAACCACACCGTGAGTTCGAGGGCGGCCGACCACCGACAGCAAACGCTGCACTGCGCCCCTTCGTCGACGCACCGCGACGGGAAGCAAGGGGTCGGGGCCGTAGGTTCGTCACCGTGACCAGCAGTCGTTCGGCGGGCCGTCTTTCCAATCTCGCTTTGCCGGCGTCTCCCTATGGCAGCTGTACTCCGAAACCCGCCACTCGCGCTGCGGTCTCGCAGTGGCCGCTACGACAGCAATGTGGCCGAGACTGTGAGTTCAGGGCGCGACCGCCACCGACCGCAGACACTGCTGGGTAGTCCATCAGCCGCGTCGCTGTGAGCCATTCCGTCGGGGCCAACTGATCATCGCAGTGCGCGCGGCCGCGTCGATGCCGCCTTAGGCTGCGGCTTGGCGGCCTTGGGCCGCGTGGCACTCCGGGCCAACTCCCGCGCCAGCACGTCGAGTGCCTCGCGCTTCTCCAGCATGTAGTCGTGCCCGTCATAGTGCCGCGCCTGGATGCCCGTGAGCCCGTGCGACTGGACGTGCCCGCGAATCTCGCGGCTGATGCGGCTCGCGGCCAGCAGTGTTTCCACGCCGGACCGGACACGCTTGAGCTGGAAGCCTTCGATCGCGTCACCGACAACCTGGGCAGCCCAGCCCGACAAGGTCGTGCCGGAGATCGGCTTGACGCCCTTGGTCGTGGAGAAGACATGGTCACCGACGCGCTCGAGCGCCTGCAGGTCGCGTGCAGCACCCTTGGTGATCGGCACCGTGTGCGCCCGTGGGCCTTGGCCCGGGCGTCCCTTGGCGTCGTGGATGGTGATTGAGTCAGCGCGCACGTCGGCCCAGCGCAGGCGCACCAGCTGCTCGATGCGTTGGCCGCCGGTCAGCAGGTGAAGGCGCAGGCAGTGCCCGCGCAGGCTCGGCAGCTTCTTTATCAGCCGCCAGTAGGCGCGCAGTTCACCTGTCGTCAGCGGGCGCTTGTCGGCACTGTCGAACTGGCGGTCGCGCTTCGTCAGCGCCACGGGGTTGCTCTGCACGCCGTAGGCCTTGAAGGCGACCGGGATCGACGCCGACACCCGTACGTCGATGGCGCACTGGTAAGCCGCGCGGAGGTAGGTACGCAACTTGTTGGAAGTGCGCCCCTTACCTTGCTCGACGAGCCTGCGCAGCATGTCCACGACCTGCTCTTGCGACAGGTCAGACGCCGGCGCCTGCGCGATCGCGGGCCAGGCCGCCACGACATGAAGGTCGAAGATGCCCTCGGCTTCGCGCGCACTGATGCGGCCCTTGCTGCGCTGCAGCTTCACGTACTCGTCGAGCACCGCGGCCAGAGAGTGCCTGGCCCGCTCTGTGGCCGCCGCGGCCGCCGCCGCTTCCGTGAGCCGTTGTTCTTCCCGGGCTTGCGCCAGGCGCTTGCGCTCGCTGAGCTTCGCGCCGCGCAGCCCGCCATCCTCCCGGTGCAAGTCATGCTGCATCGCCAACTGGCGGCAGCGTTCCCGCCCCGCCGCCACGCTGTAGCCGCGCGGCGATGGTTCCAACTTCTTCGGCGGCGACGAGGGGTCGTACATGCCGATGGGCTCGCGAAATGTTTGGCCGCGATGCGAGTAGCGCCAATAGAGCTGCACCGCCTGGGTAGACAGCATGCGTGCCTGCAGCGAGCCGCCGTGCGGCAACTGCTCCACCGTCACATAGGTTCCGGCGGGTGCGTACTTGAGGAGCGGGGGGATGCCGCCCGGCTTGTTCATGCTCATGTTCGGTGCCGTCGTTCGAGCCACGATTCGGGCATCAAAAGGGCCATCGAGTCCCTCCGGTGCCAGTGAGGACACATTTTGCTGGTGCCAGTCTGGTGCCAGTCTTGGTCCGGATGGTATGGGAACTCGAGGGACGACGGAAGACTTAAGTCATTGATTCTTATGAAGTTCGGTGATCTCGGAAAATCCCGGAAAATCCCGTTTTGAGGGCCTCATAATCCTTTGGTCGTTGGTTCAAGTCCAACACGGCCTACCAGATCACGCTCTTCCGCACCACTCGCCCAGCGCTGCCAACCCTCATTTTTTCGGCGTCCGCGTCCTGAGTGGCAAGGTCTGCTCTTCGGGCGGAGGGCTGGGGAATAGGTCGTGGTCTTCGATGACACGCGTGCCATTCAACAAGTCCATCGACGAGGCGTGCCAGCCGCCCGACGAGGTTTCGCCCGGATCGCGCTGACTGTCGCGCGGCAGCGGGCTCGGGGCGGTGTCGGCGTCGACCCACTCGCCTCCCGGCGCCCGGTCGCTGATGCGCCAGACCTTCTTCTTCGGGACCGGCGCCGGTGCACCGGGCAGCAGGCGCTTCAGAAAGCCCTTGGCGGCGCGCTTCAGGCTAGGCATGACGCAGACCGCCGGCACCATGCCGCGCAAAAACGTTCGAGGATGCCGACCCAGCCCGTCGCCGAGGCCACGAGCGCTTCTTGTGCAGCGGCGACCGCACCGAAACGTTCGAGGTGGCGGTGTTCGAGCGACACGAGCGAGGCGGTCGATGAGAGCGGCGTGCTCGACACTTCGACTTCGGTGCTCGGCGCCGGATTGAACTCGCCATTCGCGCCGACCTGCCAGGCCAGCACCAGCCCCCGCGGCGGTGTCCACGCAAGCACCTGGCCCCACAGACCCAACTGGCCTTGCGCATCACGTTCGTACCGGCGCCCGCCCACGTGGGGTCCGATGAAAGCGCGCGGCGCACTTGGGTCCCGGCCAGCCAGCGGCCACCACTGGGCGAGCCCTTGCGTGAACTGCTGGAATGTTTGCGCGGGTGTCATGGCAACGTGTGTGGACGCTCGTATTTTCGTCATCGGGGCAGTGGCCGCAACTGCGGCGACCACCAATGAAAGTGCCTGGAGCCACGACTCTAGAGGCGATGCGAGCGCCGGCTTACACCTGTTTCTGCGGCCACCGCACAACACCACGACAACATCGCATGCAGTCACTGCATGACCACATTGCCGTGCAAAAGTTGCAGGAGCCTGTCGTCTGCGGCCGCGCTGGCGACGCCAAAAAGGTGATGCAAGGCGTGTGCCGCATGGCATTCCCCCCGGCGCAAACCCGCATACCCAGCCGAGACTTTCAGTTCTACGATGTCTTTCATAATATGAATAGCAGCACAACCCCTCCGGCTCTCGCACCCGCCCCGCGCGCC
>JANYJL010000286.1 GCA_025361845.1 Rhizobacter sp.
TGGTGCTGCGCTATCTCGGCCCGAAGGGCGCGCCCGGCATGCCGGAGATGCTGGCGCCCACGGGCGCGCTGATCGGCCAGGGCCTGGGCGAATCGGTCGGCCTCATCACCGACGGGCGCTTTTCAGGCGGCACCTGGGGCATGGTCGTCGGCCACGTTGCGCCCGAGGCTTATGCGGGCGGCAACATCGCGTTGATCCAGGAAGGCGATTCGATCACCATCGACGCGCACACACTGAGCCTGGAACTGAACGTCAGCGATGTGGAACTGGCGAAGCGCCGTGCTGTGTGGAAGGCGCCCGCGCCGCGCTACACACGCGGTGTGCTCGCGAAGTTCGCGCGCAATGCGTCGAGCGCCAGCACCGGGGCGGTGCTCGACAAGTTCTGATCAGACGGTTTGCGGGCCAAGCGCCGGGCCGCCCCAAGCGGCCCGTGCTCCCCTCGGGGGGCGACGCCGCAGGCGTCTTGGGGCCGTTATCCCTAGCGTTTGCGACCCTTGGGTCGGCCCTTCACGTCCATGCCCAGGGCCTGCATGTTCTGGGCGCGGCGCGCGGTCTTCCTGGCGTCCATCTTCTCGACCTCTTTGCGCTTGTTGTAGCCGCTGCCATCGGCCCAGGCCCACCAGATCGCGGCCAGCCCGAAGGGCACGCAGAACTTCCACAGGTCGCCGGTGATGTTCCAGTTCCAGTCCGCGAACGGGCCGATGCCAGCCAGGTTCGTGAGGATGATGAGCGTCCCGACTATGACGAAAAACATGGCCTATGCTCCTGCTGAGAGCCGCCGTCGAGACCGTTTCCGCGTCAACGCCTGCCCTGGAAAAGCGTTATTGTGACGGCAGACCCATGCCAGCGCCGCCCCCGGCGCGAAAGGAAACCATGACTTCGCTCCGCACTCTCCCGCTTTTGTGGGTGGCCCTGGCCGCCGGCCCGGCCTTCGCCAATGCCGACCTGGCGCAAAAGAAGAATTGCATGGCCTGCCACGCCATCGACAAGAAGCTCGTCGGCCCAGCCTACAAGGACGTGGCAGCCAAGTACGCCGGCCAGAAGGACGCTGCCGCTGCGCTTGCGCAGAAGGTGCTAAAGGGCGGCTCAGGCGTCTGGGGTCCGGTGCCGATGCCGGCGAACGCGCAGGTCAGCGAGGCCGAGGCGAAGCAACTCGTCGCCTGGGTGTTGTCGCTCAAGTGATTGCGTCACCCCGCGTCCATGGCCCCGCTCGCGGGGCCATTTTCTTTGCGGGCAAGCGGTTCACCAGCGCAGGTGCACGTCGGCCTTGATGTGGCGTTCGTAGATGGCTCGCACCTGCGCCATCTCGGTGGTGGTCAACGCGCGCAAGGCCGCGGCTTGCAGGTTGCTCAGCAACTGTGCCGGCCGTGAGGCACCCGGGATCACGCAGGACACGGCCTCGAACATCAGGATCCAGCTCAGCGCCCAATGCGCGAGCGGCACGTCGCCCGCGAACAAATCCTTGAGTTCCGCAACCGCCGCGAGGCCGTGTTCGTAGTCGACACCCGAGAAGGTTTCGCCGCGATCAAAGGCCGCGCCTTCGCGGTTGAAATTGCGATGGTCCTCCGCGCCGAACGTTGTGGCGGCCGTGTACTGACCCGTCAACAAACCGCTGGCCAGTGGCACCCGCGCGATCACGCCAATGTCGCGCCGCGCGGCTTGCTCGAAGAACAACTCGGCCGGCCGCTGGCGGAACATGTTGAAGATGATCTGCACCGTCTCGACATTCGGAAACTCGATCGCCTTCAGCGCCTCTTCGATCTTCTCGACGCTCACGCCGAGGTGGCGCACCTTGCCCTCGTCACGCAGGCGCTCGAACAGCTCGAAGATCTCGGGGCGATAGAACACCTCGGTCGGCGGGCAGTGCAGTTGCACGAGGTCGAGCGTGTCCAGGCCGGTGTTGCGCAGGCTCGCTTCCACGTAGCCGCGCAATGCCGCAACCGTGTAGCCCGCATTCACGTGCGGGCTGATCTGCCGCCCGCACTTGGTGGCGACGAACACACGCTCCGAGCGCGCGCGCACAACACGCCCGACAGCCGCTTCGCTCGCGCCGGCGCTGTACACATCGGCGGTGTCGATGAAGTTGATGCCGGCATCGATCGCCTGGTTCAGCAGCGCGTCCGCGGTCGCGTCGCTGAACGGCTCGCCCCAGCGCCCACCGACCTGCCAGGTGCCGAGCGATATCTCGGAAACCTCGATTCCTGTCTTGCCCAAACTGCGGTAGCGCATCGCTTCGTCCTTTGATTCGAGCCCGCATTGTCGTCGCCGGAGAGCACCAAAACAGCATGTCCGAAAACGGCGAGTCGAATCGCAGGCCCTGGCCATAATCGCCCCCATGCTGCTCGACGACGACGCTTCCTACCAGGCCATCACGGCACGTGATGCGCGCTTCGACGGGCGGCTGTTCGTCGGCGTCACGTCGACGCGCATCTACTGCCGGCCGATCTGCCGCGTGCGCACACCGCGGCGCGAGAACTGCCGCTTCTTCGAGACACCGGCGCAAGCCGAGGCGCAGGCCTTTCGGCCGTGCATGAAGTGCCGCCCCGAAGTGGCACCGGGACCGGGCCTGCCGTGGACGGTCATGGACGCTTCACGCACGCTCGCCCGCCAGGCCGCGTTGCAGCTCGATGCGCAGGCGGCGAGCGGCGACACACCGAGTCTGGCCGAACTCGCCGAGCGGCTGGGCGTGAGCGACCGCCACCTGCGCCGCATCTTCCTCGCCGTGCACGGCGTGACGCCGCTGCAATATTTGCAGACGCGCCGCCTGCTGCTCGCCAAGCAGCTGCTGACCGACACGGCCCTGCCCGTCTCGCAGGTCGCACTCGCCTGCGGCTACAAGAGCCTGCGGCGCTTCAACGCGGCCTTCGCCGACAACTACCGCATGAGCCCGAGCCGCTTGCGAGGTGTGGCGGAAGGATCACCCGCCGACACATCGGAGCGCCCCGAACCGGCGGCCACATCGGAGGCGAGCGAGGGCCTCCGCGTGACGCTCGGCTACCGCGCGCCGTACGACATGGCGGCGCTGCTGAAGTTCGTCGCGCAGCGGGCAATACCGGGCATCGAATCGGTCAGCGGTTCGTGCATCCGCCGCAGCGTGCGTGCCGGTCTGATGGGCGCGAGCGCGGGCTGGGTCGAAGCCGGGTTCCGGCCCGATGCGGCGCAGTTGCGCCTGAGCTTCTCCGCGCGCCTCGCCAACGCGAGCGGCGTGCTCGTCACCGAGGTGCGGCGCTGGCTCGATCTCGATGCCGACCCGCAGACGATCGACGCCGCGCTGACCAGCCTGCCCGGCGCGCCCGGCCTGCGCCTGCCGGGCGGGCTCGATGCCTTCGAACTCGCGGTGCGCGCCGTCCTCGGCCAGCAGGTCACGGTGGCCGCGGCGCGCACACTGGCGGCGCGCGTGGTCGAACGCTTCGGTAAGCCCATCGTCACGCCCTGGGTGGAAGTGAACCGCCTCTTCCCCGCACCCGCCGTGATTGCCGCGCTGCCGCTCGAACGCATCGCCGAGCTGGGCATCATCCGCAGCCGCGCCGGCGCGAACGTCGCGCTCGCGCAGGCCTGGCCGACGCTCGCGCCGCGCCTGCGCGCACGCGCTGAACCCGAGGCCTTGATCGAACAGCTCTGCGCCCTGCCCGGCATCGGCCCCTGGACCGCGCACTACATCGTGATGCGCGCGCTCGGCTGGCCCGACGCCTTTCCGCCGAACGACGTGGCGGTGCTGAAGGCGATGAAGATTCTTTTCGCGACCAGTTCGCAGCGCGAGGCCGATGCCCGCGCGATCGCCTGGCAACCGTGGCGCGCGTATGCCGTGCTGCGACTTTGGAACAGTCTGGAGACACGCTCATGAGCCTCACCTTCGAATCCATTCAGCGCGCCTGCACAGCGCAGTCTCGGGTCGACACCCCCTTGGGCCCGATGCGCCTCGTGCGCACCGCGAACGGCTTGGCCGGCGCGTGGTTCGACGGGCAGAAACACCATCCCGGTGAACTGGGTGCGAACGAGCGGCCGGACGATCCACTCCTGCGAAGCGCAGCCACGCAACTGCGTCGCTACTTCGCCGGCATGGACACAAACTTCGATCTGCCACTCGACCTGCTCGGCACCGAATTCCAGCGCGCCGTGTGGGCCACGCTGCAACGCATCCCCGCCGGCGAGACCCGCGCCTATGGCGACATTGCCCGCGCGCTCGGTTCACCGCAAGCGGTGCGCGCCGTCGGTGCGGCAGTGGGGCGCAACCCGATCTCCTTGATCGTGCCTTGCCACCGCGTTGTCGGGCGCGACGGTTCGCTCACGGGTTATGCCGGCGGCATTGAACGCAAGCAGGCCTTGCTGAAACTGGAGCACGCGGCCACGAGCGCGCGGCGGCGAGCCACGGCATGAAGGGCGCCGACCTCGCCGAGTTGTTCGGCCTGGCCGCGCTGTGGGGCGCGTCCTTCCTGTTCATGCGCATGGGTGCGACCGAGTTCGGGCCGGTGGCACTCGCCGCCGTCCGCGTGAGCGGCGCGGCGCTGTGTCTGCTGCCGCTCTTGCTGGCGCGCGGCCAGATGGGCGTTTTGCGAACGCACTGGCGGCCGATCTTCGTCGTCGGCCTCACCAACTCGGCCGTGCCCTTTCTCTGCTTCAGCTACGCGGCCCTGTCGATCACGGCCGGGCTGTCGTCGATCTTCAACGCGGCCACGCCGCTGTTCGGCGCCGTCATCGCGTGGCTGTGGTTGAAGGACCGCCTCACGCCCTCGCGCATCGCCGGGCTGGGCATCGGTTTCGCGGGTGTGTCGTGGCTGGCCTGGGGCAAGGCAAGTTTCAAACCGGGCGGCTCGGGCTGGGCGGTCGTGGCTTGCCTGCTGGCGACCTTGTTCTATGGCTGGTCGGCCAGCTACGCGAAGAAGCGCCTGGCCGGCGTGGCGCCGCTCGCCGTGGCCACCGGCAGCCAGCTTTCGGCGGCCCTCGCACTCGTGCTGCCGGCTGTGTGGTGGTGGCCGGCCGCGAACCCCTCGCCCGCCGCGTGGGCCACGGCGGCGATGCTCGCGGTGCTGTGCACGGCTGTCGCCTACATCGTCTTCTTCCGGCTCATCGCCCACATCGGTCCGGCGAATGCCATTGCCGTGACCTTCCTGATCCCGGTGTTCGCGGTGGTTTGGGGCTGGCTGTTCCTGGCCGAGGGTTTGACCATGGCGATGCTGTTCGGCTGCGCGGCCATCCTGCTCGGCACGGGCCTGGCGACCGGGCTGCTGCGCTTGCCAGCGCGCGGTATCGTGCAGCCCTGAAGGAGTTTTCAATGAGCGCTGAACCCCATACGCTGCCCGCCGTCCCCACGGTCTATCTGACGCGTCTGCATGAACTGCTTGCTGGTGGCCAACGCTGCCTGATCGGCCTGGTCGGCGCGCCCGGCGCCGGCAAATCCACCCTCGCGCTGGCGATACAGCGCGCCTTGCCCGAGGCCTCGCAGGTCGTGCCGATGGACGGCTATCACCTCGCCAACGTCGAGCTCGCCCGGCTCGGCCGCGCCGGCCGCAAGGGCGCGCCCGACACCTTCGACAGCGCCGGCTACGTGAGCCTGCTGCGCCGCCTGCGCAGCCAGGGCGCCGACGAGATCGTCTATGCACCCGAGTTCCGCCGCGAGATCGAGGAGCCGATTGCCGGCGCCATCGCCGTGCTGCCGGCCACGCGGCTCGTCATCACCGAAGGCAACTACCTGCTGCTGGAAGACGGCCATTGGGCGTCGGTGGCCGGCCTGCTCGACGAGGTTTGGTATGTCGACATCGACGACGGCCTGCGCACCGACCGGCTCATCGAACGCCACGTGCAGTTCGGCCGCGAGCGCGACGCGGCGCTGGCCTGGGTGGCTGGCACGGACGAGCCGAATGCGCGCCTGATCGCGGCCACGCGCCCGCGCGCCCACCGTGTGTTTCGCTGGTCGGGCGAGTCGCCGGCGGGCTGAGCGGTCGGTCACGCCGCGGGTCGCGCCGCGCCTCCACTCGTTGGGGGAGATCCGCCGCCCCAAGCTCGGCCGCACAGCTAGGCTTGCACTTCCAACGCTGCCCAGGAGGCCCCATGCCGCCATCCGACAAGCCCAGGATTTCCGCGCCCAATGGCCGACTTTGGGGCGCGCGGGCGCTGGACTGGGCGACCCTCCAGGAGGGCCAGTTCAGTGCCGCCTACGAGGCCGTGTTCGACGCCTGCGGCCTGCGCATCGATACACGCTACTGCGACCTGGGCTGCGGTGCGGGCATGGCGGCGATGTTCGCGGCTCAGCGTGGGGCACAGGTCTCGGGTCTCGACGCGGCCGACCCGCTGCTCGCCATTGCGCGCGGGCGTGTCCCGGCCGGCGACTTCAGGCTCGGCGATCTGGAAGAGCTTCCGTTTGCGGACGCCAGCTTCGATCTCGTCACCGGCTTCAACGCCTTTCAATACGCAGCGAGCCCGGTGGCGGCACTCGCGGAGGCGCGGCGAATCACCCGGCCCACCGGTCGCGTCGTCGTGATGACCTGGGGCACACCGGAAGGCATGCCGGCCGCCTCGCTCCTGGCGGCGCTGAAGCCTTTGCTGCCGCCTTCGCCGCCCGGTGCACCCGGACCCTTCGCGTTGTCCGACGAAACCGCGCTGCGCGCCTTGGCCATCCGCGCCGGGCTCACGCCGAAGTCCGTCACGGACGTTGCCTGCGAATGGCATTACCCCGACCTGGCCACGGCCGTGCGGGGCATCGGCTCCGCCGGCGTGGCCGTTCGCGCGGCCGAGGCGACGAGCCAGGAGGCGGTCGACGCGGCCCACAGCGCGGCGCTGGCGCCCTTCCGTCGCGACGACGGCAGTTACCGCATCGGCGCGTCGTTCAGGTGGCTGCTGGCCGCCCCCTGACGCTCACCCGTCCGGCCGCGCGGCAGCCTGCCGCGGTTGCGCCTGCACACATCTGAATCACCTGCTGGCGGGCGGATACGCGTGCGTTCCCATTTCATCTGTAACCGATAGCAAGGTGATCGCAGTTTGCCAACATTTGACGGTTTTTCCGCTCCGCGAGGCTTGAAGATGCGCCGGCGATGACATTCAGGTCCGGCAAAACGCAGATCCGGACTGTCTGCCACCGCACGCTCAAGGAGCCTGAATTGCGCAATCTGCACAACCCGTCGAACGCCAACTGCTGCGCGGCACCCCGCGCCGCGGTGCACTGACGCGCGCGCTTCAGGCCTGCCATGATGTTCGGCATCAGCACCCCACGCGCACAGCGGCCAGCCTTCGCGCCGCGATCGGCAGCGAGCGCCGACAGCGGCTGGCTGAGCGGCGAAGAAGCCATCATGGGCACCGCCGTCAGCGTCGAACTGTGGAGCGCGGACCGAGCCCGTGGCGAAGCGGCCATTGCGGCGGTGATGACCGACATGCACCGCATCGACCACGCGATGAGCCCGCACAAGCCCGAGTCCGAGCTGTCGCGCATCAACCGCGACGCCGCCACGCGCGCCGTGCCGCTCAGCGACGAGATGTATGCGCTGGTGGCACGCGCCATCGCGTTCTCCGAGTTGTCCGAAGGCGCTTTCGACATCACGTATGCGAGCGTCGGCCACCTCTACGACTACCGCCAGCGCATCAAGCCGAGCGACGAAGCGCTCGCCGAAGCACGCGCCGCCATCGGCTACCGACACCTGCAACTCGACCGCGCCACGCGCAGCCTGCGTTTCGCGCGGCCCGGCGTGCGCATCGACCTCGGCGGCTTCGCGAAGGGCCATGCGGTGGACCGCGGCGCCGCCATCCTGCGCCAGCACGGCATCAAGAACGGCATCGTCACCGCGGGTGGCGACAGCCATGTGCTCGGCGACCGCCGCGGCCGCCCCTGGACCATTGCCATCGCCGACCCGCGCCGCCCCGGCGAGGTGGTCGCGGTGCTGCCGCTCGAAGACACCGCGATCTCGACCTCCGGCGACTACGAACGATTTTTCATCGACGACGACGGCAGACGCTGCCACCACCTGATCGACCCGAAGACGGGCCGCTCACCGAGCAGCGTGCGCAGCGTGACGATTCTTGCCGACGACGGCCTCACGACCGAGGCCTTGTCGAAAACCGTGTTCGTGTCGGGCCTGGAGAAGGGCCTGCGACTCATCGAGTCGCAAGAGGGGGTCGACGCGGTGGTCGTGGATGCGACCGGTGAACTCCACTACTCCGGCGGCTTGCTCGCCGGGGCAGCACCGGCACGCGCATGAGACCACCCGTCGGTCGATGTCTGAACATTTTGAGGAGACCCGGATGAAGAACCAACAGAGATTCGCCGCACTGGCCTTCACCGCCACCTTGCTGGGCTTGTGCCTGGCCGGTTGCGGCAAGGGCTCGGACACGGTCACGGTCGAGGGCGACGTGCCCCTGGCCTATGTGAAGCGCTCCACCGCCCTGGACCAGAACCCGACCGACGGCATGCCCAGCGCACCCGGCGGCGACCTGATGGTGCGCGAGAAATCGTCGCCCAGCGCGCCCGAGCACAACCTCACCGAGCGCTACAC
This sequence comes from Rhizobacter sp., assembly GCA_025361845.1. Lineage (GTDB taxonomy): Bacteria > Pseudomonadota > Gammaproteobacteria > Burkholderiales > Burkholderiaceae_C > JANYJL01. The sequence goes on from JANYJL010000286.1 coordinate 8,481, forward strand.
GCAAGGCGTGGGCGATGTGTCGGACCCCGAGGCCTCGTACGACGGCAAGAAGATCGTCTTCGCGATGACCTGCCCGACCACCAACACAGCGACGATCGGCGACCCGGCGGTGCCGGCCTGCACCGGTAAATGGAACATCTGGGAATACGACATGACGACCGGCGGCATGACCGGCGGCACGTTCCGGCGCATCACCAGCTCTATCACCGCCAACGACGCCGACCCGGCCTACCTGCCCGCCGGCGCCGGCTTCGTGTTCTCGTCCGACCGGCAGACCACGTCGAAGACGCTTCAGAAGACCATGCTCGGCGAGACCGGCGAGTACTTCGCGCTCGACGAATACGAACGCGAGCGGGTGATGAACCTGCACACGATGAAGCCCGACGGCAGCGAGATCACGCAGATTTCGGTCAACCAGAGCCACGACCGCAACCCGGTCGTCACCGCCAAGGGCGAGATCATGTTCTCGCGCTGGGAGCACGTGGGCCCGAAGAACCGCTTCGCGATCTTCACCGTCAAGCCCGACGGCACCAACATGTTCGTGCGCTACGGCGCGCTCAGCGCTGGCAACAGCTTCCTGCACCCGCGCGAGATGGACCCGAAGGGCCCGTACAAGGGTTTCATCGCGTCGTCGCTGATGGCCTTGTCGCGCACCCATGAAGGCGGCATCGATGAACATCAGCGAGC
>JANYJL010000323.1 GCA_025361845.1 Rhizobacter sp.
CCTGGCGCTGGACCGGCTACAACATGATCTTCTACTTGGCGGCCATGCAAAACGTGGACAAGTCGATTTACGAGGCCGCCCGCATCGACGGTATCTCGGCCACGCGCCGGTTTTTGTCGATCACCATTCCGGTGCTGAAGCCGGTGATTTTGTTCACCACCGTCACGTCCACCATCGGCACGCTGCAGATGTTTGACGAGGCCTTAAACATCACCAACGGCGGCCCGGCCGACAGCACGCTGACGCTCTCGCTCTACATCTACAACCTGTCGTTCAGGTACGTGCCCAACTTCGGTTATGCGGCCACCGTGTCCTACGTCATCGTGGTCCTGGTTGCCGTGCTGGCGCTGATGCAGTTCTACGTGGCCCGGGAGCGTGACCAATGAACACGCTGCTGCAAAAAGCCCGCGCGGCGGCGGTCTATGTCTTCCTCGCGACGATGGCCCTGGTCTCGGTGTTTCCCTTTGTCTGGATGGTGATCAGCGCCACCAACCTGAGCCGCGACATCACCCGGGGAAAGATCTCGCTGGGCAGCGCCCTGCTCGACAACTACGCCAAGTTCGCGAACCTGTACGACGTGGGCCTGGTGTTCTGGAACTCGGGCAAGGTGGCCTTGATCGGCTCGCTGCTGACCTTGGTGGTGTCGTCTGCCGCGGGCTATGGCTTCGAGGTGTTTCGCTCGCCCGTGCGCGAGCGCATCTACCGCGGCCTGCTGCTGTCGATGATGGTGCCGTTCGCGGCCCTGATGATTCCGCTGTTCACGCTGATGGCCTCGGCCGGCATGCTCGACACCCACATGGCGGTCATCCTGCCCACCGTGGCATCGGCCTACCTGATCTTCTACTTTCGGCAGAGCAGCAAGGCCTTTCCGCCGGAGCTGCGCGAAGCGGCGCGGATCGACGGCCTGAAGGAATGGCAGATCTTCCTGTTCGTCTACGTGCCGGTGATGCGCTCCACCTACGCGGCCGCCTTCATCATCGTCTTCATGGCGGCGTGGAACGGTTTCCTGTGGCCGCTGATCGCGCTGCAGTCCAACGAACTCAAGACCATCACGCTGGTGGTCTCGTCGCTGGGCTCGGCCTACACCCCCGACTTCGGCGTGATCATGGTCGCGACGGTACTCGCCACCGTTCCCACGCTCGTCGTCTTCTTTGCCATGCAACGGCAGTTCGTGCAGGGCATGCTGGGCTCCGTCAAATAAGGTCTTCTCCATGCGTTCTCTGACTCGGCTAGACACGGGCTGGACTTTTCACACCGCGTTCTCGCCCGAACTCATCACTGCCATCGCTCCAGGCACTGCGGTGCGCCTGCCGCACAACGCGGTGGATCTGGAGATGACCTACCTGGACGAGCGTTGCTACCAGCAGGAGTTCGGCTACCAGCGCATCCTGGCCTGGCAACCCGAGTACGCGGGCCGCGAAATCTCGCTCGAGTTCGACGCCGCGATGGCCAATGCCGTGGTCTGGGTCAACGGCCGGCAAGTGGCCGCGCACAAGGACGGCTACACGCCGTTCAGCGCGCGCCTGACCGGGCTGCTGAACGAGGGCGACAACCTCGTCACCGTCAAGATCGATGGCAGCGAGAACCCCGAGATTCCGCCGTTCGGTGGCCAGATCGATTACCTGACCTATGCCGGCATCTACCGCGACGTGTGGCTCAAGCTGACCGACGCCGTGTCGATTGCCAACCTGAAAGTCGAGACCTCGAGCGAGCTGAGCGACGCCAAGGGCGTGCGCGTGACCGGCTTCATGGCCAACCCCACGCAGGTCGCGTTCACCGGCAATGCGCTGGTCGAGCTGTGCACGGTGGACGGCAAGGTGCTGCACTATCAAACCACGGCGGTGTCGGGCACCAGCTTCAGCGTGGTCTTCGACAAACTCGCGGGCCTGAAGCTGTGGGCGCTGGACGCACCGCAGCTCTACCTGATGCGCGTGAGCACCACCACATCGGCCGGCACCGACCAGCTCAGCACCCGCTTCGGCTTTCGCACCGCAGCCTTCACCGCCGAAGGTTTTTTCCTCAACGGCCAGCCATTGAAGATCCGCGGCCTGAATCGCCACCAGAGCTATCCCTACGTGGGTTACGCGATGGGCCGACGCGCGCAGCAAAAAGACGCCGACATCCTGAAGCACGAACTCAAGTGCAACCTGGCGCGCACCTCGCACTACCCGCAGTCCACATACTTCCTGGACCGCTGCGACGAGATCGGCCTGCTGGTGCTCGAAGAGATTCCCGGCTGGCAGCACATCGGCGGCCAAGCCTGGCAAGACGAGTCGGTGGAGAACGTACGCCGCATGATCGAGCGCGACTGGAACCACCCGGCTATCGTCTCCTGGGGCGTGCGCATCAACGAGTCGGCAGACAACCACGCCTTCTACTCGCGCACCAACGCCATGGCGCGTGAGTTGGACGGCTCGCGCGCCATCGGCGGCATCCGCTGCATCGACAACAGCGAGCTGCTCGAAGACGTCTACACGATGAACGACTTCTTCAACGGCGCCGGCCCCGAGTGGCTGGCCGGGCGCGAGCCCGTGCCGTTGCGCGCACCGCGCGCCGTGACCGGGCTGGACCATGAGGTGCCCTACCTGGTGACCGAGCACACCGGCCACATGTACCCCACCAAACGGTTCGACGCCGAGCACCGCCAGGCAGAGCACGTCACGCGCCACTTGCAGGTGCTGAACACGGCCTATGGCAACCCGGTGATCTCGGGCGCGATCGGCTGGTGCATGTTCGACTACAACACCCACAAGGACTTCGGCGCGGGCGACCGCATCTGCCACCACGGCGTGATGGACATCTTCCGCGAGCCCAAGTTCGCGGCCCACGCGTACGCCAGCCAGTGCAGTCCGGACGAGCAGGTGGTGCTCGAGCCCGTGACCTACTGGGCCCGCGGCGAGAAGGACCGCTGCGACGTGCTCCCCATCATCGTGCTGACCAACTGCGACTACGTGGAGCTGAAGGTGGGCGACTTTGCGCCCAAGCGCGCCGAGCCCGATCGCGCGCGCTACCCGCACCTGCCGCACGCACCGGTGATCTTCGACAGCCGCCAGGTGAACATGAACGACCTTGGCGCCTGGGGCATGCTGTGGCGCGACGCCATCTTCACCGGCTACATCGATGGCAAGGCCGTGGCCAGCGTGGCCGTGTCCGGCAACCCGCTGCCCACCACGCTGCAGCTGCAGGTGGACGACACCGTCTTGCGCTCCGGCGAGAAAGACTCCACCCGCGTGATCGTGCGCGCACTCGACCAGGCGGGCCGCCCACTGCCGTTTCTGGACGACATCGTCACGGTGGACGTGAGCGGTGCTGCCCAACTGCTGGGCCCCCGGATGCTGCCAATCAAGGGTGGGGTGACCGGCTTCTGGGTCGAGACCACCGGCGCGGTGGGCGACATCGCACTGAGCGTGAGCACCACGCGCCTGGGCACGCAGCGCCTGTCGCTGCGCGCCGAGTGATCGGGGAGCACACGCCATGGCCGACGTCCAACTCACCCAGGTCCGCAAATCGTTCGGCGATGTCGACGTCATCCGCGGCGTCGACCTGAGCATCCAGCACGGCGAGTTCGTGGTCTTCGTCGGCCCCTCGGGCTGCGGCAAGTCCACCCTCCTGCGCGCCATCTCGGGCCTCGAAGACATCACCAGCGGCGAGCTGCGCATCGGCGGCGAGGTGATGAACCACGTGGACCCGTCCAAGCGCGGCATCGCGATGGTGTTCCAGTCCTACGCGCTGTACCCGCACATGACGGTGCGCGAGAACATGGGCTTCGCCCTCAAGCACGCCGGCGTGCCCAAGGTCGAGGTGCAAGCCAAGGTGGATTCCGCCGCCAAGATTCTCGGCCTGGAGCCGCTGATGGACCGCAAGCCCAAGGCCCTGTCCGGCGGGCAGCGCCAGCGGGTGGCGATCGGCCGCGCCATCGTGCGCGACCCGCAGGTGTTTCTGTTCGACGAGCCGCTGAGCAACCTGGACGCCGAGCTGCGTGTGCACATGCGCATCGAGATTGCGCGCCTGCACCGCGAGCTCGGCAGCACCATCATCTACGTCACCCACGACCAGGTCGAAGCCATGACCCTGGCCGACAAGATCGTCGTGTTGCGCGCCGGCGTGGTGGAGCAGGTGGGCTCGCCGCTGGAGCTGTACGACAACCCGGCCAACACCTTCGTGGCCGGCTTCATCGGCTCACCGCGCATGAACTTCTTCGAAGGCAAGGTGACGGGCCACGCTGCCGAGGGTGGTGTGAACCGGTGCCAGGTGGCGTTGACCGGCTTCGACAAACTATCGATCAGCCTGCCACTGCAGGGCAGCATGCCCACGGTGGGCACCGAGGTGTCGGTGGGGGTTCGGCCGGAGCACTTCAACGACAGCGGTGATGCGCAACTGCCTGTCGTCATCGACATGCTGGAGCACCTGGGCGGTGAGACCTTTGCCTATGCCCGCTCGTCGGGCGGTGTGATGGTGGTGATCGAAACCAAGGACGGGCGCAGCCTGCGCACCGGTCAGGCGCTGGACGGGCGCTTTGAGGCGAGCAAGGCCTTACTGTTCGACAAGAGCGGCGCGCGGATCTATTGCAACGATTGATCTGCTCGCAAATCACCAGGACGGGCGCGGGGTGGTGGAAGCGGTGAGATTCGAACTCACGGTGGAGTTGCCCCCACGGCAGTTTTCAAGACTGCAGCCTTAAACCGCTCGGCCACGCTTCCAACGGGTGTCGATTGTATCGAGGCGGCCTGGCCTGGCTTGGCGAAGCGCGAACGGCCTGGACCCATCAGGGCTTCGCCCTCGTTGGGGCGATGACAACCAGCGCGATGCCGCCGAGCACTGCCACCGAGGCGATCACAAGGCGCAGCGTCATCGGCTCGTCGAGCCACAGCACACCACCAAGGGCAGCGATCACCGGCACGCTGAGTTGTGCGGCGGCGGCGCTGGTCACCTTCAGGCTGGGCAACGCGGTGTACCAGACGGCATAACCGAGGCCGGACGCCAGGGCGCCCGAGGCGAGTGCGTACGCGACGCCGCTGATGTCCAGCGATGACGGTGGAGTCACGAGGACCGCCATGACCCCGCTCAGGGCCAGCGCCGGACCGACGGCCCGCTGGAAGTTTCCACCGGTCACGCGCAGCGGGTCGCCACCGCCCTTGCCGCGCAAGCTGTAGACGCCCCAGGCCACGCCGGCAGCGAGCATCGGGAGTGAACCTTTCAGCGGTGGCGCCGACAGGCCGGGCAGCAGCAAGCCGACCAGCCCGCCGAGCGCCAGGCTCAGACCAGCGATCTGCTTGCCGCGCAGGCGCTCGCCGGTCCACAGGCCGTAGCCGATCATCGTGGCCTGCACTGCACCGAACAGCAGCAGGGCGCCCGTCGCGGCGGTCAGGCTGACATAGGAGAACGAGAACGCGGCCGCGTAGACGAAGAGCGCAAACGCGGAAGGCCAGTTCCCTGCTGAAGAGCGCGGCCCCGATTCCTCGCGGTCGCGCATCCGCACGATCAGCCAAAGCATGACCGCACCCGAGACGATGCGAAGGGCGGTGAAGGTGGCCGGATCGATGGCCGTGTGCTTCAAGGCCATGCGGCACAGCAGGGAGTTCCCGGCGAAGGCCAGCATGGCGAGCAGGGTGAGGATGGCCACCCGCGTGCGTGACATGCGCTGCTTTCAACCCGGCCGCTGCGCCGGCTCGCATTCCACCTGTATCACCTCGCGCCGCCCGCCGTCGATGCGCACGGCGGTGAGCTGCCCGCCCCACACGCAGCCGGTGTCCAGCGCCAGCAGATCGGGCCGGTTCACGAGGCCGAGCGTGGACCAGTGGCCGAAGGCGATCGGTGTGTCGGCCGTCCGACGGTCCGGCGCATCGAACCACGCCACGCAGCCCGGCGGGGCGCCACCCGCGCCTTCCTTGCTCTTGAGGTCGAGCGTGCCGTCGGCTTGCACGAAGCGGATGCGTGTCAGCACGTTCACGGCGAAGCGCAGCCGCGCGTGGCCTTCGAGTTGATCGCTCCAGCGCGCGGGGTCATTGCCGTACATCACGCGCAGGAAGGCGCCCAGCTCCAGCCCGCGCAGTTGCCGTTCCACCTCATCGGCCAGTTGCAGCGTGGTCGCGCGATCCCACTGCGGCACCACGCCGGCGTGCACCATCAGCCAGCCGTGTTCGAACACCGCCATGCGGCGCTGGCGCAGCCAGTCGAGCCAGGCCTCGCGGTCTGGCGCATCCAGGATGTCGGTCAGCGTGTCGCTCTTGTGCTGCGGTCGCACACCGTGCGCCACCGCCAGCAGGTGCAGGTCGTGGTTGCCGAGCAGGCAGGTGGCCGCGTCGCCCAGCCCGCGCAGGCGGCGCAGGGTGGCCAGTGATTGCGGGCCGCGGTTCACCAGATCGCCCAGCACATGCAGGTGGTCGCGCGAAGGCGAGAAATCGATCTTCGCGAGCAGCCGCTCCAGCGCATCGCAGCAGCCCTGCACGTCGCCCATCAGGTAGTCCATGCCGCGATTCTGCTACGCTCTTTTCTCCTTGGTCGCCGCGCTCGCCGCATGGACGTTGCCCTTCTCGTCTTCCTGATCCTCCTCAACGCCCTGTTCGCCATGTCGGAAATGGCGCTCACCGCCAGCCGCAAGGCACGCCTGCAGGTGATGGTGGAAACAGGCGACGCCGGCGCCCAGGCCGCGATGATCCTGCACGACAACCCGACCAAGTGGTTGTCGACCGTACAGATCGGCATCACCTCGATCAGCGTGTTGAACGGCATCGTCGGCGACGCGGCGTTCTCGGCCCCGTTCGCGAAATGGCTGCACGAAACCTTCGCCATCCACGACCGCGCCGCCGAGGTCACGGCCACGGCGATGGTGGTGGTGACGATCACCTTCCTCACCATCATCTTCGGCGAGCTGGTGCCCAAGCGCATCGGCCAGATGTACCCGGAGTCGGTGGCGCGCCTGGTGGCGCAGCCGATGGAATGGATCTCGCTGATCGCGCGGCCTTTCGTGAAGCTGCTGTCGTGGTGCACCGAGGCGACGCTCAAGCTCATCGGCATCCGTGGCGGCCCGGACCGCAGCGTGACGGAAGAGGAAATCAAGGCCAGCCTCGAAGAAGGCCTGGACGCCGGCGTGATCGAGGCGCAGGAGCACCAGATGGTGCGCAACGTGTTCCGCCTCGACGACCGGCAGGTCGGCTCGATGATGATCCCGCGTGCCGAGATCGTCTGGCTCGACGTGGCGAGCACGCCCGAAGACGTGCTGCGCCTGATCGGTGACGATGAACACTCTCGCTACCCGGTCTGCCGCGGCGGGCTCGACGATGTGATCGGCGTGATCTCCGCGCAAAGCCTCCTGCAGCAGACCATGCGCGGGCTGCCGCTCTCGCTGACCGACAAGTTGCAGGCGCCGGTGTTCGTGCCCGAAACCCTGTCGGGCATGGAGTTGCTGGACCACTTTCGCGCCTCGAGCGCGCAGATGGTGTTCGTGGTCGACGAATACGGCGAAGTGCAGGGCGTGATCACCGTGCGGGACGTGCTCGAAGCCATCACCGGCGAGTTCACGACACCGACCGATGGCGACTCGTGGGCCGTGCAGCGCGCCGATGGCAGCTGGCTGTTCGACGGCCTGATTCCCGTGCCCGAGCTGAAGGACCGGCTGGTGCTGAAAGACCTGCCCGAAGAAGACCGTGGCCGCTACAACACGCTCGCCGGCATGATCATGCTGCTGCTCGGCAGATTGCCGAACACGGCCGATGCGGTCGAGTGGGAGGGCTGGCGTTTCGAGGTGGTCGATCTCGATGGCAAGCGGGTCGACAAGGTGCTGGCGAGTGCCGTCGCCGCCTCGGCGCAGCAGGCCGAAGCGGCCTGAACGCTCTTCGCTCTGGAGCCCCGATGAAAGCTGCCGTGCTCGCCGATTTCGGCCAGCCGCTCGTGCTGCAAGACGTGGCGCGGCCCGTGCCCGAAGCCGACGAGGTGCTCTTGCAGGTGGAGGTCTGCGGTGTGTGCCACTCCGACCTGCACATCGCGCTGGGCGATCTGCCGGGCTTTCGGGGTGTCACCAAGCCGCGGCTGATACCTGGGCATGAAGTGGTCGGGCGTGTTGTCGCCAAGGGCGCGGCGGTCGATCATTTGCAGATCGGCGACCGTGTCGGCGTGGCCTGGCTGCACAGCGCCTGCGGTGTCTGCGAGCAGTGCCGTGAAGGCCGCGAGAACCTGTGTCGCAAGGGCGTGGTCACCGGCCTGATGGTCGATGGTGGGTATGCCGAATTCATGCGCGCCAAGGGGAGCCACGCGCTGCGCGTGCCCGAGGTGTTGACTTCCGAACAGGCCGCACCGCTGTTCTGCGCCGGCGTCACGGTCTACCGGGCCTTGAAGAATGCCCAGGTGGCTGCCGGCCAGCGGGTCGCGGTGTTCGGCATCGGCGGCCTGGGGCATCTGGCCGTGCAGGTTGCGCGGGCCTTCGGCGCCGAAGTGATCGCGCTCGATGTCAGCGACGACAAGCTCGCACTCGCCCGCGAACTGGGCGCGACGACCACCTTGAACGTGGCCGATCCCGAGGCGTTGAAGACGATCCGCAAGCTCGGTGGCGCGCACGTGGCCGTGGTCACCTCGGCAGCCAAAGCGGCCTACGACATGGCCTTCAAATGTCTGCGCCCGGCCGGCACCCTGGCCGTGGTCGGCTTGCCAACGGAGGCGCTGAGTTTTCAGGCGCTCGGGATCGTGGGCAACGAGATCCGCATCGTCGGCGCGGCCGTCGGCACGCGCGAAGACATGCGCGCGGTGCTGGACCTGGCCGTCGCGGGTGAGCTGCGCTGCCAAGTCGAAACCCAGCCGCTGGCCGAAGTGAACGAGGTGTTCGCGCGCATGCAGCGCGGTGGTATCAGCGGGCGGGTGGTGCTGCGCTGCTGTTGAGGCGGGCTTCGCTGGGGCGCCTCTAGCCGAGTTGCCACAACGAAACCACAGCGAAGCCGCCGAGACTTACTTCTTGGACGTCTTCGCCGATGCCGGCGCCGCCTTCGTGCCGCCCTGCAAACCTTCCGACATGCCGATCAGCACGCCGCTCACGAGCGCGGTGTAGCTGTCCATCAGCGCCTGGGTGGCCTTCATGCTGATGGCGCGGCCATCGCGCAGGGCAGTCTTGGTCTGGCCGACGAGCTGCTCGACCGTCATGGTGGCTTGAGCGCCGGTGGCGGTGCCCTTTTCCTTCATGGCGCTCAGCACCTGGTCCCACGGCCCGGCCATCGGCTGGCCGGCGCCCTTGGAAGCCTTGGTCACCGTGTCGAAGAACATGTCTTCCATCTTCTCCAGGTTGGCGAGCGCGGACTTCATCTGCTTGTCGCCTGCGCTCACACCCTGATCAGCAAACTGGCTCAGCGCCTTGCGGTTGGCCTCGACGGTTTGCAGCAAGGCCGCGTCCATGCCGTCGAAGGCCTTGGCCAGCAGGCCTTCCACATCGACCGCCGGCAGCGGATTCTGCGCCGCGCCAGCACTTGCCGCTTCGGTCACCGTCTTGAGTACCTTGCGGATGTTGGCGAGCGTCAACTCACGACCTTGCAGCGCCTTCAGCGTGGCCTCGGCGACGGCCTTGCGCAGGGCCTCGCCCTGCTTGGCCGAGGCTTCCGAGAATTGTTTGACCAGCGCTTCCTGGTCGATGCCGGATTTGATCATTCGATGCTCCTGTTGTGGTTGTGGGGGCGGTTGTCGAAGGGACCGGGCCAGCGCCGGGCCGCCCCAAGCAGGCCCGCGCCCCCTCGGGGGGCCGACGCCGCATCGCGGCGTCTTGGGGGCACCATCACTGCATGTGTTGGCCGCCGTTGATGGCAATGTTCGCGCCGGTCAAGAAAGCCGCTTCTTCAGAGGCCAGATAGATGATCAGGCCAGCCACTTCTTCCGGCTTGCCCAGACGGCCCACCGGGATGTGCGGCAGGATCTTCGTGTCCAGCACTTCCTTCGGGATCGCGGTGACCATCTTCGTGCCGATGTAACCCGGCGAGATGGTGTTGACGGTCACGCCCTTCTTGGCCACTTCGAGCGCCAGCGCCTTGGTGAAGCCGTGCACGCCGGCCTTGGCGGCCGAGTAGTTGGTCTGGCCGAAAGCGCCCTTGGAGCCGTTCACCGAGGACACATTGATGATGCGGCCCCAGTTGCGCTCGACCATGCCGTCGGCGACCTGCTTGGTCATGTTGAACAGGCTGTCGAGGTTGGTGCGCATGACCGCATCCCAGTTGACCTTGTCCATCTTCTTGAAGGTCATGTCGCGGGTGATGCCGGCGTTGTTGACCAGCACGTCGATCGCGCCCGCCTTGGATTGCACCTCGGCCACGGCCTTGCTGCAGGAGTCGTAGTCGGCCACGTCGCAGGCCACGGCCAGCATGTCGTAGCCACGGGTCTTCATGTCGGCGACCCATTCACCGTGTTTGGTATTGCCGGGCGAGTAGGTCACCACGACCTTGTAGCCGGCGTCGGCCATCTTGGTCGAGATGGTCTCGCCCAGGCCACCCATGCCGCCCGTCACCAGAACCACGCGTTGTTTGTTCATGTTCGTCTCCTCAGGTCGTGTTTGAAATGGATTGAAAGCTTCAGCGTTCGATGGCCAGGGCCACGCCCATGCCACCGCCGATGCACAGCGAGGCCAGGCCGCGTTTGGCGTCGCGGCGGATCATTTCGTGGATCAGCGTGACCAGGATGCGCGCGCCGGAGGCACCGATCGGATGGCCGATCGCAATCGCGCCACCGTTCACATTGATCTTGCTCGTGTCCCAGCCCATTTCCTTGTTGACGGCGCAGGCCTGGGCGGCGAAGGCTTCGTTGATTTCCATCAGGTCGAGGTCCTTCGCGCTCCAGCCGGCCTTTTTCAGGCACAGCTGCGAGGCGGGCACCGGGCCCATGCCCATGATGCTGGGGTCGAGGCCAGCAGACGCGTAGCTCTTGATGCGCGCGAGCGGCTTCAGGCCCAGCTCGGCGGCCTTGCGGGCCGACATCATCAGCACCGCGGCGGCGCCGTCGTTCAGGCCCGAGGCATTGCCGGCCGTCACGGTGCCGGTCTTGTCGAAGGCGGGGCGCAGGCCGGAGAGCGAATCGACCGTGGTGCCGGCCTTGATGAATTCATCGTTGTCGAACACGACGGTGCCCTTCTTGGACACCAGCTCGACGGGCACGATCTCGTCCTTGAACTTGCCAGCCTTCTGCGCCGCTTCGGCCTTGTTCTGCGAGGCGGCGGCGAATTCGTCTTGCTGGGCGCGCGAGATGTCGAACTTCTTCGCCACGTTCTCGGCCGTGGTGCCCATGTGGTACTGGTTGTACACATCCCACAGGCCGTCGGCGATCATGGTGTCAACCATCTTCCAGTCGCCCATGCGCTGGCCGTCGCGCGAGCCCAGCAGCACGTGGGGCGAGGCGCTCATGTTCTCTTGCCCGCCGGCGATGATGACGCTGGCGTCGCCGCACATGATGGCCTGCGCCGCCAGGTGGGTGGCCTTCAGGCCCGAGCCGCAGACCTTGCCGACCACGAAGGCCGGAATGCCGTTCGGCAGGCCCGACTTGATGACGGCCTGGCGGGCAGGGTTCTGGCCGCCACCGGCGGTGAGCACCTGGCCGAGGATGACTTCGTTGATCAGCTCGGGCGCGATGCCCGAGCGTGCCAGCAGCGCCTTGATGACGATGGCGCCCAACTCGGGGGCAGCCGTCTTGGCGAGCGAACCGCCGAACTTGCCGACCGCGGTGCGCGCGGCGGAGACGATGACGACTTCTTCCATGGAGTGTTCTCCTGTGAGGTGGGGGTGAGGTGCTTCTTGTTGTATCGGCCGCGCTGCCAAGGTTGGGCAGGGATTCAGTGCAGCTTCACGTGCGGCTCGGTGCGCCGTGTGATGAGTCGGGCCAGGGTGTCCAGCGCAACCTTCGGGAAGCCATGCAAGGCGAGTTCGTGCATCTTATAAAGCGAGACGTACATGAGGCGAGCGAAGTAACCCTCGATCATCAAACTACCGCCGACCAGCCCGCCCATCATGTTGCCGACGGTGCTGAACTCGCCCAGCGACACCAATGAGCCGAAGTCGCGGTAACGATACTCGCGCAGCGGGCGCCCCGCAAGGCGGCGTTGCAGCTCCTTCACCAGGTGCGAGGCCTGCTGGTGCGCGGCCTGCGCGCGCGGCGGCACGAAGCCGCCCTTGCCGCCGTTGGCCTGTGGCCAGGCGCAGGCGGCGCAATCACCCATCGCGAAGATGTTGTCGTCCAGCGTGGTCTGCAGGGTGGGGCGTACGGCGAGCTGGTTGATGCGGTTGCTCTCCAGCCCGGCCAGGCCCTTGAGAAATTCAGGCGCCTTCACGCCGGCCGCCCAGACCACGAGCTCGGCCTCGATGATCCGCCCGTCCGCCAGGCGCACGCCCTGCGGCAGCACCTCGGCCACCTTGGCATTCGTGTGCAACAGGACACCCAGCTTTTGCAGCAGGCCCAGGGTGGCGGCCGAGAGCCGCTCGGGCAGGGCCGGCAGCACCCGGTCGGCAGCCTCGATGAGGTTCAGGGCGATGTCCTTTTCCGGGTCGATGTGGGTCATGCCGTAGGCCACCACCTCGCGCGTGGTGCGGTGCAGTTCGGCCGCCAGCTCCACACCGGTGGCGCCGGCCCCGATGATGGCCACCTGCAAGCGGCGCTGCCCCTGATGTTCAGCCTGCCAGTTGGCGCGGATGCAGGCGTTGACCATGCGCTGGTTGAAGCGCCGCGCGTCCCTCGTGGTTTCCAGCTTCATCGCGTGTTCGCTCACGCCCGGCGTGCCGAAGTCGTTGCTCTGGCTGCCCACCGCCATCACCAGGGTGTCGTAGTGGAAGCTGCGTGCCGGTGTCACCTGTTCACCGGTGTCGTCGAGATGCGGTGCCACGTGCACCATCTGGCGCTCGCGGTCCAGGCCCGTCATCTCGCCGATGCGGTACCTGAAATGGTGCCAGTGCGCCTGGGCCAGGTAGTCGACTTCGTGCACGCTCATGTCCATGCTGCCCGCGGCGATTTCATGCAGCTTGGGCTTCCAGACGTGCGAGCGCGTCTTGTCGATCAAGGTGATCGCAGCCTTGCCACGTTTGCCGAGCTTGTGGCCCAGCGTGGTGGCGAGCTCAAGCCCGCCAGCGCCGCCGCCGACGATGACGATCTGGTGCAGCAGCTCTGAGCCGCCGTTCGAAGTGTTGTTGGAGGGTGCGCTCATGGCCGATTATTGATGCGGCCATGGGTGGCTTGTCCAGCGCGAAGTGACCCTCAGTGTGTCGCCGCCGGCATGTGCTGATCGACCCGATCGAGCACGGCTTCGGGCTCCTGCGCATCGAGGTCGGTTTCGCCGTCGAGCTGCTGTTGCAGGCGCTCGGTGTCCAGGTCGCCGGTCCACTTCGCGACGACCAGGGTGGCCACGCCGTTGCCGACCAGGTTGGTGAGCGCACGCGCTTCCGACATGAAGCGGTCGATGCCCAGGATCAGCGCCAGCCCCGCCACCGGCACATGCCCCACGGCCGAGAGCGTGGCCGCCAGCACGATGAAGCCGCTGCCCGTCACGCCCGCCGCACCCTTCGAGGTGAGCAGCAGCACCAGCAGCAGCGTGATCTGCTGGGTGATCGTCATCGGCGTGTTGGTGGCCTGGGCGATGAACACCGCCGCCATCGTCAGGTAGATCGAGGTGCCGTCAAGGTTGAACGAATACCCGGTCGGGATGACGAGGCCGACGACCGACTTCTTCGCGCCCAGGTTCTCCATCTTGACCATCATGCGCGGCAGGGCCGCTTCGCTCGACGAGGTGCCAAGCACGATCAGCAGCTCCTCCTTGATGTACTTGATGAACTTCCAGATCGAGAAGCCGTGGAACTTCGCGATGCCACCGAGCACGACGAAGATGAAGAACAGGCAGGTGGTGTAGAAGGTCGCCATCAGCGCGCCGAGCGAGACGAGCGAGCCCACGCCGTACTTGCCGATCGTGAAGGCCATGGCGCCGAACGCGCCGATCGGGGCCACCTTCATGATGGTGCCGACGATTGCGAACAGCACGTGCGAGAACTTCTCGATGAAGTCGAACACGAGGGTGCCGCGCCCGCCGAACTTGTGCAGCGCGAAGCCGAACATCACCGCGATCAGCAGCACCTGCAGGATCTCGCCCTTCGCGAAGGCATCGACCACGGTGCTCGGGATCACGTTCAGCAGGAAGTCGGTGGTCGAGGCCATCTTGCCCGGCCCGGTGTAGGCGGCGATCGATTTGGTGTCGAGCGTCGACGCATCGATGTTCATGCCGGCGCCAGGCTGCACCAGGTTGATGATGACCAGGCCGACGACGAGCGCGATGCTGCTGACGATCTCGAAGTACAGCAGGGCCAGGCCGCCGGTCTTGCCGACCTTCTTCATGTCTTCCATGCCGGCGATGCCGACGACGACGGTGCAGAAGATGATCGGGGCGATGATCATCTTGATGAGTTTGATGAAGCCGTCACCGAGCGGCTTCATGGCCTCGCCGGTGGCCGGCGCGAAGTGGCCGAGCAGCACGCCGATGACGATGGCCGTGATGACCTGGAAATACAGCGACTTGTAGATTGGTTTCGAGCCCATGCCTTGTCTCCTTGTTTTGAAATATTCTGCGCCCGCGGCGTGGCGCGCGAGTCAGTGTTTCAACGTATGGAGCGCACCTGCTTTTAGAGCGTGGCCGTGATCCCGCCGTCCACATACAGGATGTGGCCGTTGACGAAGTTCGCCGCGTCGCTGGCCAGGAACACGGCCGCGCCGGCCACGTCGGCGATGTCGCCCCAGCGGCGCGACGGGGTGTGGCCGGTCACCCACTGGGTGAACTCGGGGTTGGCCATCAGGGCGGCGTTCAGCTCGGTCTTGATGTAACCCGGCCCGATGCCGTTGACCTGCAAGCCCTTCGGCCCCCAGTCGACCGCCATGCCCTTGGTGAGCATCTTCACCGCGCCCTTGGTGGCGACATAGGGCGCGATGGTGGCGCGGCCGAGCTCGCTGTTGATCGAGCAGATGTTGATGATCTTGCCGCGCCCGCGCCCGATCATGAAGCGCGCGACCGCCTGGCCGACCAGGAAGACGCTGTCCACGTTGGTGCGCATCAGCAGGTGCCACTTGTCTTCCGGGAAGTCTTCGAGCGGCGCGCGGTGCTGCATGCCGGCGTTGTTGACGAGGATGTCGATCGGGCCGATGTCGCGTTCGATGCGGCTCACGGCTTCGGTCACCGCTGCGCCTTCGCTCACGTCGAAGGCCACCTCGTCGACCGTGGCGCCTTCGGCACGCAGCGTCGCGGCGGCCTGCGCCAGCTTGTCGGTGTTGCGGCCGTTGAGCACGAGGCTGGCACCGGCTTGCGCCAGGCCACGCGCCAGGCCGAAGCCGATGCCGCCGCTGGAGCCGGTGACGAGGGCGCGGCGGCCGGTGAGATCGAAGGGGTTGCGCATGGGGTCGCTCCAGTGAAAAAACACAAACGCCAGAAACGCGTCAGAACCGCGCGTCCGGCAGGCCGCAGAACGCATCGACTGGTTGCGCGCCGGTGAAGGGCTCGTCGCCGAGCAGCTTGCGCACCAGCGCCTCCTGCACCGGCTCGATCGCCGTGTAGGCGTTGACGACGCAGGGCAGGCGCGGCGCGTCGTACAGGTAATACGGGTGGCCGAAGGACACCAGCAAACAAGGCAGTGGGTGCCAGTAGCGCCGCATGCCGCCCTGCCAGCTGCCGTGCACCCGCGACCAATCGAGGTAGATGTGCGAGCGCACCAGCAGCGATTCCTGCGCCAGCAGGTACATGACGAGGTCGGTGTCGTCCGGCGTCGGCGGGTTCGCTGCGTCGAAAGCGCGCACCTCGAAACCGCGTTCACCGAGCAGGCGCTGCACGATCAGCTCCATCGCCGGCTGGCCCGCGAAACCGCCGCGTTCGGAGTCGGTGAGCACGACGATGCGGCGGTGTTTCGCAACGCTCAGCGGCAGCGTCTTCCGCACGTCCTTCACCAGGGTGATGGCGGCGCTCGCCACGCGCTGCTCGACCGCGCGGTGCGGCGTGCTGCGCACGATCGCGCGTGCCTGCGGCAGCGGCGGCATCAACTCGTCGATGCTCTTGCGGTGCAGGCCGAGAGCGGCCTTCAGCCCGAGCACGCGGGTCACCGCGTCTTCGAGCCGTGCTTCCGAAATGCGCCCGTCCGACAGCGCCTTCATCACGTGGCCGA
Source organism: Rhizobacter sp. (assembly GCA_025361845.1). Lineage (GTDB taxonomy): Bacteria > Pseudomonadota > Gammaproteobacteria > Burkholderiales > Burkholderiaceae_C > JANYJL01. Next base: position 16,137 of record JANYJL010000323.1, read on the forward strand.
AGTCGGTCTCGAAGGGGCTGGGGAAGAGCAACACGTCGCAGCCGCTGGAGATGACTTCCGGGATGCACTCGGCGCGGTCGGCCCAGCTCGACAGGCCGGCCATCGCCGAGGCATCCGAGACGATCAGGCCGTTGAAGCCGAGTTCGCCGCGCAGCAGGTCGATGTTCAGGAAGCGTGAGACGGAGGCCGGCCGGTACAGCTCCAGGCCGCTCGCGCCGTGCTGCTTCGCATACGCCGGCAATGCGATGTGGGCCGACATCACCGTCATCACACCCGCGTCGATCAAGCCTTGATACAGCCGGCCGAAACGCTCGTGCCAAGCCGCCATGTCGAGCGGATTGATCGTTGTGACAAGGTGCTGGTCGCGGTCGTCGAAACCTTCACCGGGCCAGTGTTTGGCGGTGGCGGCGATGCCCGCACGCTGGAACGCGCGCACGTTGACGAGGCCTTGCTCCATGATGGTCTCGACATTCGAGCCATACGAACGTGTCGCGACGATCGCGCTGCGGAAGGCCGCGTTGATGTCGAGTACCGGTGTGAAGGTCCAGTTGTAGCCGAGCGCGCGGGCCTCGGCCGCGAGCACGCTCACCGCTTCATCGGCGAGAGCCGGCGAGCCGGTGGCGGCCAGGCCCAACTGGTTCGTGATGCGCGTGCCGAAGGGGATGCCGATCGCGCCGCCCTCGATGTCGCCGCTGATGAGCAGCGGGATCTCGCTGCGTTCGACCAGCGAGCGCGTGGCACGCCAGCTCGCCTCCAGGTCCGTGCCGCCGAAGCGCGTGATGCCGCCGACCTTGAGTGCCGACAGGTTGTCGACGGCCTTCGGGTCGTCGCCATGGCAGGCGAGGTTGAAGATCTGCCGCACCTTCTGCTCGGTCGACAACGAATTGCGCGTGCGCGTGATCCAGGCGAGCGCTTCGGCGTCGAGTGAAAACGGGGCCAGGGCCAGCGCGGCGAGGGTGTCCTGAGTCATCGTGTCGTCCTTGGGTTTCAGCAGCGCGTCCAGGCGCCGTTCTCGCGCGAGGAGCGCACCACGCTGTCGACGAAACGCACGCCGGCCAGGCCGTCGCGCGAGTTCGGGAAAAACAGCGCCAGCGGGTCGGCGGCCTGCTTCGCGCGGCGTGCCGCAATCACTTCGGCCGCATCCGAATACAGGTTCGCGAAGCCTTCGTGAAAACCCTCCGGATGCCCGGCCACGATGCGGCAGGCGCGCTTGGCCAGCGGCAGCGTGCCCGGCCCGTTGGGCGTGCGATTTTGCGACGGTGCACCGAGCGGTTTGAACGTCAGTGCCTGCGGCGTTTCCTGCATCCACTCGATGCTGCCGGCCGTGCCGCTGACGCGAATGCGCAGACAGTTCTCGACACCGGCTGCTGCCTGCGTCACCCAGAAGCTGCCGCGTGCGCCGTTCGAGAGGCGCAGCAGCGCGCCGGCAAAGTCGTGCACCTTGCGGTTCGGCACGATGGCGCCCAACTCGGCCGCCACCTCGTCCACCTCGAGCCCGGTGATGAAACGCAGCAGGTTGTGTGCGTGCGTGCCGATGTCGCCCATCACGAGCGACGGCCCGCCGCGCGCCGGGTCGAAGCGCCAGGGCAGCTGGCCATTCACGGCAGGGTCGGTCTCGCGCGCCTTGCCGCCTTGCACGTACTCGACTTGAACGAGGCGGATCGTGCCCAGCTCGCCCGCATCGACCATCGCCTTGGCCTGCCGCACCATCGGGTAGCCGGTGTAGTTGTGCGTCAGGCAGAACACGATGCCGGCCTGCTGCACGCGCTCGTGCAAGGCTTGAGCTTCAGCGAGCGTGTTGGTCATCGGCTTGTCGCAGATGACATCGAAACCGAGGTCGATCGCGGCCATCGCGTAGTCGAAGTGGCTGTCGTTGTGCGTCATGATTGCCACCACTTCGGCGCCGTCTGCACGCGCGGCTTCGGCCTTGAACATCGCGGGGGCGTCGCTGTAGATGCGCTCCGCGAGCAGCCCGATCTCGGCCCCGGCCTGGCGCGAACGTTCGGGGTTCGACGACAGCACGCCCGCCACGAGTTCGTAGCGGTCGTCGAGCCGCGCCGCCTGTCGGTGCATCGCACCAATGAAGGAGCCCGGCCCGCCGCCCACCACCGCCAGCCGCAGGCGCCGGCCCAACATCGAGATCACGGGGTTCAGGCTCATTGAGGCCCCCTTCGCTGCTGCGCGGTTGTCCCCCCGCGGGGGAGCGAGGCCGTCTTTGGGCGGTCGTTTGTCGTGCTCATCGGTCGGCTCGCAGGAGTTGGATCGGGGCGCGAAGCTTACGCCCGCGTGAGCCGCGCGTGAAAGGCCTGCCACGACGCCACCACCCTTTCTGGCGCCAGGCCTTGCACGATGAACACCACGCTGGAGCGCTGCAATCCTTCGGGCCAGCGGCTCAAGTGTTCGGGCGGGTGCATCAGCTGTTGCACCCCGTGGATGACGACCGGCGTGTCGGCGCCCTCCACCTGCAGCAGGCCCTTGATGCGCAGCACGCGGCTTCCGTGGCGGTGCAGCAGCAGCGACAGCCAGAGGCTGAAGACCGCCCAGTCGATGCCCGCGCCGGGTTCGAGCACGAAGGACTCGATGTCGCCGTGCAGGTTCGGGTTGCCGCGGTGTACCGGGAAATACTGCCGCGCCTGGTCCGCGCGCAGCCAGCGGGCCACTTCGGCGCTCTTGCCTTCGGCCTGGAACACGTCCTGGCCGAGCAGCAGTTCGGCGTCGTCGCTGTACACGCCGATGGCCGCAGCCGGGTTCAATCGTGCCAGTTCGGCGCTCAAGGATTCGGCGGCACCCGGCTCGGCCAGGTCGGCCTTCGTCAGCACGATCCGGTCGGCCAGCGCCACCTGTTTGCGGCTCTCCGCGTGGCGGGCCAGCTGGCCGGCGGCGTGCAGCACGTCGACCGTGGTGATCACGTTGCCGAGCCGGAAGTGGTGCTGCAGCACGGTGTCGTGCATCACCGTGGCGAGCACCGGCGTCGGGTCGGCCAGGCCGGTGGTCTCGATCAGCACGCGCGTGAACGGTGGCACGTTGCCGCGTTCGCGCTGGTCGTAGAGCTTGCGCAGGGCCGCCGACAGATCGCCGCGGATCGTGCAGCAGATGCAGCCCGAGGGCAGCAGCACCACGTCGCCCTCGACCGACTCGATCAGGTGGTGGTCGATGCCGACCTCGCCGAACTCGTTGACGAGCACCGCGCAGTTCGCGAACGCCGGCGAGCGCAGCAGGCGGTTCAGCAGCGTGGTCTTGCCTGAGCCCAGAAAGCCCGTCAGCACATTGACCGGCAGCAGGGCGGGCGCGACTCTCAGCTCAGCCACTCATCGTCCAGCGGGTCGATCGGCCGGCCGGCCACGCGGTCGAGTGCGGCCCACACGAGGCCGAGCGAGGCGACCACCTCCTGCGCGCCGGTCGCACCGGCCACGAGCCAGGCGCTGCCTTGCCAATCGCTGACCGTCGCGCCGCGGCTGCGGGCGATGCGGTTGAGCAGGCCCGCGGTGCGGGCGCGTTCAGCGCGTGCGGTGGGCGCGTCGGCCAGATGCAGCCGGCCGCTCGCGCTGCTCCAGTGGGCCGGGCCGCCGAGCACGCCGCAGACGCTGCACATCGGTATCGGCGGTATCAGCGCATCAGGCCGGTGCCACAAAAGGCCGGCGGCGCGCGTAGTCGTCCGCCATCTCGTCCATCGTCACAAACCGCACGCCCGGGTGCGCGCTGATGTAGGCAAAAAGACGCTCCAGCATCAGCAGCACCTGCGGCCGGCCGGCCACGTCGGGGTGGATGGTCATCGGGAAGACCGCGTAGTCCATCTCGCGGTAGACCCAGTCGAACTGGTCGCGCCACATCTGTTCGATGTCGCGCGGGTTCACGAAGCCGTGGCTGTTGGGCGCCTTCTTGATGAACATCATCGGCGGCAAGTCATCGAGGTACCAGTTGGCCGGGATCTCGATCAGCGGCGTTTCCTTGCCGCGCGTCAGCGGCTTCATCCAGTCGGCCGGGCGCTGGCTGTAGTCGATCTTGGTCCAGGCATCGCCGACACGCACGTAGTAGGGCGTGAAGTCGTTGTGCATCAGCGAGTGGTCGTACTTGATGCCCTTTTTCAGCAGCAGCTCGTTGCTGACGTTCGAGAACTCCCACCACGGCGCCACGTAGCCGGTGGGCCGCTTGCCGGACAACTGCTCGACCAGGGCAATGCACTTGTCGAGCACCGCTTCTTCCTGCACCGGTGTCATCGCGATCGGGTTTTCGTGCGAGTAGCCGTGGATGCCGATTTCATGGCCGGCCTGCGCCACCGCCTTCATCTGCGTGGGGAAGGTCTCGATCGAGTGGCCGGGGATGAACCAGCTGGTCTTGATCTTCCAACGCTCGAACAGGGTCAGCAGCCGCATCGAGCCGACCTCGCCCGAAAACAGCCCGCGCGAGATGTCGTCCGGCGAGTCTTCGCCGCCGTAGGAGCCCAGCCAACCGGCCACGGCGTCCACGTCGACGCCAAAGCCACACAGGATTTCCTTTGCCACGCTCGTCTCCTTCGGGTTGATGTGGTCGGGGCGGATGCAAACATCGCGCCATCCGCTGTGCCGTGGCAGTGTGCCGGGAAGGTGCGTCGCCGACAATGCGCTTTCGATTCAACCCGACGAGACCGAGGTGCTTGCATGGCGATGCCGCTCACGATCATTTCCTCGATGGCGACCAAAGCTTTGCTCGCCGACCTGCTGGCCCAGTACGCGACGCGCTCGTCCCAGGCGGTCACGGTCGAATCGGTCGGCGGCGTCGATGCCGCCAAACGTGTGCAAGCCGGTGAGGCCTTCGACCTGGTGGTGCTGGCGGGCAATGCCATCGGCCAGTTGGCCGAGGCCGGGAAGCTGGTGGCTGGCAGCCGCGCCGACATCGTGCGATCGGGTGTGGCCATCGCCGTGCGTGCCGGCGCGCCGCGGCCGGCCATCGCCACCGAAGATGACATCAAACAGGCCGTGATGAAGGCCAGCAGCCTGAGCTATTCCACCGGCCCGAGCGGCGTGGCGCTGGCCAAGCTGTTCGAACGCTGGGGCATCGCCGATGAGATCGCCAGCCGCATCGTGCAGGCCCCGCCGGGTGTGCCGGTCGGCTCGCTCGTCGCGGATGGCCGGGTCGAGCTCGGCTTCCAGCAACTCAGCGAGTTGATGAGCCTGCCCGGCATCGACGTGCTCGGCCCGCTGCCGGATGCGATCCAGATCATCACCACCTTCTCGGGTGGTGTGTCGGTCACGTCGACGCAAGCCGATGCGGCGCTTGCGCTGCTGGCCTTCATGGCCTCGCCCGCAGTGGTGGAAGCCAAGCGCCGCAACGGGATGGAGCCGGCCTGATCGACGTGACTCCTACGCTCTGCTGAAATTCGTGCCCGATGCGGCCGACGACGGGGCCGCGCCGAACAGCACGCTGGTGCGCGCCCTGTTCAGCTGATCGAGATCGGCTTCAGGCCTGCGGTGGTTTGTGGCGCGCCTGCACCTTGGTCACTTCGGCTTCGATCACTTTCATCGCGGCGCGGAGTTGCTCGGGACTGATGCCTGGCAGCGCCGACGTTTCGTCGTCGGGTCGGGTCGGCGCATCGTCGTGCACGTTGTGCGGGTAGATCGCGGCATCCTGGTGCGGGGGCAGGGGGTGGTTCATGGGGTGCTCCTGAAGTCTTCAATCACCCAAAAATCGTAGCCGCCAGCCAGGCCGAACGCTGTGGGGCGACGACGCGGGCGGCTGTAGGAATTCGAGAGGATGTCGACCCGCGCCTGCGTGCGCCAGCGCACCGTCCCGGCGCCTGGAGAGGGGCAAGCTGGTGGCATGCCTGTGCACTCCACCGAGCCGTCTTGCGGGCCGCGCGCCGCTTCGCGGCACGCCCTGCTGTGGGTCGCGTGCCTCGTCGGCTTCGGCGGCGCCGCGCAGGGTGCGGCGCCGGAGCTGCTGCGCGAGCGTTTTGCCGCGGTGAGTGCGCAAGCGACCCGCACGGTCGCCGACCGGCCGGTCTATCTGCAATCGAACGAAACACCGGACAGCCTGCAAGGCGAGGTCTTCGCCCTCGTCGAGCGCCCGTATGCCGATGTGCGGCGGGCGTTGGCGCAGGCCGATCAGTGGTGCGACATCCTGATCCTCCACCTCAACGTCAAGTACTGCCGTGCCTCGGGTGCGCCGGCGGCCGAGGTGCTGGACGTGGGCATCGGCCGCAAGCTTGACCAACCCCTGGCCGAGGTCAGCTGGGTGAAGTTCCATTACCGCGTGGCGCGTTCCGATGCCGACTGTCTCGACGTGACCTTGCAAGCGCGCAGCGGCCCGCTCGGCACCGAGGACTACCGCATCGCCGTCGAGGCCGTGCCCTACTCGGCGCGCCAGGCGCTCGTGCATCTCCGCTACGCCTATCGCTTCGGCGTGGCGGCACGCTGGTCGATGAAGGCCTACCTGGCGACAATCGGCAGCGACAAGTTCGGCTTCAGCATCGTCGGCCAGCGTGCCGATGGCCAGCCGATCCGCGTTGGCGGTCTGCGCGGTGTGCTCGAGCGCAACACGATGCGCTACCACCTCGCGATCGAAGCGCACGTGATGAACCTCGGGCTGCCGCCGGCGCAGCGCTTGACGCAAAGCCTGGAGGACTGGTTCAGCGCGACCGAGCGTTATGCGCCGCAGTTGCACGAGATGGACCGCGGCAGCTACCTCGCGATGAAACAACGCGAGCTGCAGCGCCAGGCGACCGAGCTGCCGCCAGTGCGCGCCGACTGAAACTTCTGCGCAGCGAACCTGCCCACCGACCATGCCCACACCGACCGACTCGCCCCTGGCCGCACACCGCCGCGCGCTGAACCGGGTTTGCTCGCTCGCAGTTGCCGTGGTGACGCTCGGCCTGTCCGCGTGCAGCAGCCTGCCCACCATCGTGCCCGACCTGGCCCGGCCCGCCACCACGCCCGTGCAACTGGAAGGTGCGCGCGGCCCCTTGTCGGCGGCGCGCAGCCGGGCGGTGCTCGATGGCCTGGCCAGCCGAGGCCAGGCGACCTCGATCTTCGACCGCCACCTCGCGCTCGAAGAAGCGATCGTCGGCAGCCCGCTGACCACCGGCAACGAGGTGCGGTTGCTGCAGAACGGCCCGGCCACCTACCAGGCCATGTTCGCGGCCATCGCCGCGGCGCGCGACCACATCAACATGGAGACCTACATCCTGGAAGACGACGAGGTCGGCGAGCGTTTCGCGCAGGCCTTGATCGCCAAGCAGAACGAGGGCGTGCAGGTGAACCTGATCCGCGACAGCGCCGGCACCCTCGGTACACCGGCCGCCTTCTTCGAACGTCTCAGTGCCAGCGGCATCAAGCTGCTCGAATTCAACCCGCTCAACCCCTTGCTCACACGCAAGGCCTGGACGCTGAACCAGCGCGACCACCGCAAGCTGCTGATCGTCGATGGGCGCGTCGCCTTCCTCGGCGGCGTCAACATCAGCAGCGTGTACTCGGGCGGCTCCTTCGGCCAGGGCACACGCGCCTACAGCGGCGGCCTCGCGGCCTGGCGCGACACCGACCTGCAAGTCCAGGGGCCGGTGGTGGCGGAGTTGCAGAAGCTCTTCCTCGCTGCGTGGGCCAGCCAGAAGGGCGAGCCGCTGGCCGAGAAAAACTGGTTCCCGCCCGCCGAACGCGCCGGCACGCAGGTGGTGCGCGCGATCGGCAGTTCGCCCGAAGAGCCCTACAGCCTGATCTACGCGACCCTGCTCTCGGCCATCGGCAGCGCCGAGACGAGCGTGCACCTGACCAATGCCTATTTCGCGCCCGACCCGCAGCTGCTGGCCGCGCTCGAAGCCGCCGCCGCACGCGGGGTGGACGTGAAGTTGATCCTGCCCGGAGCGACGGATTCGTGGCTCGTCTTCCACGCCGGGCGCGGTTACTTCGAGCGCCTGCTGAAGGCGGGGGTCAAGCTCTATGAACGGCGCGGCGTGATCCTGCATTCGAAGACCGCCCTCGTCGATGGCGTGTGGGCGACGGTCGGCTCCACCAACCTCGACTGGCGCAGCTTCCTGCACAACCACGAGTTGAACGCGGTTGTGCTCGGTGCCGAGTTCGGCGCGCAGGTGCAGGCGATGTTCGAGCGCGACCTGGCCGCCTCCGATCCCATCACGCTCGAGCAGTGGCAGCGCCGCGGCCTCGCGCCGCGTGTGAAGGAGCTGTTCGCACGCGCGTGGGAGTACTGGCTTTGAGGTGGAGGGCTTCGAGCGCGGTGCGCGATCCGCGTTTCAGTGCCCGCGTCCGTGCCCGCGACCGTTCGGTCCGCGGCCCCGGTCGCCGTGCGGCGGACCTTCGTGTTCTTGCTGGTAGCGGTCGCGCACCCATTGTTCCTGGACAAAGTACACCGGCTGGCCGCAGGCGTTGTAGCGCCGGCACTGGTGCCGCCAGTCGCGCTGTTCCCGGACCGGCACGTACAGGTAGATCGGGCGCTGGTAGGTGGCCACCCGCGACGGGCTGATCAGCATCGGCTCCGCATAGACCAGTTCGGGTTGCGGGTAGCTGCCGATGTCGATGCGGCCATAGACGCCGGGTTGCTGGATGCCGATCGAGATGCCGACGCTCGGCGCGGCGAACGCGGGGGCGCTGGCGGCGAGGGCCAGCGCGAGGGTCAGGCTGATGTTCTTCATGCAATTTCTCCAGAGGTGTGAATCGGGTCGGGCTTGAATGCGGGGCGTGTGCGCACGCGTTTCGTCACGGCCGGCGCCCGGGTTCGGGTTCATTGCGCTTGCGCGGGTCTTCGTCGCGCTTGGCATCGCTCGCCGCTTCGCGTCGGTCGACGGCGCGTGCGGGTTCGGCTGCGGGCCGTGGGCCGCGTGGCTCCGCGGCGCCACGCTGCGCGGGCGAAGGGGCTGGCACTGGCGTTGCCGCGGGTGCAGGTGGCGGTGCCGTCGCAGGTGGGCGCGGCACGGCGGCGGGTGGGCGGGGAACCGGCACTCGGGGTTCGGCCTGGCGCGGATCGGCCTCGCGCGGCGCGGGCACCGGGCGGGCCGTGGCGGGTGGGCGTGCCACGTTGTTCGGGGCCGGCGCCGCGGCTGGGGCCGCCGACGCCGCAACGGCCGGCGCCACGGCGGCGGGCGTGTCCACTTCCGGTGAACGCGGTGCGGCCGAGGGCGGGCGCGCCGGGCGCGCCTCACGTGCCGCCGGCTCGCGCGCATTGCTCGGTGGGGCCGCGCTGGGCGGGCTCGCGGGCACCGGCTGCTGCGGCCTTTGTGCTGCTGGGGCTGGGGGTGCCGATGCCGCCGTTTGCGCCGTTTGCGCGGCTTGTGGCGGCGCCGCAGGCCGCTCCGGCCTTGAACCAGTGGCACCGGCGGCGCTGGCGGGCCGGCTCGGCAAGGCCACCGCCGGGGCGGCCGCCACCACGCTGACCTGCGGGCGTGCGGCCGGTGTCGCCGCTGTCGTCGGCTTGACGGCGGCGGCCGCAGCCGCATCGAGCGGTCGGCCCGGGTCGGCTGTCAATGCGCCCTGGCGCGCCGCGAACGAGACCGGCGCTGGCGGCGGGGCTGTCCGTGCCACCACCGGGCGCGCCGATGCCGCTTGCGGAGGTTTCGCCTGCGGTGTCGCGGCCGCGCCGAGCACGCTGGTCTGCAAGGGCGCCACCGCCGCGACCGCCACCACCGCCGTGCCGGCGATCGCCTCGCGGCTCACGGCCACCGCTTCGCGTGCGACCGGCCGGGATTGCGCAAACGTCGCGCGCGGCACGGCGACCACCGCACCGGTGACCTGCTGGTTGACGTAGACGATGTTGGTGACGTTGGTGTTGTTGTAAACGTTGGTGATGTTCGTCGTGTTGATGACGGTGCTGCCCGAATTGACCCGGCCGAAATACTCCCGGCTCACGGGGTAGGACGGGCGGAAGACATCGCGCGGCCCGAGCGGGAACCACGCCACCGCGCCCACCCGGCCGGCGCTGATCGAGATCTGGAAGTTGCTGCCGCCAACGAAGGCCACCAGTGCCGGTGCATAGACCTGCCGCGCCGCGATCGGCCCCGGCACCCAACCCCAGGAGCCGCCGATGTGCGCCCAGCGCCCGTAGTGCGAGGGCGCGAAACCCCAGGGCGCGTCGTCCTCCCAGGTCCAGCCCCAGGGTTCGACCCAGGCCCAGTGGCCGTCGCGGTAGGGTGCCCAGTCGGCCGCCACACCGCGCGGCGACCAGACGTTGCCGTAGCCCTCGACGTTGCGCCAGCTGCCGTGCTCGTCGAGGTCTTCGTAGCCGATCAGGTCGCGCGAGACATAGCGGGCCGAGGGCGAGTTCTCCCAGCGGCGATCGCGCTCGCTCGACCAGCGGTCGAAGTCGCTCGGTGCCGTGAGGGCGAGGTTTTCGTAGTCGCGCAGATCGTTGCCGTAGAAACGAGTCACCTGACCGGCCCGGATCTGGAATGCGTTGCCATCGCCAGCCACTTCGGCCTCGCCCTCGAGCACGGTGACCTCGGTCGCCGTGCCGTCGGCATCGACCTCGACGCGGTAGCTGCCCGGGCGGCGGATCGAGAAGGCCAGGTTCGGCGTGTCGATCTCGACCGTTTCATCGCGGTCCAGCTGGCGCACGCGCAAGTTCAAGCTGCCCTGGGCCAGTTGCACCTGCGCGGCATGGTCGTCGAGATTGAGCAGGGTCGTGCTGGTGTTGGCGCCCATTCGAATGGCGAGGTCACCCAGTTGCAGTTCGGCACGCGCGCCGGCGTCGGCCCAGACACGGTCGCCGGTGGTCAGCGGTCGGTTCACCGAAGCTTTCACCCAGTCCTCCTCGCCGCCCGGCGAGAAGCTGATGGCGCCGCTCGTGTAGGCCAGGCGCGCCACGCGCGAGGGCGGGTCGGCACGCGCCCCACCGGCCAGCCCGAGACTGACGAGGGCGATCAGCAGGGAAATGCGCAAACGCGATGCAAGGGTGTTCATGGTGACTCTCGGAGATGCAGGTTTCTCACTCAGTGCACCGGCGGCGCGCGCCAATCGACCACGCCGAAGCCGTCTTCACCGAGCAGCGTGTAGAAGATGCCCGCCGTGGCCAGGGTCTGGCGGCGATCGCCGATGACGGGGTAGCTCGCACTGCGGTGCGACCACACGTACTTCATGCCGATGGCGTGGCGGCCGGTGACACGCCAGGTGAGGGCGGTGTCGATGCGCGAGATGTCGTCGCGGCCGGCCGAGCGGTTGGCCACGCGGCCGAGAAAGTACTTCTGTGCGCTGATGTCGGCCGAGGCGCGGTCGCTCGCGGTCAGGCGCCAGGCCAGGCCGAGGCGCGGTGCGGTGCCGTAGTGATAGTCGCGGTCGTCGGCCACGCCGTGCGCGGTGCTCGCCGCGGCGTAGCCGATGCCGGCCAGGCCGGTGGCCTGCACGGCCACGTCCAAGGGCAGCCACCATTGGCCGGTGGTGCCGAGCGACAGCGAGGTCGCCGAGATATGGTAGAGCTGCGGCGCCAGGTAGTCGTAATTCGCGTACAGGCCCCAGATGCCGCGGTGCATGTCGCCGAGCGAATAGTCGGTGCCGACCAGCAAGCCGCCGGCCGCGAGGTTCTGGATGCCGTTGGCACTGGAGACCACGGCGCGGAAGTTGAAGTAGTCGAAGGGGCGCCGGTAGCTGTAGTCGGGCTTGCCGGGCAGGCCGTAGTCGAGCGCGTAGTCGAGTTCGAGCTCGTTCGGTTTGAACTTCGTTGAGGTGCCGACTGCCTGCTCGGTCGCGTGGTTGGTGCCGATGCGCAAGCGGCCGTGGTAGGCCGGGTCATGGTCAGAGAAGGCGGCGTCGAAACGCGAGCCGAACATCAGGCGGTTCAGGCCGAGGCCGGGCGAAATTGCCGCCGCACCCCATTCGCGCCAGACGTAGGGCACGCCGCCGTCGTGGCTGAGCAGCAGGTGCGCCATGCGGAACAGCGGCTCGCCCAGCAGGCTGCCGGCGATGCCACTGGCGATCTGGTCGTTGCGCGAGGGCGGGGTCTTCTCGCCGGTGATTTCCCACCACGCGCTGCCGGCGAAGGTGAGCGCCGCCGACTCCCAGTAGTTCAAACCCGCCGAGCGCGCGGCGCCGTGGTACAGCGCGCCTTGGTACGGGTGCGCGAACTGGTTGATCTTGAACGGGTCGTTGTCGACCACCCACGGGCCGTGCAGATTGCGCCGCATCGATGCCGCGCTCACGTCGTAGTCGGACGAGCCGCTGAAGCGCCGGTTGTAGTTGCTGAGCAGCAGGTCGAACGCGATGATTTCGAAGGCCGGGATGACGACGCTTTTGTCGGCAGTCACATCGTCGCTGCGGTCTTGCGCCACAGCAGTGCTCGCGCCGATCAGCAGCGACAGTGCGGCTGCGTGGGCACGGAAAATCGATCGGTTCGCTCGCATCAGAATCGATGGGCCAGGCCCATGCTCACGGAATGGTTGGCGGGCTTGTCAACCCAGGGGCTGCGCGCGGCGTCGCCCTGCAGCCGGCGAACGTCCATGCTGCCGACGACGACCCATTCACGGTTGAGTTCAACCGAGCCGAGCGCGCCGACACTGGCCGACAGCAAGCCGCTGTGCGCGCTGAAGGCCGGCAGGCCGGTCGCCGCGGCCTGCTGCGCGCTGACGCCGTAGAGCGATGTGGCCGAGTCCGCATTCGCCCAGATCGTTTGTGCGAACAGACCGGCCGATACGCGGCCGCTGCGGAACACGCCCGCGCTCAGGCGCAGGTCGGCTTGCGCGCCGCGCTTCGTGCCGAGGTGCTGGCGGCCGCGCAGGAGCAGGGTGATCGGCACCGGGCCGAAGAAGTGATCCCATTCCAGCTGCGCGCCGAGCGACGCGCCCGCGCCGATCGAGGGTGCGCCGAGGCGGGTGAGGAACGCGGACTCGCTGGTCTTGCGCCCTGCTTCATAGGCGAGTTGCGCGGCCGCGTGCAGGCCCGGTGCGAGTTCGGTTCGCAGGCCGCCTTCGAGCACGCCCTGGGTCGAACGTGCGAACCAGGGTTCGCCGAAATAGCGAATCACCGGCACGAGTTCGACATGCTGCGAGGCCGAGCCATCGTAGGCCGGGCGCGAACGCAGGCCGGGGCCGAGCAGGGTTTCGTCGGACAGTTCGGCGCGGGCCAGCGTCGGCAAGATCGCACTCAGGATGACGGCCGATGCCGCCACGGCTCTCATCGCGCCGCCCTGAATTGGGTGAGTCGGGCCTGCATCCAGTCGTGGCTCGGTGTTTCCTTGCCGTCACTGCAACGCACACGGTAGGCCTGGCCGCTGAAGCTGCTCTGCGTTGCGGCCTTGTCGATGAACTGTTCTGCCGACGCCACCTGGCCGAGCGCAACGAGGTAGTCGTACATGCTGCGCAGATGAGCCTGTGCTGCTTTCGCGTCGTGCCAACGGCCATTGCGATAGAAGCTGCAGCCGGACGTTTCGATGGCGCCGAGCAGGTGCTCGACTTCGGTCTGCATCCGGGTCGACGGGAGCGCTTGCGCACGCGCCGTCCAGGCGAGGCCGAGCCCGATCAGAGACAAGGTAGCGCGCCGGTTGGTCATGGGTAGTTCCGGTTCGAGACGAACTCGGTATCGGGCTGGCACCCCGGGTGACCGCGGGCGCCGATGCCTTACTTGAGGACGATGTTGTTCTGCACCGAGGTCACGCCTTCGGTTCCACGCGCGATCTCGGCCGCCTTGTCCGAGACGTCCTGGGTCTTCACGTGGCCGCTCAGAACCACCATGCCGCTTTTGTCGGTGTCGACATGCACGCCGGCCAGCGTGCGCAGCTTGGCAGCCGCCAGCTTGGCCTTGACCTTGGTCGTGATGACCGAATCCTTGACGAAGGCGACGGGGTGCTTGCGATCCGCATCGCCATCGTCGGCAGCGCGGACGACGGCGGGGGCGAGCACGGCGCCGATGACGAGGCAGGCGGTGATGAGTTTGATGTTCATGGTGTTGTCCTTGAATGGTTGAAAAGAGAATCCGACTGTTGCCGTCGCGACCGACATCGTCTGTCCGCTGGCGCACCTTGTCGGCCGCTCGCATTGCCACGAAAGGGCGCTCGTAGGGCAACGCCTACAGCCGATCCGCCGGTGGTCCGATGGAGTGATCGGTTGGGTGCGACCACCATCACTTCATTCGTTCGCATGCAGCGAGCCGCGATGAAAGACAGGTCATGAACACCCCAGATCTGCGTTGGCAACTCGCCGCAACCGGCGCAGGGCGGTTCGTGCCGCACCCAGCGTCACCGTGGCGGCAACCTGCGCTGCTGGCGCTCGGCTCGCCGAGCGGGGCGGCGCTTGCCATCGCGCTGCTGGTGGCGCTGGGCTTGCTGCTCGCCTTCCAACAGGTCGTGTCGGGTGCGGTGCGCCAGGGTGAATTGCGGCGCGCGGCCGTGGTGGCCTCCGCCTCTGCTGAGCACGGCATGCCAAGTGAGCCGCGGCGCGTGGCGAGTTTCGTGAAGCCGATGGAGAAATGAATGAACACTGCCCGATATCAACGCTCACTCTCGCGCCCGGGCTGGGCGTTGGCCCTGCTGCTGGCCACCCTGGTTTCTTCAGCGGCAGTTGCTGCTGGCAAGGCCGGCCCGCCCGACGCCAGGCAACGCTATCTGCGTGAAAGCGCCGCCTGCGGCGCGATCCGCGTGCCCGACGACCGCGCCAAGTGCCTGAGCGAAACCAGCACCCGGTACGCCAGCACCCAACCCACGCGTGCCGAAGACCAGGCGAACATCCTGCTGAGCAATGCACTGAAGCGCTGCGACCCGCTGCCCGCGGCCGAGCGCCAGGATTGTGTGGCCCGTATGCAAGGCCAGGGCACCGTCAGCGGCAGCGTCGACAGCGGCGGCATCTACCGCGAGTTGGTGACACGAGAGGTGCTGGAAGCACCCGCTGCGCTACCGTCAGTGCCCGCTGCGCCGCCCGCCGCGCAGTAAGACAAGAGGCCGATCGGCCCAAGAAAAAGGCCACCCGCTGGGGTGGCCTTGTCTGTTTTGGTGCCGGCGAGAAGAGTCGAACTCCCGACCTTCGCATTACGAATGCGGCTGAAATAGTGTTTGCCTGCCTTCATCAGTGTTGATAGACTCGCAGAGAATTCAATACAAATCAACGACTTACGGAACTTTTTGACCGACTGTCGTTCTTGGTGGTGTTGATTCGGGTTCATCAAAACTGGCCGATTGCGCAGGTACAGCGCAGGTATGGCAGACCGGCCGGGGGGCCAAGATGGCAAGACCGAAGAAGGACGCAACCATTGACCTGGGCGCCACGCACGAACTTAGCGAGGGGCTGATAGCACGCTTCACCTGCCCGCCGGGGCTGAAGAAGGCCTTCATCCGCGATAGGGAGGTGCCGGGCCTGCGCGTTCGTGTCACGTCCAATGGCGTGAAGGCGTTCGTGTACGAGGCCAAGCTGAACGGCAAGGCGATAAGCCGCACCCTTGGCCGCTGTGGCGTCCAGACCATTGAAGACGCCAAGGCCAAGGCCCGGGCGCTTGCAACTACCGTCAAGACCGACAAGGCGGACCCGCGCGACCTCGACCGGATGCGCGCCGAACGCGACGCCAGAGAGAAGGCGGACGCCGAGGCGCAAGCCATCGCGCGGGCTGCCGCCGAAGCGGCCCAAGCGGTTACCGTGGCCGAGGTTTGGCCCCGCTACATGGTCGAGGGCAAGCCGAAACGCAAAGCCGCATGGAAGCCGCGCTATGCGGCCGACCTCAAAGCTGCCGCAGCGCTTGGTGGTGAGCCGAAGAAGCGTGGGAAGGGCACAACGAAGCCCGGGCACCTTGCAGCGCTGATGCCGCTGCGTTTGGCGTCGATAGACCAAGACACCATCCGCGATTGGTACGCCCGCGAAGCCAAGACCGCACCGATTCAGGCCGCCCGCGCTGTGGCGATGTTCTCCGGCTTTCTCGGCTGGTGCGCCACGAAGAAAGACCTTCGCGCGCTGGTGCAGAAAGACGCCGCCCGCGCCAGCGAACTCGGCGATGTGCTGCCCGGGGTCAACAAGCGTCGCGACGCGCTGGAGATTGACCAATTGCCTGCATGGTTCGCTGCGACCGACAAGCTACAAAGCCGCGCGGCCGCTGCCTACCTTCGCGCCCTGGTGTTGACTGGCGCACGCCGCGAAGAACTTGCCGGCCTGCGCTGGGCCGACGTTGACTTTCAGTGGCAGAAACTGACCATCGCCGACAAGGTGGAGGCGACCCGCGTTATCCCGTTGACCCCCTACATGGCGCAACTACTCGACAGCCTGCCGCGCCATAACGGATGGGTGTTCGCGAGCGTGCGATTGAAAAAGGGCAGGAAAGGCACGCCGCCCGAGTGGGTGCCGGCGAGCGCATCGGGCCGCATTGCTGAGCCCCGCGCGCCACATGCTGACGTGTTGACCGATGCCGGCATTCCGCACGTCTCAATCCACGGACTCCGCCGCACGTTTTCGCTTTTGGGTGAAGCCGCAGGCGCGCCGGCTGGTGCCATTGCGCAGGTGATGGGCCACAAGCCGAGTGCCATCGCTGAAGGCTACCGGCCCCGCTCGATTGACGCGCTGCGGCCCTACCTGGCGCAGATTGAGCGATTCATTCTCGACAAGGCAGGCATTGCATTCGATGCGACCAAGGCAGCGCCCGCCGGGCTTCGGCTGTTGACTGCCGCCTAGACTTCGTTCCGCCCCAGCTAGGCCGTAAGGCCGAAGACCACGGCCCCCGACGTGGCCCGCTGGAGCACTTTCAATCGGGGTGCATCGGGGGATGCATTGGACAGACCAAGAATCACGCACTGGCTTGTGGTGCAGCCGGGAACTGACTATCTGCCGTTCGCCGAACTAGCGCACCGCATCGCCCTTACGCTTTGGCCCGACCGCCCGGGCAGCGACGATGAAGAAATGGGCGGCAGTCCGAAGTACGCGGGGGCGCGCATCAATCTCGAAAGTGAACTGCCCGAAGCAGTGAAGGCGGGTCGACTGAAGCTGTGTGACCCGCTGACCCATGGCGACCATCCAGACCCTACGGGCGCAGGGCTGCGCAGCGGTGTGGTCGCTATCCCGCACCTTCGCGACTACCTCGCGCCGCGAGGCGTTGGAGTTCCGCTCCACTTCGTCACAGCAGCGCGGCCGCGAAGCGTTCCGGCTGACCTTTTGACGTTGGCACCTGACTCACCCGTAACCTACGAAAAGTGCATTGGCCGCGAGCGCGGTAGCGGCATAACCAATGCCGGCGACTACCTGGATGGAGTGCGCAACACCATCGAACGGCAAGCCGATGGCTACTTCACGTTGAACGAAGGCGCTCAAGTGTTGGCAGATAACCTGCACCGCCTAGACCCAATCGAAATCGTTAAGCGGTTCCGGCTTGCACACTCAAAGGGCGAACTTCCAATACACGCGCACGGAAGTCGATTTCGGCTGGAAGTGGGCGAGACCATCCGCGACTTTCTCGACTTGCTGGAGGTGGCCGAGCTTGACGCTTGGTTGCGTGCATCGGCGGGCTATGGATTTCCGAATTTCGCCGCCGCGCCAGTGGACACGGCAGAAGTGTTAGCCCTTGCACCGAAGGCCGCAAGGCCAATGCGCAAGACGTGGCGCGATGTCGCCTGGGATTACATGGTTCAAAGGATGCGAACCGGCAGTTTCGCCACGGCAACCGAGTTGAACCATGCGTTGCACAACGAAGCCGGTGCCGGGCTAAGTCCGTTCGACAAGGGCGAAGGGCAACATCGAGGAAAGTTATGGGTTCGCGAGATTGCCCAGCCGCTTTCGCTAAAGACGATTCAAAACAACTGGGCGGACCTGCGGGCCGCGCTGAGGGCCGTCTAGGTTCCCTCAGTTCCCGGAGGGAACAGCGGCCTAGGCCCGGGATTTCAGGGAGTCAACATTCATGAACCATCAACACAGCGCAAATGCGCGAAAGGATGGTTCGAAATGCAAGAAGCAACGCATCACAGCGCGGAAGTGAGGCAGGCCGCAACTGGCCCCGCTTTCATATCTCTCGACTGTGAGACCCGCACCGCCGTCGATACGGCCTGCGCGGCCTTTCACCTGAACCGTCAACCGCAAACTCTTCGCGCCTGGGCCTGCCTGGAGAACGGCCCACTTCGCCCGGTCCGTGTGCATGGCCGGCTGGCGTGGCGAACGGAAGACCTTCGCCGCGTGCTTGGGGTCGCAGCATGAAGAAGGCCCCGAACAACTTGCCGGCTGCCGGGGCCCTGGGTGAGCAACTGACGTTGATTGACCCACCGCCATTTTGCCCCGGGTGGCCGAAGCGCAATAGTCTTGCGGACCGCGCCCTGAAGCTGTTTCTTGACGGCCGCGTGTTCGACCATCCCGATTTTCTGGAGGGTGCCGGTTCATGGCGACTGGCCGCCGTGGTGTTTCAACTGCGCACGGTGGGCTGGCCTATCGACACCATTGAGGTGCCAAGCCCGAGCGTTGAACATCCCGGCCGAACCATCGCCCTGTACAAACTGCCCGCGAAATACGCGGCGCAGGCGCTGGCAACGATGACAGGGGCCGGGCAATGATTATCGAACCCCTGAGCGTGAGCCGGCTTTCCGAACTGCTAGCCGCGTGGTGGCCTTGCGCCCTGGTGATGGCGCTGTTTGCGGTGGCCGTACTGTCGGTGCCGATTTTCTGGGGGGCTGGCGATGCTGGCTGACCTTGAACGCGCACGCGATGCGCTGCACGCCATCCCGCCCGACCTTTCCCACGATGAATGGGTGCGCGTTTTGATGGCAGGCAGCGCTGCGGGCCTTTCCCATGACGACCTGGAAGCATGGAGTGCAAAGGGTCAGTCGTATAACCAGGGTGACTTTCGCAGCACGATGCGAAGCATCAAGCCTGATGGCGGGATTGGCCGGGGAACCCTGTTCAAGGTTGCAGGGCAAGCCGGCTGGAGCCCTGGAGCCAAGCGCGAGCGCGATAGGCCCGCCAAGGCCCCAGGAAGGCCCGTCGAGCGCGTGAAGGCGCCACGCCCTGGGATGGGTGCTGCCGAGGTGTGGGAGCGCTGCGAACCGGCCGCCGCATCGCATGCCTACATCGAAGCCAAGCAAGGCACGGCCGAAGGGCTGCGCGTGGTATCTGCGGGTGAATCGCTGCGCATTGCTGGCGCATCGGTGGCCGGCTGGCTGGTGGTGCCGGTGCTGCCGCTGGGTGGTGGCGAGCCCGTGAGCCTGCAATTCATCCCGCCGCCTGGCCCCGGAAAGAAGCTGAACCTGCCCGGCGCCAGCGTGGCCGGGGTGTTCACTGTGGGCGACCTTGCGCCAGGTGGCACCGCGTATCTGTGCGAGGGCATCGGGCAAGCGTGGGCATGCTGGAAGGCAACCGGCGCCGCTGCCGTGGTGTGCTTCGGTTGGGGCCGGGTTCGTGCCGTGGCCGCTGAACTGCGCAAGCGTGACGCATCCGCCCGGC
The DNA here is from genome assembly GCA_025361845.1 of Rhizobacter sp. Taxonomy (GTDB): domain Bacteria; phylum Pseudomonadota; class Gammaproteobacteria; order Burkholderiales; family Burkholderiaceae_C; genus JANYJL01. The sequence goes on from JANYJL010000323.1 coordinate 35,431, forward strand.
TGGTGCTGGTGCCCGACAAGGGCAAGGAAGCCGCCGCCGAAACCATCGCCCGCGAAGTGGCTGCCGAGTTCGTGAACATGCCCAGTGACGCCGCCTCCAACTTTGACGCCAACGACTACGCCGCCGCGAACGGGCACGATGCGCTGAAGGTGCTGCTATCGCGTGCAAGCCAGCCGGCGCCGCCGCCGCTGCCTTTTGCGGTGGTGCCCTTCGCTGACCTGGCCGCCGCAGAGCCGGCACCGCCCGCGTTCGTCTGGGGAGGCTTGATTCCGGCCGGGCATGTCACGCTGCTGGCCGCGCACGGTGGCACCGGTAAGAGCATGGTTGCACTCATGCTCGCGGTGGCTGTGGCGCTGGGGCTGCCGCTGTTTGGCATCGCCACGCGGCGCGGCATCGTGGCGTTCTACTCTGGCGAAGACGGAGCGGGCCTGCTGCGCCATCGCCTGCGGCTGGTGTGCCGGTGCATGGGCGTGAACATCGAAGACTTGGCCGGCCGGCTGTTCATCCTCGACGCCACCGACGATGACCCTACCTTGTTTGCCGAAGTGTCGGCCGCTGGCCGCCGCGAAGGGGTCACGACCGCCACCTTTGCCGGCCTGCGCGAATTCATCGCCGCGCACGGCGTTTCGCTGCTGGTGGTGGACAACGCATCGGATGCCTTCGACGCAAGCGAGATAGACCGCGCCCGAGTCCGCGGGTTCATGCGTGCGCTGGCGCGCATCGCGCGCGAGCGTGACGCCGGGGTGCTGCTGCTGGCGCACGTTGACAAGGGCACCAGCCGGGGCGAGCGCGCAGGCACCGAGGGCTATTCAGGCTCGACGGCGTGGAACAACTCTGCCCGCTCACGGCTATTCATGAGCCGCGACAAGGACGGGGGCTTGCTGCTGGAACACCAAAAGCACAACCTCGGGCGCCTGCGCGAGCCGCTGCGCCTGGTGTGGCCGGAGGGGCGCATACCAGAGGCCGACGAACCGATGCAGCCAGTGGTGCAAGGCATCGCCGACCGGGGGCACGTTAAGGCGCTGCTGCGCCTGATTGCCGAGTTCACTGCGCGCGGCGAGTTCGTCACGACCGCCACCACGTCGCGCACTCACGCTGCACGACTGCTGTGCCAGGAACCCAGCTACCCCAAGCTGAAGGACGGCGAGGTTTTCGACCTGCTGCGCCGTGCCGAACGTGCCCGGCAACTTGAGCGCTTCCTGTTCAAAGGCGCCGACCGCCACCAGCGCGAGCGGTGGCACGTCACGCCGGCCGGTGCTGCGTTCGCGGGTATTGATGCGGCGACTGCGGGCACTGCGGCGACTTCCCATGTCACCGCACCCAACGCACAAGCCGCAAGTGCTGCGGGCACTGCGGCGACTTCGCCGCCAGGGGGTACGGGGGAAACCGCGCCGCAGGAAGTGACCGCAGGGGGCCACGATGGGTGACCAGTTCGGCATGGAACGGGCGCAGCCGCGCATGCATGAAGGCAAGGAAGCCGCTGCGCTGGTGGAGGTGCTGCAAGACTTGGAAGGCAAGACATGACGAAAGCTAAGACGTCGAAGACCGCAAACCGCACGAAGTCCGGCGCAGCGCAGCCGCTTGCGCCAGACCACGCGAAGCCGAAGGCTTGGACACTGGATACACCGCCCGGTGCGCCAGGC
>JANYJL010000356.1 GCA_025361845.1 Rhizobacter sp.
GTCGTGTTCGTAGCGGCCGATGTTCTCGATGCCGATGCGTTCCACGTACTCCAGCGCCGCGCCGAGCCCGACCGCGTCGGCGATGTTGCCGGTGCCGGCCTCGAAGCGCGTCGGCGGTGCGTGATAGACCGTGCGCTCGAACGTCACGTCCGAGATCATGTTGCCGCCGCCTTGCCAGGGCGGCATGTCTTCGAGCACATCGCGTTTGCCGTAGACGACGCCGATGCCGGTCGGGCCGAAGATCTTGTGGCCCGAGAAGACGAAGAAGTCGGCATCGAGCGCACGCACATCGACGCGCATGTGGCTCACCGACTGCGCACCATCCACCAGCGCGAGTGCGCCTGCACGGTGGGCGAGGTCGACGATCTGCTTGACCGGCACCACCGTGCCGAGCGCGTTCGAGACCTGCGTCACCGAGACGATCTTCGTCTTGTCGTTGAGGAGCCGCTGGTAGTCCTCCAGCAGCACCTGGCCAGAATCGTCGACCGGGACCACGCGGATCTTCGCGCCCTTCTCGGCGGCGAGCTGCTGCCAGGGCACGATGTTGGCGTGGTGCTCGAGGTGGCTGACGATGATCTCGTCGCCCGGGCCGATGTTCTTCGCGCCCCAGCTTTTGGCGACCAGGTTGATCGCCTCGGTGGTGCCGCGCACGAAGATGATTTCTTCGGTCGAACTGGCACCGATGAAGCGCCGCACCGTCTCGCGCGCACCTTCGTAGGCGTCGGTCGCACGCGCGGCCAGTTCGTGCGCGGCGCGGTGGATGTTCGAGTTCTCGTGGGCGTAGAAGTGCGCGAGCCGGTCGATCACCGCCTGCGGCTTCTGCGTGGTCGCGGCGTTGTCGAACCAGACGAGCTGCCGGCCGTTCACACGCTCCGAAAGGATCGGGAAGTCGCGCCGCACGGCATTCACGTCGAACGGTGGATGCGCCGAGGCTGAAGCTTGCGGCACGCCGCTGCCGGCGCGGGCGGGCTGTGCGGTGTCGATGAAGTAGTACGAGCCGGGTGCGGCCACGGACGCGACCGGTGGCGTTGGCGGTGTGCGGGACGACCCCGCCAGCAGCGCGCGCAAGGCCTCATCACCCGGCAGGCCGAACGACTGCGCGGTGAGGGTGTCGTGGGAGGGCGCGGGCGGCGTCGGCCTAGCCGGCAGCTTCGTTGCACCCGCCTCCGGCACGCCGAGCACATGGCTGCCGGCGCGGCCGTCGTAGCTGGGTGCAGCCACGAGTGCGTGATCGGGCACGCCGTTCGGTGCCTGCGCGTGCGGCACCAGCGCCGGCAGTGAGGCGCCGGCGTTGGCCGGTGATTGCGGCGAGTTCGGCACCAGGTTCGCACCCGGCGGCACAGCGCCGAAGGGCACCGCCGCGGGCGTGGCCGGGCCGGTGGCGCCCGGCGGCAGCGAGAGCCCCGCGGGCTGCGGGTTCGAGGGCAGCGGCACCCCACCGGCCGCCGAGCGCCCCGGCAAGGCCGAGAAAAACTCGTTGGCCAGTTGGGCGAGCGCCGCCACGTCGGGCAAGCCCGCCGGCGGCGAGGGGTTCAACACATCGGTCGTGGACATCGCGGCTTACTTGTAGGTGTCCGGGTAGTCGTGGTACTTGGCGACCTCGACGTCTTCGAGCACGGCCAGCGCATCGGCCGTCTGCACCGCCAGCGAGCAGTAGAGGCTGATCAGGTACGACGCGATCGCATTGCGGCTGATGCCCATGAAACGCACCGAGAGGCCCGGGCTCTGCTCGCCCGCCAGGCCCGGCTGGTAGAGGCCGACCACGCCCTGGCGCTTGTCGCCGACACGCAGAAGAATGATCTTGGTCTTGCCGTCGGCCACCGGCACCTTGTCGCTCGGGATCAGCGGAATGCCACGCCAGGTGAGGAACTGCGAGCCGAACAGGCTCACGGTCGGAGGCGGCACGCCGCGGCGGGTGCATTCGCGGCCGAAGGCAGCGATGGCCAGCGGGTGGGTCAGGAAGAAGGCAGGCTCCTTCCACACCTTGCTCAGCAGTTCGTCCAAGTCGTCGGGTGTCGGCGCGCCGGTCAGCGGGTAGACGATCCGCTCGGGCGCCACGCTCGCGAGCAGGCCGTACTCGGGGTTGTTGATCAACTCGCTTTCCTGCTTCTCCTTGATCGTCTCGATCGTCAGGCGCAGCTGTTCCTTGATCTGGTCGTGCGGGCTGCTGTACAGATCGGAGACCCGCGTGTGCACGTCCAGCACCGTGCTCACCGCGTTGAGGAAGTACTCGCGCGGATGTTCGTCGTAATCGGCGTAGGTGGTCGGCAGTTCCGACTCGTCGCGCTTGGCGCACAGCACCTTCAGCGCTTCGGGGTCCTTGACCTGGTTGAGGCGGTAGATGCCCGCTTCGACCGGCAGCCATTGCAGCAGGAGCGTCAGCCAGCGCGGGCTGATGGTCGAGAGGATCGGCGCGGTCTTGGTCGCGTTGGCAAGCTGCCGGGCGGCGTTGTCGCCGAGGGACAGTTGGGTCGGGGTGGTGTCGGCCATGAAGCTTCCTGTAGGCGAGAGTTTGAATATCGTTATGAGCAAAACGGTCGGGCGAGTGTCCCGAGCCCGGGTGGACCGATCAACCGGCTATAGCCAGCAATCGGCAGATTCGCTACGCCGCGGCAGGGATCTCGCAGCGCGAGATCAACTCCGACAGCGGCACCTCCAGCGCCTGGGCCAGCTTGTCGGCGGTGGCCAGCGAAGGCATGGCATTGGCCCGCTCGATCTCGCCCATGTACGAACGGTTGAGTTGCGCGCGATTGGCCAGCCGCTCCTGCGACCAGCCGCGCGCCTCACGCAACTGCCGCACGACGAAGGCAAAACGTTGGCCCATGTCGGCCATCAGGAAGCCGCGCTTTCGACGACGCTGTCGTCGCGCGCGTTCTCGCGTGCGTCGTTTTGCGGTTGGGCCTGCGCGATGCGGCTGCCCGGCGGCACGCTGCGTGTGAGCCACACGTTGCCGCCGATGGTCGAACCGCGGCCGATCGTCACGCGGCCGAGAATCGTCGCGCCCGCGTAGACCACCACCTCGTCCTCGACGATCGGATGGCGCGCGCCGCCCTTTTGCAGATGACCGTCTTCATCGGTCGCGAAGCGTTTGGCGCCCAGCGTCACGGCTTGATAGAGGCGCACGTTGCGGCCGATCAGCGCCGTCTCGCCCATCACGACGCCGGTGCCGTGGTCGATGAAGAAGCCGGCGCCGATGGTCGCGCCCGGATGGATGTCGATGCCTGTCGCGCCGTGGGCGAGCTCGGCCACCAGCCGCGCCAGCAGCGGCACGCCGCGCAGGTAGAGCGCATGCGCGATGCGGTGGTGGATCATCGCGTGGATGCCGGGGTAGCACAGCAGCACCTCGTCGACGCTGCGTGCGGCCGGGTCGCCGTGGAAGGCGGCGAGCACGTCGCTGTCGAGCAGGGCGCGGATGCCCGGTAGGGCGGCGCCGAACTCGCGCAGCACCTCGAGGGCCTCTTGGTCAGCGTCGGCGATCGGGCTGCCGGCGTGGCGCGCCTGGTAGCGCAGCTCCAGCCGCACCTGGCCATGCAGCGCGCCCAACACCGCGTCGAGCGTGTGGCCGACGTAATAGTCCTCGCTTTCCTGACGCAGGTCGGGCGGGCCCAGGCGCATCGGGAAGAGCGCACCGCGCAGGCCGTCGACGATGCTGGCAAGCGCCTCGCGCGAGGGCAATTCGCGCCCGCCGATGTCGAGCGGGCGGCGCTGCGAGAGGCGCCATTGTTCGCGCACCTCGCGCAGTTGCGAGACGATGGCGCCGAGGTCCAGCGCGCCGGCCTGCAAGGGCGCGGGGCCGGAAGGCGCGAAGGCTGGCGTGTTGTCGTTGCGATGCAGTTCGAAGGGCATGTCAGTCCTGCAACCAAGGAAGGCCATGGAAGCGCCAGCCGTCGGCGCTACCGCGTTGTTGCGCATCGTTCAACTCACCCTCGAAGCCTTCGCTCACGTTGAAGACGCTCGTGAAGCCGCCCTTCGTCGCCGCCTCGGCCGCGAGTGCCGATCGTTTGCCGCTGCGGCACAGCAGCAGCACGGTCTCGTCCTTCTTCACCTTGGCTTCGAGTTCGCGCACGAAACGCGGGTTGCGCGTCAGCGCTGTGCCGGTGGCCCAAGGCACATGCGCGCTGCCGGGCACGTGGCCGACGAACTTGCGTTCTTCGGCGGTGCGCACGTCCACCAGCACCGCGGCGCCGGCCTGCACGAGCGCCCAGGCGTCGGCGGGCGGAACGCTGCCGGCGTAGGGCAGGGAAGTGGCCTTCGCGGCCTCGCGGGCGCGGGCCAGGTCAGGGTGGAGCGGGGTTTCGGCAAGCACGGCGGACATGGGGTCTCCTGGTCGAAGGATTGATGGCTTTAGCCAGCAAGTCAGCGCAGCTTAGGCATGCGGCACTCACCGCGGAACGAAGGAAATCAAGCTTCGATATGCGCAATGTGTTGGCGGTCGTTTGCTCGGTTTTCAGATATGCATGCTTGTTTTGAATCGTTTCCTGTCGCATCGGCGGTCCTTACGATCCGCGCTGTCGCATTTCCTGTGAAGACTTTCCCGTGCCCCTTTCCCCTGACTCGAAACCCGCAGCCGTGCTGGCGATCCAGCGCCGCCATCTGCTGATCGCCGCCGCAGCGCCCCTGCTCACCATCGCCCCGAGCGCCCGCGCCGCGGCAGTGACCCTGCTCAACGTCAGCTACGACGTCTCGCGCGAGTTCTACAAGGACTACAACGCGCTGTTCATCGCGTACTGGAAGAAGACCGGGGGCGACGATGTCACGGTCAACCAGTCGCACGGCGGTTCGAGCAAGCAGGCACGCAGCGTCGTCGATGGTCTCGAAGCCGACGTGCTGACGATGAACCAGGCCAACGACATCGACGTGCTGTTCGAGCGCGGCAAGCTGATCCCGGCCGACTGGGCCAAACGCCTGCCGGACAACGCCGCGCCGACCACCTCCACCTCGGTGATCCTGGTGCGCAAGGGCAACCCGAAGCAGATCCGTGATTGGGACGACCTCGGCCGCGCCGGCATCTCGGTGATCATCCCGAACCCCAAGACCTCGGGCAACGGCCGCTACACCTACCTCGCGGCCTGGGGCGCGGCGCTCAAGAAGGGCGTGGTGCCGGCGGCGGCGCAGGCGCTGGTGCGCCGCATCTTCGCCAACGTGCCGGTGTTCGATGGCGGCGGGCGTGCTGCCACCACCACCTTCGCGCAGCGTCAGATCGGCGATGCACTCGCCACCTTCGAGAGCGAGGTGCCGCTCATCCTGCGCGAATTCGGCAACGACTTCGAGGTCGTGTACCCCGGCTGGAGCATCCTGGCCGAGAACCCGGTGACCGTGGTCGACAAGGTGGTCGACAAACGCGGCACGCGCAAGGTGGCCGAGGCTTACCTCAAGTACCTGTGGTCGGACGAAGGCCAGGAGCTTGCAGCGAAACATCACCTGCGCCCGCGCTCCTCGAAGGCGCTGGCGAAGTACGCGGCGCAGTTCCCGAAGGTGCGGCTGTTCACCGTGGACGAACTGTTCGGCGGCTGGACGAAGGCGCAGAAGGAGCACTTCGACGACGGCGGCCTGTACGACCAGATCATCGCCTCGGCCAAGCGCTGAAGCGGTTCACCATGTTCTTCTCCCGCACCCTGCTCAAGCGCCACAGCGTGCTGCCCGGCTTCGACATCGCGCTCGGCTTCACGCTGCTGTACCTCGCCTTCATCGTGCTGATTCCGCTGTCGGCGGCCTTCCTCAAGACCTTCACGATGACCTGGCCGGCGTTCTGGAGCGCCGTGACCTCGCCGCGCGTGCTGGCGTCCTACCGCTTGACCTTCGGTGCTTCGCTCGCAGCGGCGCTGCTCAACGGCTTATTCGGCCTGATCGTGGCCTGGGTGCTGGTGCGCTACGAGTTCCCGTTCAAGCGCATCGTCGACGCGCTGGTCGATCTGCCCTTCGCCTTGCCGACCGCCGTGGCCGGCATCGCGCTGACGGCGCTGTACGCGGCCAACGGCTGGATCGGCAAATACCTGGCGCTCATCGGCATCAAGGTCTCGTACACGCCGCTGGGGGTGTTCGTCGCGCTCACCTTCATCGGCTTGCCCTTCGTGGTGCGCACAGTGCAGCCGGTGCTCGAAGATTTGCAGAAGGAGCTGGAAGAGGCCGCTGCCACGCTCGGCGCCACGCGCGCGCAGACCTTCACGCGGGTGATCCTCCGGTGCTGATGCCGGCCCTGCTGACCGGCATCACGCTTGCGTTCGCACGTGCGCTGGGTGAGTACGGCTCGGTGATCTTCATCGCCGGCAACATGCCGATGATCTCGGAGATCACGCCGCTGCTCATCATCACCAAGCTCGAACAGTACGACTACCAGGGCGCCACCGCGATCGCGGTCGTGATGCTGGTGGCCGCCTTCGCATTGCTGCTCGCGATGAACCTGTTGCAAGCCTGGACGCGCAAGCGCCAGGGCCGCTGACACCATGAACACCACGACCACCACCCTGGCCAGCGTCCCGCGCGTGCGCGAACCCGTCGCGCCGCGCACCGCCTTGGCGGCCACGGCTGAGCCGCCCTGGGTGCGCCGCACCCTGGTCGGCCTGGCGCTGGCCTTCCTCAGCTTCTTCCTGTTCGTGCCGCTGTTCGCCGTGTTCTTCGAGGCCTTCAAGAAGGGCGTCGACGTGTACCTGGCCGCGATCACCGAGCCGGACGCGGTGTCGGCGATCTGGCTCACGCTGATTGCCACCGGCATCTCGGTGCCGCTGAACCTGGTGTTCGGCGTCTCGGCCGCCTGGGCCATCGCGAAGTTCGATTTCCGCGGCAAGAACGTGTTGCTGACCCTGATCGACCTGCCGTTCTCGGTCTCGCCGGTGATCGCGGGCTTGATCTACGTGCTGATCTTCGGGCTGCAGGGCTGGTTCGGCGAGAGCCTGCGCGACCACGACCTGAAGGTCATCTTCGCGGTGCCGGGCATCGTGCTCGCGACCGTGTTCGTCACCTTCCCCTTCGTCGCACGCGAGCTGATCCCGCTGATGCAGGCGCAGGGCCAGGAGCAGGAAGAGGCGGCGCGGGTGCTCGGCGCCTCGGGCTGGCAGATGTTCTGGCGCGTGACGCTGCCGAACGTGAAATGGGCGTTGCTGTACGGCGTGATTCTCTGCAATGCGCGGGCGATGGGCGAGTTCGGTGCGGTCAGCGTCGTCTCCGGCCATATCCGCGGGCAGACCAACACGATGCCGCTGCACATCGAGATTCTCTACAACGAATACCAGTTCGCCGCAGCCTTCGCGGTGGCCTCGCTGCTGGCTTTGCTGGCGCTCGTGACGCTGGCATTGAAGTACGCCGTCGAACAACGTGTGAAGAAGCAGAAGCGCAGTGCTTCCGACCGCAACGAATGAGGACAAAGGCATGAGGAACAAGAAGTGAGCATCGAAATCCGCAACCTGAACAAGCGCTTCGGCCAGACCGTCGTCTGCGACAACCTGAACCTCGACATTCCCTCGGGCGAACTCGTCGCGCTGCTCGGGCCTTCGGGCTCGGGCAAGACCTCGCTCTTGCGCATCATCGCCGGGCTGGAGCGGCCCGACTCGGGCACCGTGCTGTTCCACGGCGAAGACACCACCTTCGCCGACGTGCGCGAGCGCCAGGTCGGCTTCGTGTTCCAGCACTACGCGCTGTTCGGGCACATGAGCATCTTCGAGAACGTGGCCTTCGGGCTGCGTGTGCGGCCGAAAGCCACACGGCCGAACGAGGCGACGATCTTCAAGAAGGTGACCGAGTTGCTGAAACTCGTGCAGCTCGACTGGCTCGCCGACCGCTACCCGCACCAGCTCTCGGGCGGCCAGCGCCAGCGCATTGCACTTGCGCGTGCGCTCGCGGTCGAGCCGAAGGTGCTGCTGCTGGATGAACCCTTCGGCGCGCTCGATGCCAAGGTGCGCAAGGAGCTGCGCCGCTGGCTGCGCCGCCTGCACGACGAGATGCACATCACGAGCGTCTTCGTCACGCACGACCAGGACGAGGCGATGGAAGTCGCCGACCGCGTGGTCGTGATGAACCAGGGCCGCATCGAGCAGGACGGCGCACCCGACGAGGTCTATGACCACCCGGCCACGCCTTTCGTGCTGCAGTTCCTCGGTGACGTGAACCTGTTCCACGGCCGCTTCGGCCACGCGCCGGGTGGCAATACATCGCCCGACGAAGTGAGCTATGTGCGCCCGCATGAACTCGAGATCGTGCCGAACGCGCAGGAAGGTGCGCTGGCGGTCACGCTGTCGCAGGCGCTGACGGTCGGCCCGCAGACACGCATCGAGTTCAAGCGCATCGACGACGGCAGTTATGTCGATGTCGAGATGACGCGCAGCGACTACACCGCCCTGCGCGAGCGGCTCGATCTGCGCAATGGCAGCCAGGTGCACCTGAAGCCGCGCCGCATCACGCGCTTCACGGCCTGCGCGAAGGCCGGCGCCGAGGCCGAGATCGCCGACCCGGCGACGCTGATTTAACGTGCTCCCTCTCCCTCTGGGAGAGGGTCGGGTTGAGGGTGGCGGTCAGATCTCGATGCGCGTGCCCGGCGCCGTCGCCAGCGCGCGCTCGACCACCTCGCGCTTCAGCGTCGACGCAAAGGTCTCGATGAAATCGTAGACATAACTGCGCAGGAAGCTGCCGCGCCGCACGGCCAGCTTGGTCAGGTTGATCTCGAACAGGTGGCGCGCATCGAGCGCGCGCAACTCACGATCGCGCTGCTCGTCGAAGGCGATCGCGGCGACGATGCCGACGCCCAGACCGAGTTCCACATACGTCTTGACGACGTCCGCGTCCATCGCAGTGAGCACGAGATCGATCTCGAGGCCCGCCTTCTCGAACGCCTCGTCGATGTGCGTGCGTCCGGTGTAGCCGGGGCCGTAAGTGATGATGGGGAAGCCAGCCAGACGCTCGAGCGTGAGCGGCGCGCCGTCCAGCAGCGCATGGCCCGGCGGCACGATCACGCTGTGGGTCCAGCGGAAGCAGGGCAGGGCGACGAGGCTGTCGTACTTGGCGAGCGCTTCGGTCGCGATGCCGATGTCGGCCTCGCCCGAGATCAGCATTTGCGCCACGTGATCGGGCGTGCCTTGGTGCAGGTTGAAACTCACCTGCGGAAAGCGCTGGCGGAAGTCGCGCACCGCGCCGGGCAGCGCGTAACGCGCCTGCGAATGGGTGGTCGCGATCGAGAGGCGCCCGGTCGCCTGCTGGCTGAATTCTTCCCCGGCGCGCTTCAGGTTTTCGGCGTCGTTCAGCATGTTCTCGACGATCGGCACGATCAGCGTGCCGACCTCCGTCAACGAGGTGAGGCGCTTGCCAGCGCGCACGAACAGGTCGACGCCGAGTTCTTCTTCGAGTTCGCGGATCTGCCGGCTCACACCGGGTTGCGAGGTGTGCAGCACCTTGGCCACTTCGGTGAGGTTGAAGCCGCAGCGGATCGCTTCGCGCACGGAGCGCAGTTGTTGAAAGTTCATGGTGGCGCAGAGTATCCCGAGCGGGCGCCTGGTGCGGAAGCAAGGAAAAATGCTTTGCTTATGCGGGTGCCGACTAAGCGCGACGCCGCGCACAGGACGGCGTGGAAAGCAATGTCGTTGACTTGCACTTTGATATATCGTAAGATATGTCTTGTACTCAAACTTAAACAAATCAAGAGATCCTCATGCACCCCTTCTTCCATCGCGTTCACGACGCACTTCATCGCCATCACCACCAACACGCCAGCCGCCACGGGCACCGCGGTTTTGCGGGCTTCGGCGGTCGGCACGGCTTCCCGGGCGACCCGCGCGGTGCCGGCTTCGACGGCCTGAACCGCGGCCGCAAGCTCGGCTCGGCCGATCTGCAACTGCTGCTGCTCGCGCTGCTGGCCGAGCGCCCGAGCCACGGTTATGAGCTCATCAAGGCCCTCGACGAACGCTCCAACGGCTACTACGCGCCCAGCCCCGGCATGGTCTACCCGGCGTTGACCTACCTCGAGGAGATCGGCCACGCCAGCGTCGAGGTGCAAGGCGCCCGCAAGCTCTACAGCATCACCGACGCCGGCCTCACTCACTTAGAAGGCCAGCGCGCGAATGTCGACGCCCTGCTCGAACAGCTCGCCTACATCGGCAAGCGCATGGACGAGATGCGCAGCGCGATGGGCGGGCAGGGCACGGCCGACGACGCGGCCGATTTCGACTCGCCGCAAGCCTTCGGTGGCCGCGGACGCGGGCGGCGCCCGGAAGGCGAACCCGAAGTGCGCGCCGCGCGCCGCAGCCTGAAATCCGCGCTGATCGAGAAGTCGGGTGCGACGGTCGCCGAACAGCGCCGCATCGCCCAGATCCTGGAGCGCGCCGCGGCCGAGATCCGCGGAGATGGTACCGACAAGTGAGCAAGTCAGCGTCGAGCCGGACGGTGGTGGCTACTTGCCTCCGACGCCCAGCAGCTCGACTTCGAAGACCAACGTAGCGTTCGGCGGAATGGGCCCGCCCGGAGTGCCGCGCTCGCCGTAGGCGATCGCCGCGGGACAGGTCAGCTTGGCTTTGCCGCCGACCTTCATGCGCTGCACACCTTCGGTCCAGCACTTGATCACTCGGCCGAGCGGAAACTCCGCCGGCTGCCCTCGCTGGATCGAGCTGTCGAACTCCTTGCCATCGGTCAAGGTACCGCGGTAGTGCACCTTCACCGTGTCTGCGGCTGTTGGGCTGGGCCCCGTACCCTCCTTCAGCGAGCGATAGACCAGGCCGGTCGCCGTGGTCACGGCACCGGCCTCGGCGGCGGCCGTCTTCAGTGGGTCAGGCTGGGCCCGAGCACACAAAGGCACGGACAAGGACAAGGCGAGGGTGGCCGAAAGGACGACAAGGCGGTTCGGTCGCATGGGCGGATCTCCGTTCTGGAAAGTGAGGACGTCAGCCTGCGATGATCGCAGCTGGTCTTGCATACAGTGCTGGATGCGCGTACAGTTTCAATCCAAGGAGATCTGACCATGCCATCCACCTTCCGCCAGCTCTATCGCCCCCGGCCCGACCGCGCACCCGCCTGGCTGCGCCGCATCTGGTTCTGGCTCTGACGACAAACGCACCCTAACGCAGCGGAATGGGGATGGCCCGATCCACCGGCACGGCGGTCACGCTGTTCTGGGGTGAGCCTTCAATGACCCGGTCCGAGTAGGTGAGGTAGACCAGCGTATTGCGTGCCGCATCCACCATGCGCACCACGCGCAAGCGCTTGAAAACCAGCGAGATCCGCTCGCTGAACATCTCGGCCTCCTGTTTGAGCGGCTTGGGAAACGAGATCGGCCCCGTCTGCCGGCAGGCTATCGATGCTTCGGCCTTGTCTTCAGCCAGCCCGAGCCCGCCCTTGATGCCGCCGGTCTTCGCGCGCGACACGTAGCAGGTGATCCCCTTGACGTCGGGGTCGTCATAGGCATCGACAACGATTTTGTGGTCGGGGCCGATGAGCTTGAACACGGTATCGACTTCGCCCACGCGCTCGGCGTGGACGGTGAAGGCGGCGGCCAGCAGGGTCAGGATGAGGAGGTGTTTCATGACACGATTGTGTGCGCGTGGAGTTCCCAAAATGCGCGCTGATGTATAGAAGGTCAGCACTGCGCATAACGCCGCAACTGTCAACCGCTTGATGCTTGACGTTGTGGAAACTTCAGCGGTGCGTGAAGTGCTTGACTGCAACGTAGACGAGGGCTGCGAGAACAATCCAAGCGAGGATGATGATCCAGGCTGGCACGTGCTTGCGAAACTTGATCGTTGGATGTCTTGCAAGGAACGGACGCAATGCCGATGGCTTGTCTTCGGCACGATCAAGTGCTTTTCTGTAGTAGTCGCGGTCGTCGAGAGACATTTGCTTTGCAGTGGCACGAAGGACCGACAGCGTACCGCACTTGTCGGCGCTCGCGGAGGGGCACCGTGGCGGAAATAGGTGCTGTCGCCATGATGGTCGGGGCGGCAAGGAGTCCGACGCGGGTTCCCCGCTCACGGGCTTGCAGCGGCGCCGGCCTGCACGGCCGCGAGACACGCCGCGCCGGCGCCATCGGGGCGACGGCACGTCAGGCCGGCCGCCAGGTCGCGCACGCGACCCACCCCAGGCCACCCGCTGCGCGGGCAGCCTGGGGCGGGGTCTATGCGCTCGAAGGCATTGCCGCCACGATGCGTGCAGCCTGCACCCAGGCCGCCGTGCGCGGGAGGTCTCGCAGCCGCGCGATGGCTGGCAGCTTCGGCTTCGGAGCGGGTTTCCACTTCGCCCGCTCCGCATCGGTCGCGTACCACACGAGGGAGTGCATGCCGGGCGAGCTCTCGGAAATAACCTGAGTGGTGGAGTACGCGCCGTACAGCTCGGCCCCGCGGTAGAACCACGTATCGGCGTGCATGGACGCGGCGCCCATGCCGTAGCGAACCGTCGCGACGTGGACCTTAGGCATCGTCCCTTTAACGAGGCCGCTGGTAAGGGTGGACACCATCGGGCCGATGACGGGAATCTTCAGCCGATCCATGCGCCGGCAGACGACGGAGTACTCGACCAGCGCATCGCGAATTTGCTTGTCGAGCAGGGTCGCGGCTTGAATGATGAGGAACACATCCCACCCGAGTTTGCGACTGTGAAGCAGCCACTCGATCACGCCCTGCCGGCCCTTGTCGCTCCACTCCCGCGAGTTCAAGAACGTGCCGCATTCATCGAGCAGCAGCATCCCGTTCATCTCTTCGCGGCCGGTGCTGTGCACGATTCCCAAGCAGGCCAAATCGTATGCGCCGGGTCGGTCCGGTAGCCGGACGATGGGCGCGGCCGGTGGCTTGCGACAGAGCTTTCGGAGGTCGATGTCTACGTTCGAGGCGACGGGTTTGCCGGACGCGAGGTAGTCGCGCATGCGACCGACCATTGCCAGGGTCTTGCCGGCGCCGAGCTTGCCGGTGACGAGGTAGACGGCCATCAGGCGCTAGGGATGCTGAACAGCACATTCGCGACGTTCAGGCGGTACACGCTGATCGCGACGTCACAAGCAATGCAGGCCGCCACGACTGCGGGGCCGTTGTCGGGAATGGCGAGCCAGAGGCCGGTGGCGACGCCGTGGCCGGTGGGCAGCGCGGTGACGAGGCCGGCGACGAGCAGCGACAGGGCGGTGAACAGCGCGCCGGTGAGTGCCGCCATGAGAGCGACGCCAGCTACGGCCGCCGCGACGCGACGCGAGACGTAGCGCGCGAAAACCTCGGCGATGCCGGTGAAGCAGGAGACGAGCAGAGCAGCGAGGATTGGCATGTCAGACCTTTGATGTGCCGACGGCGGCGGTTGCAGAGCGCCAGATGTAGAGGCCGGCGATGACGTAGGCGAACCACGCGAGCAGCTGGCGCCAGATCAGCGCGTAGGGGCTCGAACAGATGTCGACGATGGCGGGAATGGTCGGGGCTGTCGGAGAGGTCACGTCGAAGGTTTCGCAGACGCCGGTAGGGAGCGAGAAGCCCCATATCCAGGAGAGCGCGCTTGCGGCGTGCCCGGCGGCGTCGAGGCCGATGCTCGGGGGCTTGCTGGGTGGGTCTACCTTGTCTGCTTCGGTTTCGAGGCCGGACCTCGTGGGCGTGCCGGTTTCGTCGATGAGGCAGGCGGGCTTGCCGGGGAGGCCGCAGACCTCGACCTTGTCTGCCGGTGCGCTGGTGACGGTGGTTGTGTCGCCGGCGACGGTCACGGTAGTGGTTGCCGTGCTGTAGTTGTTCGTGGTGTAGGTAAGGTTATTGACCGGGGTCGAGGTGGTGGTGCTGGTGCCGGTCGGGTTCGATGGCGACGCGGGGCCGGTGGTGGTGGTGGTAGTGGGAGTGCCGGTGGACTGCGCCGGGCCGGTGAGCGAGCCGACCAGGGGCTTGGCGTCGGTGGTGAAGTCTTCGCCGCCCTTTGTCATGGCGTCTTGCAGAATCTCGGGCGCTTTGTTCGCGGTTGCGGGGTCGCCTTGGAAGATGTCTTTCAGCGACGGGAAGGGCGCTCCCGTGTAGCGGCCGGTCGGGCACTTGCCGTCGCGCATGACGCCACCGCGCGGGCCGGTGTCGGTGCTCGTAGCTTCGTCCCAGGTGGGTGCGCAGGCTAGCGTCGGTGCAGCGCTCATGCTGTTCGTGATCGTCTCGGTGGCCGGCGGTCCAACGACCAGACCAAACGGGTTCTCGAAGGGGCCGCTGGGCGTGCGTCCTGCCCTGCACTGCGCGGTGACGGCGCCGAACATGGTTACGCCGAGAACGGAGATGGTGTAGCCGGGAGTGGTGATCGCTTCGTGGGCTGCGAATGCTGCGCAGGCGGCGCCGGCGGTGGGGTATGGGTCAGCGCTCCCGCCGTACGTCCACATGAGCTCTACGCGTTGGGCTGCGCCGGCGTCTCGCTCGGCTTGGCCGACGTTCGCTTTATCGGGGCGAACTCGATTGGCGTCCCATATGTCTTTGATGGCGAGTGCGATGCCGACGTAGGGAGCGGCGCGAGCGACGGCGCCGGCGATGGCTGCCAGCGGCAACGCGCGGACCACGCTCATGGGCACGGCCTTTCCGCCGACGACGGGGCGCACTGTGTCGCGAACGATCACCGCATCCTCTACGCCGCTCGGGGCAGGGCCGAGGGAGCCGGTGGGCTTCTGGAGCAGGCGCTCGAAGTCGGTCATGCCCGATCCGACGGCGCCGGCGCGGATGGGGGACGGGTTGACGGTGCCGCCAGTGCCCGAGTAGCTGTACGTGGGGGCGACGGCCTGGGTAGTGGTGACGTCGGCGCGCGCGTTGCCGCTCGCGATGCCGAGCAGGAAGAAGGCGCAGGGAACGCCTACGAAGAGCAGGAGCGCGGTGCGCATGTTCATGGGTTGGACCGGGTTCGACACAGACCCAAGCGGGGCACGCCCCGCGAGGGTCTGGGACGGTGCTTAGACCTTGCCAGCGACGCGCTTGAAGATTTTCACGCCGATGAACGCGACGGTGATCGCGGCAAGGATCGGCCAGCCCTTGCCGATCATGGCGAGGGAGTCGGTCTGCATCGACGTGAACGCTGCATCGACGGCGGGGTCGATGGCGGCGTGCGCCGAGGTGGCCAGGAGAGCCAGGGGGGCCAGCACGAGGCCGGCGACGGTTTGCTTGCTGAACTTCATGCGAAGGTCCTTTCGATTGCCGCGCGTTGGAGAGGCCGCGCGGCTTGCCTCAAATCTGTTCGCCGATGCGCTTGAAGGTCGTTTGGACGGCGCCGGCCGTGTATCCGATGGCCCAGGCTACGAAGAACTTGGCGGCGACGAGAAGGCCGAGGGTCATCGCTGGCGCCCTCCGACGTAGCCGAGGCCCATCGAGACGACGAAGCCGATTGCGATGAGCGTGCCTTGAACGTCGAGGCTGCCGGTCGCCGGGACCGCTACGGAGATGGCGCCGCTGGCCGCAGGTGAGACGGACGGGGCACAACCAAACTGGCTCATGTCTGCGTGGAAGGAGCCGGACGATTCGTAGAGCTTCGCGGCGCCGTCGCTCAGCCTGACGCAAGACAGGTCGGACGGAAGGGCAATGGTCGGGAACATGGACACGGCGCCGCACGGGTCCAGGCCGGCGTTCAGGTGTGGCATGAAACTCCAGAAGTAGCTTGGCGTGCCCGAGGAGCCGCTGTCATCGAACCAAGTCACATCCCAGAACGTGGAGCCGCAATCGGAGCGGAGGCCGACGGCTGCGTGTGCCACGGACGCAGCGAAGCCGCACAGGCAGATGACGAAAAGCACGAGGACGAAGCGCTGCACGCGCTCGATGGAGTGCACGCGCCAGTCCGTAGGGCCGGACGGGCTCATTGCCATGCAGCGCGAGCGCGCTGTTCTGTGATCACCTGACATTGCTGCGCCTGGATCATGTTCGTGGGGATGTCGCAAAGCGGCTGGTCTGCGAACCAGAGCCAGCCTGCGAGGAAGACCAGGGCGAGCATCAGAAGCTCCCTTCACGCCAGAGCAAGAGCTGTCGCTCGGTCGGTGATCCATGAGAACGGACCGGCCGCTTGGATCGTTCTGGCGTGCGTGACAACACGCGAGAGCATTCGCTTACCAGCGATGAACGCTGTCTCGAACTCAGACCGAAACCACTCGCCGCAAGGATCAATCCAGCCGCCGCCGACTGCCCTTCGCCATTGGTCGAGGATTGAAGAGTTGCCTTGCACAAACGAAGGCAGGCCCAGCCAGCGACGAGCGCGACGCAAAGAGTGATCCAACCCACCGACGCCGTATGCACGAGCGCCCCGGGGAAGTTGCCCATAGTCGCTTCCTTTGGAAAGGTATTTCATGAGGTACGCGGTGGCGTGCTTGGCGAGGATTCGATTCGCCATGCCGTGGGGCCACCACGGGCTTTTGCTAGACCGCAACCGAACATCCCACTTCGGCATGCGGATGCCGCGCGGGAGCCAGATAGCCAAGTGGTAGTGAATGACGCCGCGCTTTTGAAGCTCGGCAACCCAGACGTACCGGACGGTGATCCGACGACGGCCGCACCACAGGCGGAAGCCGTGCAGCGCATCGCTCAGATGCCTCGCCGCCCAGTCCGAGTTGTCGCCACGGTAGGTGAGCGTGACCATCCACGCTACATCCGTGCGGTGCCCCTTCTCGCTCACCGCATGTGCGCGGGCACCGAAGCCGACGTTCATGCGGAGCATCGCCAGCCTTCGGGCTTGCTTGTCAACCTCGAACGCCTGCAGCTCTTCGACAAGGTCAGAGCGCTGCACGAAGGATTTTTCTTGACCCAACAAGGTGGCGTTCCCACTTGTTGGAACTGAGACAAGCCCGCGCGCTTCGCGCGCTTCGAGCGCCGCGCGATTGCTTCGGGCGCGGGCGGGAGTGACCTTGCCGGCATCGTCTTGAAGGTGCGCCGCGTGGGCAAAGACGGGATCGACGCGAAGGAGCGTCAACTCGACGCTACCGGCGTCGTGCGGCCAGTCTCCGTCGCACTGGAAGCCGAAACGCAGATCGGCCCTCGCGCCCATCAGAGCGACCACCCCGCTACGGCCATGCCGCTGGCGTTGAGGCTTTCGACCTCGATGACGGTAAGGCCGGGAATGGCGTCAGCCGAGAGGCGGACGGCCAGGGATACGACAGTCGGGTCGTCCTGGACTTCACGGGCAAAGAGCGCACGCAGGGCCATGCCTGCGACTGCGATTTCTGCGGCGTGTTGAGCTTCAAGAAAGGTCGAGCTCATGAGGGTGTCCCCCTCAGGCCGCTGCGCGCGGCTTGACCGGAGTCAGCCGACCGGCCGACAGGACAAGATTGCCGTCCTTCACGTAGAAGGCCGAGGGGGACACGGTGTAGTCGCCGGGTGCGTAGGGCTGCTGGCCTTTGTCGAGAATGAACTCGAACTTCTCGGGGTACGGGGCGGACACGCCGTCGCGGTCAATGACGTGGGCGTAGCCGGCTTGAAAGTTGAGGTCGTAGGGCTTGCCGCTGGTCTTGCCGATACCGGCCATGTTGCGGGTAGCGGGAGATGCGATGCTGATTCTGATGGTCATGGCTGACTCCATGGCGGGGTACGATTACCACCCCGGGGGGTCGTGACTCCAATCCGGAGCCACGAGCCGAGTCTATCTCCTAAACGGAGTCACACGCATGGACACGAAAACCCTCATTGACGAAGCCGCGAAAAAATACCCATCTCGGTCAGCGCTTGCGCGTTCGATGAACATAAGCGTTCACCGAATGAACGACTGGCACAGCGGAATCAGACCGTGCCCAATCGAGGTTCAGGCCACCCTATGCGAGGTCGCGGGCATGAGCGAAGCGGAGGCGCGAGCTCACGTGTGGCGCCAGGTCAAGGCTCTGGGAAAAGCTCGATCTACTCAAGCTGGCGGCGCGTTCACGTCCATCCTGATCGCCGTTGCGGTACTTGCGGGAGCCCTTGGCTTTAGCCACGTACCGGTGCTCAAAATGCGCGCTGATGTATATTATGTAAACTCACATATGCGGATGCTGTCATGATCGTCCACACCGAACACCTCGACCTGCCCGCCAGTGATTCCTTCATCCGCTGCTTCTCGGCGCGGCCGCAGGCACCCGGCCGCTATCCGGGCATCGTGTTCTTCTCCGACATCTTCCAGCTCACCGGCCCGATGCTTCGCTCCTGCGTGCGCTTGGCGGGCCACGGGTTCACGGTGCTGGCGCCCGAGATCTACCGCCGCAGCGAGCCGCCGGGCAGCGTGATTCCGTTCGACGATGCCGGCCGCACGCGCGGCATGGAAGGCGCGGCACGCACGCCGGTGGCGCACTTCGATGAAGACTGCCGTCTGGCGCTCGACCACCTGGCGAGGCATCCGTCGGTCGACCCGTCTCGGCTCGGTGCGGCTGGGTTTTGCCTCGGCGGCCACCTGGCCTTCCGCGCCGCGCTGCGGCCCGAGGTCAAGGCCAGCGTCTGCTTCTACCCGACCGGAGTTCACAACGGAAAGCTCGGCAGCGACGACGATGCGGGATCGCTGCAACGCGCGGCCGAAATCAAGGGCCGACTGTTGCTGGTCTGGGGCGAAAACGACCCGCACATTCCCGCCGCCGGCCGCGCCACGATCGAGGGCGCCTTGCACGCATCCGGGGTGCGTTTCGAACATCGGATCTACCCCGCCGAACATGCGTTCATGCGAGACGAGGGTCCGCGCTTCGACCCTGAAGCCACCGACGCGGCTTTCGCGGCGTCGATCGGGTTCCTCAAGGCGGCTTTGGCGCAGGCTTGACCAGATCGCCCTGGCGCGCCTGCCACGCTGCCAGTTCGGCGCGGTAGCGGTCCAGCGCAGCGGACTGCAACTCCAGCACGCAGGGGTCGCAGTCCTGGCCGCAGCAGGCCTCGGGGTCCAGCGGCGGCGGCGAGTGCGGCATCAGGTCTTGGGCCACCGGATCGGTCGGACTGGGGTGCGCAGGCATCAGTGAGTGGTCTCGTCTCGTTGCAGAACATTGTTCTGGCCGCGCGCGGCGCTGTAAAGCACCCATCGAAAAACAGCCGCAGACGGTGGCGCGTTTTGGCGCGAACACGCCGCACGCGGCCGTCGTGCAGGCAGTGATCGACAGGTCGGCCGAGGTGCTGGCCATCTCGGCCACGATGGGTTGTCACCTGCGCGCGGTGCAGGATCTGATCGAGACGGTCCGCGCCGATGTGCGTTGCGCCCGACTGCGCGTCTTGGTGGGCGGCCATCCGTTCAACGTCGATCCGGCACTGTGGAAAACGGTCGGCGCGGACGGTGGCGCCTGCGACGCGCACGCAGCAATCACGCTCGCAAGCCAGTGGCCGTCGAGGTCCGCGCCGGCCTCGTGATCTCGGGTTCGCTGGCGAGGTGCCGGGCATGAATCGTGCGGTGCACTCGTTGGTATACCAATGCGCGCACCACGACGAGACATGGCCCCGACCCCACCGCTCACGCTGCCCGATTGGCGGCGCGCTTACCGCGAAGGCGCATCGCCCGCGCAACTCCTGCATGCATTGAACCAGCGCTTGCACAGCGACAGCCCACCCGAGGCCTGGATCACCCTCACCAGCCCGGCGGAACTGGAAGCCCGCATCGCCGCGCTCGAACAGCGTGTCGCCCTGCACCCGGACCGCGCCTCCGCCTTGCGCGCCCTGCCGCTGTTCGGCGTGCCTTTCGCGGTGAAGGACAACATCGACGTCGCCGGCCTCTCGACCACGGCCGCATGCCCCGCCTTCGAACGCCTGGCGATGAGCGATGCCCACGCCGTGGCCCGCCTGCTGGCGGCCGGCGCGGTGTGCATGGGCAAGACGAACCTCGACCAGTTCGCCACCGGCCTGGTCGGCGCACGTTCGCCCTACGGCCGGCCGAGCAGCACCTTCGCGGCCGAGCGCATCAGCGGCGGGTCGAGTTCGGGCTCGGCAGTCGCCGTTTCGCGTGGCGACGTGGCCTTCGCGCTGGGTACCGACACCGCCGGCTCGGGCCGTGTGCCCGCAGGTTTCAACAACCTCGTCGGGCTCAAGCCCACGCCGGGCCGCGTGAGCAGTTCAGGCGTGGTGCCGGCCTGCCGCAGCCTCGATTGCATCTCGGTGTTTGCGCTGACCGTGGCCGATGCAGCCGAGGTGCTGTCTGTGATCGAAGGGCCGGACGCGAGTGATGCCTACAGCGCCTTCCGCCTCGGCGCGGCGCAGCCGAAAGCGGCCTTGCGCATCGGCGTGCCGATGGCACCGCTGTTCGGTGGCGACGCGGGTTATGCGCCCTGCTTCGACCACGCGCTGGCGCAAGCGCGCGCGCTCGGCCACACGCTTGTGCCGATCGATTTCGCACCCTTGTTCGCCGTTGCCAAGCTGCTCTACAGCGGCCCCTGGGTGGCCGAGCGCCACACCGTGGTTCAGGCCTTGCTCGAACGCGACCCGGGCGCCTTCGACCCCACGGTGCGCAGCGTCATCGAGGTCGCCAACCAGTTCGACGCGACCGATGCCTTCCGCGCGCAATACGCCTTGCGTGATGCGCAGCGCGATACCGCAGCGTTGTGGAACGACGTCGATCTGTTGATGGTGCCCACCGCCCCCGCGCACCCGAAACACAGCGACATCGACGCCGACCCGCTGGGTGCAAACGCCCTGCTGGGCACCTACACGAACTTCGTCAACCTGCTCGGCTGGTGCGCGCTCGCGCTGCCGGCCGGCTTCACGCAGAGCGGCCTGCCGTTCGGTGTCACCTTCATCGCGCCGGGCGCGGCCGATGCAGCGCTGGCGCGCTTCGGCCTGGGCTGGGAAGCGAGCCTGCGGCTGCCGCTGGGCGCCACGGGCCGCGCGCTCGGCGAGGGTTCGAATGAGCCGCCGGCAGCATGGCCGCAGAGCCAGGCCACGCTGCCGATCGCCGTGGTCGGCGCGCACCTCAGCGGCCTGCCGCTGAACGGCCAGCTCACCGAGCGCGGCGCCACGCTGCGTGACGCCACGCACACCGCGCCGAGCTACCGCCTCTACGCCCTGCCCGGCACCACGCCACCCAAGCCCGGCCTGCAGCGCGTGGCCTCGGGCGAGGGTGCCGCCATCGCCGTCGAGGTCTGGGACCTGCCGCTGGCCGAGGTCGGTTCCTTCCTAGCCCTGATCCCGGCACCGCTTGGCCTGGGCAGCGTGACGCTCGCCGATGGCCGCAGCGTGCACGGCTTCGTCTGCGAAGCGCAGGCGCTCTACGGCGCACGCGACATCACGGCCTTCGGCGGCTGGCGCGCTTTTCTGGGGGCACTGTGATGGCTGTCGAGATCAACCTGCCCGAGGTGCTCGCCGAGATGCGGGCCGTGTTCGATCGCTACGAAGACGCGCTCGTGAACAACAAGATCGACGTGCTCGACGAACTGTTCTGGGCATCGGACGCGACCGTGCGTTATGGCGTCGCCGAGAACCTGATCGGCATCGACGCGATCCGCGCCTTCCGCGCTGGCCGCCCCGCCACCGGCCTGGCGCGCCGCCTCGCAAACATCGTGATCACCACGTATGGCCGCGACTTCGCGACCGCGATGACCGAGTTCCAGCGCGACGGCAGCCCGCGCATCGGCCGGCAAAGCCAGACCTGGGTGCGTTTGGC
>JANYJL010000012.1 GCA_025361845.1 Rhizobacter sp.
TGTGCGCCTGATCCTGATCGACCCGAAGATGCTGGAGATGAGCGTCTACGAAGGCATCCCGCATCTGCTGTGCCCGGTTGTCACCGACATGAAGCAGGCCGCCAACGCGCTCAATTGGGGTGTCGGCGAAATGGAGCGCCGCTACAAGCTGATGAGCAAGATGGGCGTGCGCGGCCTGGGCAGCTACAACAAGAAGATCGACGACGCGAAGGAGCGCGGCGAGATGCTGCCCAACCCCTTCAGCCTGACGCCCGAAGCGCCCGAGCCACTGGAGCGCCTGCCGTTTGTGGTGATCGTGATCGACGAACTGGCCGACCTGATGATGGTCGTCGGCAAGAAGATCGAGGAGCTGATCGCGCGCCTCGCGCAGAAGGCGCGCGCTTCGGGCATTCACCTGATCCTTGCCACGCAGCGGCCGAGCGTGGACGTGATCACCGGCCTCATCAAGGCCAACATTCCGACGCGCCTGTCCTTCCAGGTCAGCAGCAAGATCGACAGCCGCACGATCCTCGACCAGATGGGCGCGGAAGCCTTGCTCGGCATGGGCGACATGCTCTACATGCCCTCGGGCACCGGCCTGCCGATCCGCGTGCACGGCGCCTTTGTCAGCGACGACGAAGTGCACCGCGTCGTCAGCTACCTGAAGAGCCAGGGCGAGCCGAACTACATCGACGGCATTCTCGAAGGCGGCACGCTGGACGAGGAGGGCGGAGGAGCTGCGGCCGATGGCGGCCCCGCCGGAGAAGCCGATCCGATGTACGACCAGGCCGTGGGCATCGTGCTGCAACACCGCCGAGCGTCGATCTCGCTGGTGCAGCGCCATTTGCGCATCGGCTACAACCGCGCGGCGCGTTTGCTGGAACAAATGGAGAAATCCGGGCTCGTATCCAGCATGGCCACCAACGGCAACCGCGACATCATCGTCCCGGCCCGCGTTGAATGAAAAAGCTCCTCGTCGCTGCGCTGTTCACCTTCGCTTCGTTCACCACCTGGGCCGATTCGGTTCAGACGCTGCAAGATTTCGTCCGTGACGTGAAGACCGGCCGCGCCGCCTTCACCCAGACTGTGACCTCGCCCGATGGTGCAAAGAAGAAGACGTCCGGCGGCAGCTTCGAGTTCTCGCGCCCGAACCGCTTTCGTTTCACGTACACGAAGCCCTTCGAACAGGTGATCGTGGGTGACGGGGTGAAGGTCTGGATCTACGACGCTGATCTGAACCAGGTCAGCTCCCGCAAGCTCGGTGCGGCCTTGGGCGCTACACCCGCCGCGCTGCTGGCAGGCGCCTCGCTCGACACCGATTTCATGCTCGCGCCGCTGCCGGCGAAAGACGGCATCGACTGGGTGGCCGCCACGCCGAAGCAGAAGGACGGTGCCTTCCAGTCGCTGAACGTCGGCTTTCGCGGCAAGGATCTGGCAGCGGTCGAGATCACCGACAGCTTCGGTCAGCGCTCCGCCCTGCAGTTCAGCAACTGGGTTGCCAACCCGGCGCTCGGCGCCGAGGTGTTCCGCTTCACGGTGCCGAAGGGCGCCGACGTGATCGAGCAGTGAGCCCTTAGGGCCCTCAGTGGCCCCGCGCTGTCAGAAGGATTCCCACTCTCCGCTGCCCGTCTGGGGCATGCTGGCCAGCGACGCTGTCGACAATACCGGCGCGGCCTTGGCCGGCAAGCGGCTCACGTTTTTCGCCCGGTTCGGGCCGCGGCGGTCTTCGCTGCCCGGCGCTGGGGAGCGGCTCACTGGAAAAGGGGCCGCGCGGGCTGCGGATGCGGCCAACGCTGCTGGGTGCTCGCCGGGATGGTCGGGGGTCTGTTCGAGCCTGAACACCGCCACTGCCTGCACCAGTTGTGCGGCCTGCACGCGAAGGTTGTCGGCTGCAGCAGCGCTCTGCTCGACCAGTCTGGCGTTTTGTTCGGTCGCACGGTCCATCTGCGATATGGCTTGCCCGACCTGCGTGACGCTCGCCGCCTGTTCGCTGCTGGCCGCACTGATTTCGCCCATGATGTCCGTGACCCGGCGGATCGCGGTGACCACCTCGGTCATCGTGGCGCCCGCCCGGTCTACCAGGGCCGAACCCTGATCGACCCGCTCGACACTGGCGCTGATCAGCGCCTTGATGTCCTTGGCCGCTTCGGCGCTGCGTTGCGCCAGGCTGCGCACCTCGCTGGCCACCACGGCAAAGCCGCGGCCTTGCTCGCCGGCGCGGGCCGCCTCGACGGCGGCGTTCAGCGCCAGGATGTTGGTCTGGAAGGCGATGCCGTCGATGGTGCCGATGATGTCGGCGATCTTCTTCGAGCTGTCGCTGATGTTGCGCATGGTGTCGACCACCTGGCCGACGACTTCGCCGCCTTGTTGGGCGATGCTTGAGGCGCCGAGCGCGAGTTGGTTGGCCTGGCGAGCGCTGTCGGCGTTCTGGCGCACCGTGCTGCCCAGGCGCTCCATCGACGAGGTGGTTTGTGCCAGCGCGCCGGCCTGTTGTTCGGTACGCTGCGACAGGTTGCTGTTGCCTTGCGCAATCTCCATGCTGGCGTTGGCCACGCTGGTAGCGTTCTGGCGCACCGCGGCCACGGCGGAGGCGAGGGTATCGCGCATTTTCTTCATGGTCGCCATCACACTGTCGGCGTCACCGGAGCGCAGCGCAATCGTCTGGGACAGATCGCCCGCGGCAACCGCTTCTGCCGCCAGCTTCACGGTCTGTGGTTCGGCACCGAGCGAACGCACCAGGCTGCGCGTCATCCAGGTACCGTACAGGGCTGCAAAGGCGATGCCCAGCGCGATCGCCAGCAGGATCGCTGCCCTGATTCGCCCATAGCGCGCCACGGCCTCCGTGTTCTCCTGGCTGGCCACCTCGACTTGCAGCGTCAGCAGGTGCGCCATGCTCGCCCGTGTGGGTTCGTAGAGTGCGGGCGCCACCTCGCGCGCAAGTCGCCGTGCCTCGGTGACGTTCGAACCGCGCAGCGCCTCGATCGCGGGTTGCAGCGCCTCCGAGACCAGGCGCGTCCGGTGCTCGCCGACGATTTTCGCGGCCTGCGCCTCCTCCGGTGTCAGCACGGTGCGCATGTAGGCTGTCCAGCTCTTCGTGATCTTGGCGACATTGGCGTCGATGAGCGCGGTTTGCAGCTCGATCACGTCGGGCGACGGGTTGCTGGCGGCGATGGACAACGCAAACTGGTTGCTCAACATCAGGTACTGGACTTCGGCCAGTTGTGCGATCGGAACTGTGCGGTTCTCGTAGACGGTTTTCAGCGATGCGTTCGACTGCCCAATCCCGTACAGGCCCAAGCCACCCAGCACGACCAGCATGCCGATCAGCGCACCGACGAGCAGGCTCAGGCGTGTCGAGACTTTGTTCGGG
Source organism: Rhizobacter sp. (assembly GCA_025361845.1). Classification (GTDB taxonomy): domain Bacteria; phylum Pseudomonadota; class Gammaproteobacteria; order Burkholderiales; family Burkholderiaceae_C; genus JANYJL01. Next base: position 3,350 of record JANYJL010000012.1, read on the forward strand.
TTCATGCCATGTCCGGGTGGGGGTGTCAGGTCGGGTGCCGGGCCGCGATGCGGCGGGGCGCGTCGGAGTTCCGCCACAGGTGTTTCGGCAATGCGCCGCTCATCTTGAGCGCCGGCGTGCTACTGGCGAGCGCACACGCCCGGACTGCGACAATTCCCGCATGTCGTCGCTGCCCCTGCCCCTGGACGAACCCTCCGCTGCTGCGCCGCTGGCCGAGCGCCTGCGCCCCACCACGCTGGCCCAGGTGATCGGTCAGCAGCACCTGCTCGGCCCCGGCAAGCCCGTGCGCGCGGCCTTCGAATCGGGCCGCCTGCATTCGATGATCCTGTGGGGCCCGCCGGGTGTCGGCAAGACCACGCTCGCGCGTCTGATGGCCGATGCCTTCGATGCCCAGTTCATCGCCATCTCGGCCGTGCTCGGCGGGGTGAAGGACATCCGCGAGGCCGTGGAGCGTGCGCTCTCCGTGCAACCGCAAGGCCGCCGCACCGTTGTCTTCGTCGACGAGGTGCACCGCTTCAACAAGAGCCAGCAGGACGCCTTTCTGCCGCACGTGGAGTCGGGCCTGTTCACCTTCATCGGCGCGACGACCGAGAACCCGTCCTTCGAGGTCAATTCGGCGCTCTTGTCGCGCGCGACCGTGCACGTGCTCAAGAGCCTGAGCGACGAGGACATGCGCGCCTTGCTGGCGCGTGCGCGCGAGTTGTTGGGCGCGCCCGAGCTGGCCGAGCCGGCTGCGCTGCGTCTGATCGGCTACGCCGATGGCGATGCGCGCCGCTTGCTCAACGCCTACGAGAACCTGGTCGCGATGAACCCCGGCGCGCCGCTGATCGACGAGCCGATGCTCGAACAATCGCTCGGCGAACAGCTGCGCCGCTACGACAAGGGCGGCGAGCAGTTCTACGACACCATCTCGGCCCTGCACAAGGCCGTGCGTGGCAGCGACCCGGATGCGGCCTTGTACTGGTTCCTGCGCATGCTCGATGGTGGCGTGGACCCACGCTACGCCGCGCGCCGCCTGGTGCGCATGGCGAGTGAAGACATCGGCCTGGCCGACCCGCGCGCGCTGCGCCTGGCGCTCGACGCGGCCGAGACTTACGAGCGCCTGGGTTCGCCCGAAGGTGAGCTGACCCTGGCGCAAGCTGTCGTCTACCTGGCGATGGCGCCGAAGAGCAATGCCGTCTACACCGCCTTCAAGGCGGCCAAGGCCCACATCGCACAAGACGGCACACGCCCCGTGCCGCTGCACCTGCGCAACGCGCCGACAAAGTTGATGAAGAACCTCGACTACGGCAAGGGCTACCGCTACGCCCACGACGAAGAAGGCGGCTTCGCGGCCGGCGAGTCCTACTGGCCCGAAGGCATGGCCGCACCGCGCTTCTACGAGCCGGTGGCGCGCGGCCTGGAAATTCGCATCGGCGAGCGCCTGGACGAGTTGCGCCGCCTCAACGAGGCCGCGAAGAAGGGCCGGTAGTCGGCTGCGCGGACCGAACCAAGTTCGGCGCAGCCCCGGGGAAGTCCGCGCATCTGCACTGGAAGGGTGCGCCTAGAATCCGCCTCGACCGGGACCCGGTCGCTTGGCACACGCCGTCTGCATACAAGCCGCTCAACACGGGGCGGCCGGCTTTTTGCTAAGCACTGGGACACGGTCGGAGCGGATCGAATGGACCGCACCACCGAGGCCGCCGCCTAAGCCACAAAAGCGCCACAAAGGCGGCCCGATTCATAACGCAGGAGATTCCCCAGATGGAGACTTTCATCCAGCAGATCATCAACGGTCTGGTGCTCGGGAGCGTGTACGCGCTCGTGGCACTCGGCTACACGATGGTCTACGGCATCATCAACCTGATCAACTTCGCGCACGGCGAAGTGCTGATGGTGGGGGCCTTGACGAGTTGGACGGTCGTGAGCTGGCTCGCCGGTTCGGGCTTGCCCGGCTGGGCCCTGCTGCTGATCTCGTTGATCGCCGCGATCATCGTGTGCTCGGTTCTCAATTTCAGCATCGAGAAGATCGCGTACCGTCCGCTGCGCACCGCACCGCGCCTGGCGCCGCTGATCACCGCGATGGGCATGAGCCTGCTGCTGCAGACGCTCGCGATGATCATCTGGAAGCCGACCGTCAAGAGCTACCCGATCCTGCTGCCGAGCGAGCCCTTCGAGATCTTCGGCGCCGTCATCAACACGGTGCAGATCATCATCCTGGTGGTCACGGCGATCACGCTGGCGGGCCTGATGTACCTCGTCAACAAGACCAAGCTCGGCCGCGCGATGCGCGCCACCGCCGAGAACCCGCGTGTGGCCAGCCTGATGGGCGTGAAACCCGACGTGGTGATCTCGGCCACCTTCGTCATCGGCGCCGCGCTCGCCGCGCTGGCCGGTGTGATGTACGCGGCGAACTACGGTTCGGTGCAGCACACGATGGGCTTCCTGCCCGGCCTGAAGGCCTTCACTGCGGCCGTGTTCGGCGGCATCGGCAACCTCGCCGGCGCGATGGTCGGTGGCGTGTTGCTCGGCCTGATCGAAGCGCTCGGCGCCGGCTACATCGGTGCGCTCACCGGGGGTGTGCTCGGCAGCCACTACGCCGACATCTTCGCCTTCATCGTGCTCATCCTCGTGCTGACCGTGCGGCCTTCGGGCCTGCTCGGTGAGCGTGTGGCGGACCGGGCTTGAGGAGCTGACCATGAACATCAAAGACAACAAAACCGCTGTCATCGTGATTGCCGCGGTGGGCCTCCTGATCCTGCCGCTGATCGCGCAGCAGTTCGGCAACGCCTGGGTGCGCATCCTCGATTTCGCGCTGCTCTACGTGCTGCTCGCCCTCGGCCTGAACATCGTGGTTGGCTACGCCGGCTTGCTCGATCTGGGTTACGTCGCGTTCTACGCGGTCGGTGCCTACATGTTCGGCCTGCTCGCCTCGCCGCAACTGACCGACACCTTTCCGCACATCGCCGAGATGTTCAAGAACGGCCTGCACGCGCCGCTGTGGCTCGTCATTCCGCTCGGTGCGCTGGTGGCGGCCACGGCCGGTGTGCTGCTCGGCGCGCCAACGCTCAAGCTGCGCGGCGACTACCTCGCCATCGTCACGCTCGGCTTCGGCGAAATCATCCGCGTGTTCCTGAACAACCTGGACGCGCCGGTGAACATCACGAACGGCCCGAAGGGTGTTGGCCCGATCGACGCCGTCAGCGTGTTCGGCAACGACCTGGGCAAGACCGGCCACCTGTTCGGCATGGAGTTCCCCAAGGTCACGAACTACTACTACCTGTTCCTGATCCTGGTGATCTTCAGCATCGTCGTCTGCTACCGGCTCGAACGCAGCCGCATCGGGCGCGCGTGGATGGCGATCCGCGAAGACGAGATCGCCGCCAAGGCCATGGGCATCAACACGCGCAACCTGAAGCTGCTCGCCTTCGGCATGGGCGCCACCTTCGGCGGGGTTTCGGGCGTGATGTTCGCGACCTTCCAGGGCTTCATCTCGCCCGAGTCCTTCTCCTTGCAGGAGTCGGTCACCATCGTCGCGATGGTGGTGCTCGGCGGCATCGGCCACATTCCCGGCGTGATCGTCGGGGCGCTGATGCTGTCGGCCTTGCCCGAGGTGCTGCGCTATGTCGCTGGCCCGCTGCAACAGATGACGGACGGCCGGCTCGACGCGTCCATCCTGCGCCAGTTGCTGATCGCGTTGGCGATGATCAGCATCATGCTTGCGCGCCCGCGCGGTCTGTGGCCATCACCCGAACACGGCAAGGCGGCCCCGGCCCCCGTGTCGAAGTAAGGAGAACGACATGGCAGAAACCGTTCTCAAAGTCGCCGGCGTCTCCAAGCGTTTCGGCGGGCTGCAAGCCCTGTCCGACGTGGGCATCACCATCCTCAAAGGCCAGGTCTACGGCCTCATCGGCCCGAACGGCGCGGGCAAGACCACCTTCTTCAACGTGCTGACCGGTTTGTACACACCCGACTCGGGTTCCTTCGAACTCGGTGGCGCGCCCTACAAGCCCACGGCGGTGCACGAGGTCGCGAAAGCGGGCATCGCACGCACGTTCCAGAACATCCGCCTGTTCTCCGACATGACGGCGCTCGAGAACGTCATGGTCGGCCGCCACGTGCGCACCGGCTCGGGCTTGATCGGCGCGGTGTTCCGCACCGCGAGCTTCAAGAAGGAAGAAGCCGAGATCGCCGCGCGTGCGCAGGAGTTGCTCGACTACGTCGGCATCGGTCGCTTCGCCGAGTACAAGGCGCGCACGCTGAGTTATGGCGACCAGCGCCGGCTCGAAATCGCTCGCGCGCTCGCCACCGACCCGAAGCTGATTGCGCTGGACGAGCCCGCTGCCGGCATGAACGCGACCGAGAAGGTGGTGCTGCGTGAGCTGATCGACCGCATCAGGAACGACGGCAGAACCATTCTGCTGATCGAACACGACGTGAAGCTCGTGATGGGCCTGTGCGACCGCGTCACCGTGCTCGACTACGGCAAGCAGATCGCCGAAGGCACCTCGGCCGATGTGCAGAAGAACGAGAAGGTCATCGAGGCTTACCTCGGTGCCGACCACAAGGCCCATTGAAAGAACACGATGGCAAAAACATTGTTGAAGGTCAGCGGGCTGAAGGTCGCCTACGGCGGCATCCAGGCCGTGAAGGGCGTGTCGTTCGAGGTCAACGAAGGCGAACTCGTCAGCCTGATCGGTGCCAACGGCGCCGGCAAGACGACCACGCTGAAGGCCATCACCGGCACGCAGCCGGCAGCCTCCGGCGAGATCGAGTACATGGGCCAGTCCATCAAGGGCCAGGGCCCGTGGGATCTGGTCAAGCAGGGCCTCGTGATGGTGCCCGAAGGGCGCGGCACCTTCACACGCATGACGATCACCGAGAACCTGCAGATGGGCGCCTTCGTGCGCAACGACAACGAGGTCGATGCCGACATCGAGAAGGTCTTCGCGATCTTCCCGCGCTTGAAGGAGCGCCGCAACCAGCTCGCTGGCACGATGAGCGGCGGCGAGCAGCAGATGCTCGCAATGGGCCGCGCGCTGATGGCCAAGCCGAAGGTGCTGCTGCTCGACGAGCCGTCGATGGGCCTCTCGCCCATCATGGTCGACAAGATCTTCGAGGTCATCAACGACATCCACCAGCGCGGCACCACGGTGCTGCTGGTCGAGCAGAACGCGAGCCGCGCCTTGCAGCTCGCCACGCGCGGCTACGTGATGGATTCGGGCGAGGTCACGATGAGCGGCGACGCCAAGGCCCTGCTGAACGACCCGAAGGTGCGGGCAGCCTACCTGGGCGAGTGAGTCTGTGGCCAGGCGGGGAGGCCCGGCTCAAGCGCCGTGTTTGTCGGCCTCCGATGTGAACGCGTCGGCGTAGAACTCCTCGGCCGGCAGGCCGCAGCGATTGATGAAATCACGCTGCGCCGATTCGACCATGATCGGCACGCCGCAGGCATAGACCTGATGCGCCGACAGATCGGGCAGGTCCTGCATCACCGCGTGGTGCACGAGCCCGGTGCGGCCGGTCCAGGCGTCTTCGGCTTTCGGTTCTGAGAGCACCGGCACGTAGCGCAGGTTCGGCATCTGCGCCGCGGCCTCCAGCGCCCAGTCGTGCTGGTACAGGTCGGCCCGGCTGCGGCAGCCCCAATACAATACCGCGGGCCGCTCGCTGGCCTTGAACCGCAGCTGTTCGATGATGGCCTTGATGGGCGCGAAGCCGGTGCCGCTGGCCAGCAGCACGATCGGCGCGGCCGAGTCTTCGCGCAGGAAGAAGCTGCCGAACGGGCCTTCGATGCGCAGGATGTCCTTCGCCTTCATCGTGCTGAACACCTGGCTCGTGAACAGCCCGCCGGGCATGTGGCGGATGTGCAGCTCGATGGCCGGCGTAGCGCCCTGCGTGTGCGGCGCGGTAGCCATGGAATAACTGCGCCGCGCGTTGTCGCGCAGGATGAATTCGATGTACTGGCCGGCGTGGTAACGCAGCACGTCGTTCGCGGGCAACTGCATCTTCAGCACCGCCACGTCGGGCGCGGGTTTGTCGATGCTGATGACACGCGTGGGCATCTTGCGCACCGGGAACTCGCCGGCGCCGGGCACCGTGCGCGCCTCCAGCACCACGTCGGTCTGCGGCGCGGCGCAGCAGGTGAGCACCAGGCCGGCTGCTTCCTCTTCGTTCGACAAGGCCTTGGCCTGGTGTGCGCCGTGGATCACACGGCCTTCGAGCAAGCGGCTCTTGCACGAACCGCAGGCGCCGTCGCGGCAGCCGTAGGGCAGGCCGATGCCCTGGCGGATCGCGGCTGCGAGGATCGGTTCGTCGCGGTCGACGCTGAAAGTGCGCCCGCTCGGCTGCACGGTGGCGGTGAAGGTCATGGGCTCGATACTCTTGAACTGATGACGATTTTGCCCTGCTTCCCATGCCCCAACTTTTGTCTGCCCTCAAACGCCCGAGCCTGTTGATCATCGGTTGCGGTGATGTCGGCCTGCGCGTCGTCAAGCTGCTGCGCAAGCGCTGGCGGCTCATCGCGCTCACGTCGAACCCCGAGCGGGTGGTGGCCTTGCGCGAGGCTGGGGCCGTGCCGCTGGTTGGCAATCTCGACGAGCCTTCGACGCTCGCCCGTCTGGCGGGCCTGGCCGATGCGGTGCTGCACCTGGCTCCGCCGCCGAACCAGGGTGAGCACGACCCGCGCACGCTCAACCTGCTGCGCGCGCTGGCCCGGCAGGGCCGCGTGCGGCGCATCGTCTACGGCAGCACGAGCGGTGTGTACGGCGACTGCGGCGGCGCGCTGATCGATGAGACGCGCCGCGTGAACCCCGCCAGCGCGCGCGGGCGGCGGCGCGTGGATGCCGAATCGCGGCTGCGTTGGTACGGTCGCGCCTTTGGCGCGTGCGTCACGCTGCTGCGCATCCCCGGCATCTATGCGCTCGACCGCGAAGGCGGCGACCCGCGTGTGCGCGTGGCGCGCGGCACACCGGTGCTCGCTGCGGCCGACGACGTCTACACGAACCACATTCACGCCGACGACCTGGCGCGCGCGTGCGTGGCCGCATTGCATCGCGGCGCGCCGCAACGTGTGCTGCACGTGTGCGACGAGACCGAGCTGAAGATGGGCGACTACTTCAATCTGGTGGCCGATATGCACGGCCTGGCGCGGCCAGCGCGCATCACGCGCGATGAAGCGGCCATGCAGATGTCGCCGATGCAGCTGAGCTTCATGAACGAATCGCGCCGCCTCTCGTCTGCGCGCCTGCGGCGCGAACTGCGACTGAAGCTGCTCTACCCGAGCGTGGTCGAAGGCCTCAAGGCCTGAGGGCCTGAACGTGCTTCAAATCCCTTGCGGCTTGCTCAGCGTCTTCATGCGGTCGAGCGTCATCACGCTCAGCGTTTGCGGCTGCCCGCCACGTTGGATGTCGAGCCGCACTTCGCGCTCGGCGCGCTCGCTCTGCCACAAGGTCTTGTAGAGCGATTCGAGCCCGCTGACCTCGGCACCGTCGATGCGCAGGATGCGGTCGCCGGCTTGCAGGCCCGCCTCTTCCGCCGGGCTGTCGCGGCTGACGCGCACGACCCGCACACCGGTCTCGGACTCGACGCAGTTCACCCCCAGCCAAGCGCGTGTGCTGCTGCGCGAGGCGCCTTGTTCGATCAGCTCCGTGAGGATGGGCTTGAGCAAGTCGATCGGCACGAACATATTGCCCGCCGTGCGCGGCTGGCCGGGCTCCTGCGCATCGGCCACCACCAGCGAGCCGATGCCGAGCAGCTCGCCATTCGCGTTGAAGAGCGCCGCGCCGCTGTGGTCGCGCCGCGCGGGCGCGGTGAAGAGCGCACCCTCGATGTGATATTCCCAGTAGCCCGAGAACGCGCGCCGCGAGACCATCCGCGCTAGGCTCAGGTCACCACTGCTGTCGTCGCTCGCCCCACTGGCGATCATCAATGGCTCGTCGGTCGACAGGCGGGCCGAATCGCCGAGCGGGGCCGGTGCCAGCCGCACCGGCGCCAGTGCTTGCAGCAGGCCGAAGCCCGAGGCCAGGTCATAGGCAACCACGCGGGCGGGCACAGTGCGCTGGTCGTCGAACAGCAGGTCCACGTGGTCCGCTTCGAGGATCAGGTAGCCGATCGTGAGCACCAGGCCGTCGGCGCCGATCAACACACCCGAACCCTGGCGTTCGCGGCCCAGGGTGTCGACCGAGCGGGCGTCTTCGACGGCGGTGGCATGCACGCCGACCACCGCCGCACTGGCCTGTGCGAGGGCGCGTTGTTTGGCGTCGAGGTCGGCGGCGTGGGCCGTGCCCGCCGCCAGCGCGATGAGGAATGTGGCGATGTTTGCCCACCGGGCCCACACGCTGCCGTCTCGTTCACGCTGAAACATGGCCGCCTCCAGCTGCTGGTGTTGGGGCCGAGCATGAACCCTTACGCGCTGCCCTGCAATGCGCAGGGCCATTCCAGCCTAATGTCGGCCGAAGGGCGGCTGGCCGCGCCAGTAGCGGATCATCAGGTAGCCCCCCAGCATGCCGCCGAGGTGCGCGAAGTGCGCCACGCCCGAGGCCGTGCCTGTCACGCCGAGGATGAGTTCGAGCCCGCCGTACAGCGCGACGAACACCTTGGCCTTCATCGGGATCGGCGGGAACAGCGGCATGATCGTGCGGTTCGGAAACATCATGCCGAACGCGAGCAGCAGGCCGAACAGCCCGCCCGAAGCGCCCACCGTCGGCGCCAGGCTGCCGAGCAGCATGTTCACCAGCAACTGCGCCAGTGCGGCCGTCAACACGCTGGCGGTAAAGAACTGGATAAAGCGCTTCTGGCCCCACACCCGCTCCAGTTCGGAGCCGAACATCCACAGGCCGAGCATATTGAAGAACAGGTGCCCGATGCTGCCGTGCAGGAACGCGTACGTGCCCACCTGCCACGGCAGGAAGCCGTGCCCCAGCGGCCACAGCGCGAACAGTTGTGTGAACCAGGGGCCGACGAACAGATCGAGGCAGAAGATCGCGACGTTGAGCAGCAGCAGGGCTTGGGTGATCGGGGGCATCGGCGGCATGCGCGGGGTCCGGTGGTGGCGGTTGGTGGCGAGGTAGCGAAGCGTAACTGGATTCGCGCCCGGTCGATTCGTTCATCCGCTGCGGTAAATCGCTAGAGTTCAACGCCAGTAGTTCAGTGCCTGCCCATGACATTTCAAGCCCCGCATCCGCCCGCATTTTCGGCCATCGCCGGCATCGACTTCACCAGCCGGCCCACGCGCGTCAAGCCCATCACCGTGGCACTCGGGCGCTGCGAGCAGCGCGTGGCGCGGCTCGAGCGCATCGAGGCCCACACCACGTTCGAGAGCTTCGCCACCTGGCTGCGCACCGCCGGCCCGTGGCTCGGCGTGTTCGATCTGCCCTTCGGCCTGCCGCGTGAACTGGTGCGCACGCTCGGCTGGCCGCTCGACTGGCTGCCTTTGATGCAGCACTACGCGGCGCTCTCGCGCGAGCAGGTCCGCGACACCTTCGCCGGCTTCTGCGATGCCCGCCCCGTGGGCGGGAAGTTCGCTCACCGTGCGACCGACGGCCCGGCGGGTTCGTCCCCCTCGATGAAATGGGTGAACCCGCCGGTGGCCTACATGCTGCATGCCGGCGTGCCCTTGTTGATCGAGGCCGGGCTGCACCTGCCCGGCCTGCATGCGGGCGATGAAACACGCGTGGCGCTCGAAGGCTACCCCGGCCTGCTGGCGCACGAGGTGCTGGGCACGCGTTCCTACAAGAGCGACACCAAGGCGAAGCAGACCCCCGACCGCCTGATCGCCCGCAAGGATCTGATCGATGCGCTGGAGCAGGGCCGCACGCGCCTCGGGCTGCGCTTGCGCCTGAGCCATGCACAGCGCGACGCATTGGTGGCCGATGCCTCGGGTGACAAGCTCGACGCGGTGCTGTGAACCGCACCGGCTTTCGAGGAGGCCTGTTGGCTTGAGTCAAACCGGCGTGGTCTGACTTCTTTTGGATGTTTGGATTTTCATTATTCCAGCC
>JANYJL010000023.1 GCA_025361845.1 Rhizobacter sp.
CGCGAGAGTTCCCGCGGCTTCCGGTTCTGATGCGCACCAATGCCCGCGACGCTGACGCACTTCGCACGGCGCTCGCACGGAGCGGCCTGCACTGCGGCTTCCTGCCGAAGGAACATTCGCATCCGGACGAACAACTCGCGGCCGCTCTTTACGAACACGGCTGGATTGCCGACGGGCTGATCGCGCTGCACCTGGATACCGGCCTGGCCGCGCTGGGGCTGATCCCCTCACCCGGTAAGTTCATGAACACGCCGTTCTCGCTCACGATCGGGATGGTCTACACGTACCTGCCGTTCATGATCCTGCCGCTGTATTCCAACCTCGCGAAGATGGACCTGCGCTTGCTCGAGGCTGCCTCCGACCTCGGTGCCACCCCTCTGAAGGCGTTCTGGCTGATCACCGTGCCCCTGTCGAAGGCCGGCATCATCGCGGGCTCGATGCTGGTGTTCATCCCGTGTGTGGGCGAGTACGTGATCCCTGAAATCCTCGGTGGCCCCGAGACCCTGATGATCGGCCGTGTGCTGTCGGATGAATTCTTCAGCAACAACGACTGGCCGATGGCCTCCACCGTCGCGGTCGTGATGGTGCTGCTCATCATCGTGCCGCTGGCGATCTTCAACCGCTACCAGGCCCAGGCGCAGGAGAAGGCGCGATGAGCCCGATGCACGGCGGCCCGAAAGCGGGCTCGCTCCCCCTCGGGGGGATCGGCGCGCAGCGCCGCAAGGGGCTCCCATGAGCACGGCCGCCGCTCCCCGGTTGGCGCTCGGCCAACACTTCGGCAAGGGCTGGCTGGCCGCGGGTTACCTGTTCCTGTACCTGCCGATCTTCTCGCTCGTCATCTACTCCTTCAACGACTCGCAGATCCCGAACATCTGGGCCGGCTTCACGTTCAAGTGGTACGGCAAGCTGGCGAACGACAACGAGATCCTGTCCGGCCTGTGGCTGAGCCTGAAGATCGCCGTGTGCAGCGCTACCGGCTCGGTGGTGCTCGGCACGCTCGCGGCCTTCGCCCTGACGAAGTACCGCCGCTTCAAGGGCCGCACCTTGTTCTCGGGCATGGTCAGCGCGCCGCTGGTGATGCCCGACGTGGTGATCGGCATCTCGCTGCTCCTGATGCTGGTGTCCATCCAGCGCGCCATCGGCAGCCCCGAACGCGGCATGTTGACCATCTGGCTCGGCCATGTGCTGACCGGCATGGCCTACGCCACCGTCGTCGTGCAGGCGCGTTTGCAAGACCTCAACCCGCAGCTCGAAGAAGCTGCGATGGACCTGGGCGCGCGCCCGGCGCAAGTGTTCCGCCTCGTCACGCTGCCGATGATCACGCAGTCGCTGATGTCGGCCTGGCTGCTGACTTTCACGATCTCGCTCGACGACGTGGTGCTCGCGGCCTTCCTGTCCGGCCCCGGCTCGACGACGATGCCGCTCGTGATCTTCTCGCGCGCGCGGCTCGGGCTGAACCCGACCGTGAATGCCGTGGCCACCGTCATCATCACCATCGTGGCCATCGGCACGGTGGTTGCCAGCATCCTCATCGCCCGCGCCGAGAAAGAGCGCGCCAAGGCCATCGCGCAAGCCCAGCGCGACGGCTGACATCACAACAACTGACCGGAGAAACACATGAAGTTCTGGAAACCCGCTGCGCTGACACTCGCCCTCGCTGCCGCCTACCCTGGCGTGGCCTTGGCGCAATCCAACGCCGATCTGCTCAAGGAGATGAAGGCGCTGCGCGATCGGGTCGGCGAACTCGAAAAGAAGCTCGGCGAAAAGCCCGCGCCGGCCGCCGAAAAACAATGGGGCATGACGCCTGAACAACTGCAAGACTTCAACCGCATCGCCGTCAAGACCGAAGCGACTGAAGACAACCTCGCCGCGCAGGGTTTCAAGGGCCTGACGGTCAGCGGCTTCATCGAGCCGACCTACATCTACAACAAGCTGCAGCATCGCGCCGGCTTCCAGTTCCTGAACGATCAGTCCATCTTCGCCTACGACACCTCGTACATGGGCTCGGCGAGCATCGACTTCACGAAGGAAACCGACAGCGGCACGAAGTGGAAGTTGACCCTGACACCGAACCGTGGCGTGGGCGGCGTCATCGGTGCCAGCATCGTGCAAGAAGCCAGCGTCTCGGTACCGCTCACCGACCTGGCCACGCGCCTGATCGCCGGGCAGATTCCGGACTGGTCGGGCTATGAATACCAGCAGCCGACGCTCAACCCGTTCACCAGCCATAACCTGCTGTACGACTTCACCTTGCCCACTTCCTACACCGGCGCCGGCATGGACGTGAAGACCGGCAAGTGGGAATTCAAGGGCATGCTCGCGAACGTCAACAAGACGATCCGTCAGGAGGGCGAGAAGACGCCGGTGATCGTCTACCGCGGCGACTACTCGATGAACGAGTACGCGGGCTTCGGCTTTGCCGGCCTGCATGGCAAGGCGTTCAACTTCAACACGAGTGGGAGCACCGCGGCCAACCTGCTCGAGGCCGACGGCTACTACACCCGTGGCGACTGGACCTACCAGGGCCAGGTCGGCATGGGCATGCAGAGACAGGCGGCCGTGCTGACCGACTCCAGTGGCACCACCTTCCTCGACGCGAAGTGGTGGGGGCTCTCTGGCCTGATGGGCTACACGATCACCCCGCGCCTGCAGGCGCTCGCGCGGGCCGACTACATCCGCAACAAGAAGAACGGTGGTGGCTTGTTCGGCTATACGGCATTCACGGATGCGAGCGGCACTGCGGTGCCTGTGGATGGCCGCAATGGCCTTGGTGTGAACGGCAACTGCATCGCCGATCCCACGCTTCCCGACTGCGCCACCGGCTCGAACCGCTATGCGCTCACGGTCGGCATGAAGTACGCCTTCAACCCGAGCACCACGTTCAAGGCCGAGTTCCGGCTCGACGGGTCCAACAAGCCGGTGTTCCTCGACATCAAGAGCCTGACGTACCACAAGACGAACCAGATGCTCGGCACGTCGGTCGTCGTGTTCTTCTGACCCGAGCCTGCCGCGCCAGCACGCGGCGCGTCGTTTGACCCGACGCCGGCCTGCGGAAAACGCGGGCCGGCGTTGTCATTTCAGTGAGAGTCTCGGTGCCGGCGCGGGCACACTGTGTCGCGCCGCCTCGAACCCGAGCCAAGGAGCCCGAATGGACACTGCGAAACCCGACTGGCAAGCCCGCGCCAAAGTGATCGCCATCGACGGCCGCGCCGTAATCGGCGGCAAGCGAATCGCGAGCGTCAGCGGCGAGACCTTCGCCTGCGTCTCACCGATCGATGGGCGTGTGCTCGGCGCCGTTGCACGCGGCGCGGCGGCCGACATCGACGCCGCCGTGCAATCCTCGCGCAAGGCCTTCGATGATGGCCGATGGGCGAAGCGCGCACCCGCGCAGCGCAAGAAAGTGCTGCTCGCCTGGGCCGAGAAGATCCTGGCCGCGAAGGAAGAACTCGCCCTGCTCGAAACGCTGGACATGGGCAAGCCGATCCGCTATTCGCTCAGCGTCGACGTGCCGTCCACCGCCCGCTGCATCGCCTGGTATGCCGAGGCGGTGGACAAGATCTACGACGAGATCGCCCCCACGCCGCAGAGCGCGCTGGCCCTCATCACGCGTGAAGCGATGGGTGTGATCGGCGCGGTGGTGCCCTGGAACTACCCGATGATCATGGCCGCCTGGAAGCTCGGGCCGGCGCTGGCCGCGGGCAACAGCGTGGTCCTGAAGCCGAGCGAGAAGAGCCCGCTCACGGCCTTGCGGCTGGCCGAACTGGCGCTCGAAGCCGGCCTGCCCGAAGGTGTGTTCAACGTCGTGCCGGGTTACGGCCACGAAGCGGGTGAGGCCTTGGCGCTGCACCCGATGGTGGATGCCATCGGCTTCACGGGCTCGACGCGCGTGGGCCGCAAGATGCTCGAGTATTCGGGCCGCAGCAACCTGAAGCGCGTCTACAACGAACTCGGCGGCAAGAGCGCCTTCGTGGTGTTCCCCGACTTCGAGGACGTGGTGCGCGCCGCCAAGACGGCCGCCGGCTCGATGTACTTCAACCAGGGCGAAAGCTGCAACGCGCCCTCACGCGTGTTCGTGCATGAAAGCATCGCCGACGAGTTCGTCTCGGTGGTCGCGGCCGAAGCGCCGAAGTACCAGCCGGGCGACCCGCTGGATGCGGCGACCGAGATGGGCGCGATCGTCGACGAGACGCAGTTGCGCTCGGTGCTCGGCTACATCGATGCCGGCGCGAGCGAGGGCGCGCGCATCGCTTCAGGCGGGAAGCGCTCGCGTGTCGAAAGCGGTGGTTATTTTGTCGAGCCGACCGTGTTCGATGGCGTGCGCAACGACATGAAAATTGCACGCGAAGAAATCTTCGGTCCGGTGATGAGCGTGATCCGCTTCAAGACCGAGGAAGAAGCAGTGGCCCTGGCCAACGACAGCCTGTACGGCTTGCAGGCGAGCGTGTGGAGCCACAACATCAACCGCGCGCATCGGGTGGCACGTGCGCTCCGAGCGGGCACCGTGCACGTGAATCAGTACGACGAAGACGACATCACGGTGCCCTTCGGCGGGTTCAAGCAGAGCGGCAACGGGCGCGACAAATCCCTGCATGCCTTCGACAAATACACCGAGCTGAAAACGACCTGGATTCGGATCGACGCCGCTTGAGCCCAGGGCCACAGGAGACACCACCATGAACCATTCGAAGAACGAACAACTGATGGCCCGCAAGGCCGCCGCCACACCGCGAGGCGTGGGCGTGATGGGCAGCTTCTTCGCCGACCGCGCCGACAACGCCGAGCTGTGGGATGTCGAAGGCCGCCGCTTCATCGACTTTGCCGGCGGCATCGCGGTGATGAACACCGGCCACGGCCACCCGAAGGTCGTTGCCGCCATTGAAGAGCAGCTCAAGCGCTTCACTCACACCTGTTATCAGGTCGTGCCCTACGAGAGCTACATCGCGCTAGCCGAAAAGCTCAACGCGATGACGCCGGGCACGCATGCGAAGAAGACCGCGCTGTTCTCGACCGGCGCCGAAGCGGTCGAGAACGCCATCAAGATCGCACGCTATTCGACCAAACGCTCGGGTGTCATCGCCTTCAGCGGCGCCTTCCACGGCCGCAGCCTCTTTGCCGTGTCGCTGACCGGCAAGGTGCAGCCCTACAAGGCCGGCTTCGGCCCCTTCCCGCCCGAGATCTACCACGCGCCCTTCCCTTGCCATTGCGCCAACCTCGACGAGGTGAAGAAGGCCGTGCACCACCTCTTCAAGGCCGACATCGAACCGAGCCGCGTCGCGGCCATCATCTTCGAGCCGGTGCAGGGAGAAGGCGGCTTCAATGTCATCCAGGCCGAGGCGGTGCGCTGGCTGCGCGCGCTGTGCGATGAACACGGCATCGTGCTCATCGCCGATGAAATCCAGACCGCCTTCGGGCGCACCGGCAAGATGTTCGCGATGGAACATTTCGATGTCGTGCCCGACCTGATGTGCATCGCCAAATCACTTGCCGGCGGCGTGCCGCTCTCGGCCGTGACCGGCAAGGCCGAGATCATGGATGCGCCTGCACCCGGCGGTCTCGGCGGCACCTACGCCGGCAACCCGCTGGCCATCGCCGCGGCGCATGCCGTCATCGACGTGATGACCGAAGAACGCCTGCCCGAGCGTGGCCAGATGCTCGGCGACAAGCTCAAGGCCGTGCTCGAAGGCCTACGCGGCGAGGTGCCGCAGATCGTCGACATCCGCGGCCTCGGCGCGATGGTGGCGGTCGAGTTCAACCGGAAGGGCAGTGCCGAACCCGATGCCGACATGGCCAAGCGCGTGCAGGCCGAAGCGCTCGCGCGCGGGCTCATCCTGTTGAGCTGCGGCGTGAACGGCAACGTTATCCGCTTCCTGTTCCCGCTGACCATTCAAGAGCCGGTGTTCGACGAGGCCATGGGCATCCTGCGCGCCGCCTTGCCGGCCGCGGCGGCGCGCGCATGAAGAACCTGCGCGACGCGCTCGCGGCGCAGGGTGTGCACACCCTGATCGCGCAGTTCACCGACATCCACGGCGTCGCCAAGGGCAAGCTGATTCCCTTCGCCCACCTCGATACCTTGCTGACCGACGGGGCGGGATTCTCCGGCCCGTCGATCGCCGGCACCGGCCTGCCCCGCATGGGCCCGCGCTCGGAGTACTACGGCCGCGGCAGCGCGAGCACCGCACGCGCCCTGCCCTGGATGCCGGGTTACGCGCGCATCGTCTGCGATGGCTTCGTGGCCGGCGAGCCCTTCGATGCCTGTCCGCGCCAGGCCCTGCGCCGCCAGGTCGCGCGCCTGGCCGAGCGGCGCTGGACGCTGCAAACGGGCATTGAGCCCGAGTTCTTTCTGCTCCAGCGCATGGCCGGCACGGTCGAGGGCTACGCGCCAGCCGATGCGCACGACCGGCTCGACAAACCCTCTTACGATCTCAAGAGCCTGCCGCGCCAGCACGAG
Source organism: Rhizobacter sp. (assembly GCA_025361845.1). GTDB lineage: Bacteria > Pseudomonadota > Gammaproteobacteria > Burkholderiales > Burkholderiaceae_C > JANYJL01. Next base: position 6,449 of record JANYJL010000023.1, read on the forward strand.
TTTCTGGCCGACTTGACGAGCGGCCTGAACGGCTGCGGCCTGGACGTATTCCAGATCGACCACGAAGACGCACACGGCCAGTTCGAGCTGAACTTCATGCATGCCGATGCATTGACGAGCGCCGACAACCTGATGCTCTTCAAACTCGCGGCGCAAGCGCTCGCCGAAAAGCGCGGCTTGTTGTTCTCGATGATGCCCAAGCCCTTTGCCAACCAGGCGGGCAGCGGCATGCACTTCCATGTGTCCTTGTGGGAAGGCCATGGCGAGTCGGCCAAGCCGGTATTCGATGATCATGGCCGCGGCCTCACGCTGCTGGCGCGGCAGTTCATCGCCGGTGTGCTCGCGCATTCGGCAGCGCTGTGCGCCATCGCGGCGCCGACGGTCAATTCCTACAAGCGGCTCGTCGTCGGCGAATCGCTCTCGGGCACGGCCTGGGCTCCCGCCTACGTGGCGCACGGGCCGAACAATCGGACGGCCCTGGTTCGCACCCTGGCCAATCGCTTCGAGTGGCGTTTGCCCGATGCCTCGGCCAACCCGTACCTGGCAACGGCCGCGCTCATCGCTGCCGGGCTCGACGGCATCGACCGCCAGCTCGACCCCGGCCCGGCCTGCACCGACGACCTGTTCGACCTCACGCTCGCGCAGATCCACGGCCGCGGCATCGAGGTCCTGCCGCAAAGCCTGGGCGCGGCGATCGATGCGCTAGAGAACGACGCGGTCGTGCGCAGTGCGCTCGGCGAAACACTCTCCGAAGAGTTCATCCACCTGAAACGCCTGGAGTGGACCGAGTACGCGCGCCACGTGAGCGGCTGGGAACTGCAGCGCTACGCGACGATGTTCTGATGCGAGCCGGCCTTGCCGACGGCCCGGTGCCGCGCCACACTGCGGCACCATCCACCTTGCGGAGCCCGCCATGAGCCAGCCCATACGCGCATCGAACACGCCCTTCGCCGTCGCTGTCGAACAAGGCAAAGACTACTACTGGTGCGCCTGCGGCGGCAGCAAGAACCAGCCCTTCTGCGACGGCACGCACAAGAGCGGCCCGTTCACGCCGATGAAGTACAGCGCCACCGAGAGCACCACGGTTTACTTCTGCGGCTGCAAGGCCAGCGGCAACAAGCCGCTGTGCGACGGCACGCACAAGAAACCGGTGAGCTGATCGCCGGATGAGTTCACTGCCGGCGCCCCACGCTCCGATCCCCTGGACTTCGTACCTGAGCCTGGGCGCCAGCATGGCGCTGGTGGGCAGTTATGTCGGGCTGTCCAAGCTGCTGGTAGTGATCTTTCCGATCTTCTTGCTGGCCTGGCTGCGCTTCGGCATCGCGGCGGTGGCGATGGCGGGCTGGGTCAAGCGGCCGCCCGCGGAAGCGCGCCTGAGCCGGCACGCCCGCTGGCTGCTCTTCCTCGAATCCTTCTTCGGCAACTTCCTGTTCTCGATCTGCATGCTGTTCGGCGTGTCGCTGACAACAGCGCTCGCGGCCGGCGTGATCATGGCGGCGCTGCCCGGCGTGGTGGCGCTGCTGTCGTGGGTGCTGCTGCGCGAGCGCATCGCCTTGCGCGTGGCGCTGGGCATCGCCTGCGCGGTCTGCGGCATCGCGCTGGTGTCACTCGGCAAGGCGGCGCCTGGTGCTGCGGCCGGCTCGCTGGCGGGCAACCTGCTGCTCGTCGGCGCGGTGTTCTGCGAGGCGATCTATGTGGTGATCGGCAAGAAGCTCACCGGCAACGTCTCGCCACGGCGCATCAGCGCGCTCATCAACCTGTGGGGCCTGGCTCTCGTCACGCCGCTCGGCCTGTGGCAGGCGCTGAGCTTCGACTTTGGTGCTGTCACGCCGAGCACCTGGTGGCTGCTCCTGTTCTATTCGATCGCCGCGAGCATGGTCACCGTGTGGCTGTGGATGACCGGGCTGAAACACGTGCCCGCTTCGTCGGCCGGCATCTTCACCGTGCTGCTGCCGGTGAGTGCCGCGGCGGTGGGCGTGCTGTTTCTCGGTGAAGGCATCAGCGGCTTGCAGGCCGCCGCGTTTTCGCTCGCGCTGCTGGGGGTCGTGCTGGCTACCTGGCCAGCGAGCCCGCCAACCCGCTAGCCCGAACGATCCACGCAAGGGCTGCAAAAACCTCATCAACCTTGATGAGGTACTGCGCTGGACCGCATGAGTTTGCGCGCGCAAAGTCGTGCGCCAGAGCGTTTGTCTCGCTGCCTTGCCGTGCACAGCGGCCCCCGATCTTCTCGACGCGTCGCCGGGCCGCGCTTCGAGAGCCTGTCGCAGTGAACACAGTCCGGTCGTGCTGTCTGTCTGAGGAATCCTTCATGCGAATCAACAAATACGCAGTTGCAGTCGCGGTCACCATGACCTTGGGTACGTCCGTTGCCCGTGCCGATTGCGGCGATCTGCCCAGCCATGCGGCACTCAAGGCGGCCCTCAAAGCGGCACGGGCTCAAGGCAACGGCGGATTCAACCTGGACATGTGGGGCACCATCGTCAATCGCGACGGCGTTGTGTGTGCGGTAGCGTTCACAGGAACGGACCGCGGATCCGAATGGCCCGGCAGTCGCGTGATCTCCGCGCAAAAGGCCAACACGGCCAATTCGTTCAGCCTGCCGGGGTTGGCTCTTTCGACCGCCAATTTGTGGGCTGCGGTGCAGCCTGGCGGCTCGCTCTATGGGTTGCAGCACAGCAATCCTGTCGATACCGACGTCGCCTACCAAGGCCCCTCCGCCCTCTATGGTCAACCGGGCGACCCCATGGTCGGAAAGAAGATCGGCGGCGTGAACGTGTTCGGCGGGGGCCTTGCGCTCTACGCGCTCAAGAACAACGTCCGCGTTCTGGTCGGTGCAATCGGCGTCAGCGGCGACACCTCGTGCGCCGATCACAACATCGCTTGGCGCACGCGAACCAGCCTGGCTCTGGATTTCGTCACAGGTGGCGTTGGCCCCACCGGGCAGCCCGACAACATCAACTATCAAGGACTGGTTGCGGTCCCGAGCCTGCAGGCGGACTTTTCTCATCCGGTCTGCAAGATCGCCGGTGTAGACGGTGTGTCGGCGATCAGCGCCGGTCTTCCGCCGACGCATTGATCGGAGCACAGCGCTGCTTGGGGCGCGACGCTCAGCGTGTCGAGTCCTGAGCGAGCCGTGATACCTCGGCCGGTGTCTCGGCCTTCAGCCGATGGTCTGACCAGACCTGCCGCCAGCGCCGCGCGCCAAGCAGGCCATTGCGCAGGCCGATCATGTGGCGCGACACGTGCGACCAGGGCTCGCCGCGTGCGACCACCGCTGCCATGTAGCGAGCCATCGCTGCTTCGATATCCTCACGCTCGCGCAACGCCGGTTCGGCACCGAAGAAGCGTTCGTCCCAGCCCACCATCAACCACGGATGGTGGTAAGCCTCGCGGCCGAGCATCACGCCGTCCACATGCAACAACTGCTCGGCGATCTGCTCATCGGTCTTCACCCCACCGTTCAGCACGATCGTCAGCGCCGGAAAATCGCGCTTGAGTCGGTGCACGAATTCGTAGCGCAGCGGCGGCAACTCGCGGTTCTCCTTCGGGCTGATGCCTTTCAGCCAGGCATTGCGTGCATGCACGATGAAGACCTCGCAGCCGGCCAACGCGACCGTGCCGACAAAATCGCGCACGAAGTCGTAGCTTTCGGTCTTGTCGATGCCGATGCGGTGTTTCACGGTAACGGGCAGCGAGACCGCATCGCGCATCGCCTTCACGCACTCGGCCACGAGCGCCGGCTCGGCCATCAGGCAGGCGCCGAAAGAGCCGCGCTGCACCCGTTCGCTCGGGCAGCCGCAGTTGAGGTTGACCTCGTCGTAGCCCCACTGCTGCGCCAGCCGCGCGCAGGCGGCCAGGTCGGCCGGCTCGCTGCCGCCGAGTTGCAAGGCGACCGGGTGTTCTTCAGCGTTGAAGTCAAGGTGCCGCGGCACGTCGCCATGCAACAGCGCACCGGTCGTCACCATCTCGGTGTAGAGCCGCGTGTGGCGCGTGAGCAGGCGGTGAAAGTAGCGGCAATGCCGATCGGTCCAATCCATCATGGGCGCGACAGAAAGACGCCATGGACTGCAAGTTGTTGAATTATCTATATTAATCAATGGCTTAGTTCTCCGTCGCCACCACAAATCCGCACGAAGTAGCACTTCAAAACACAGCAAAACATCGGCTCAGTGCTACGGATTTGCTACAGTCGAGCCATCAGTGCTACAGCGAAGGGACGGCGTGGCAAGCATTATCCAGTTGGGTGACTCGTGGCGCGCACAGGTACGGCGCAAGGGCCATCCGGTTCAAACGAAGACGTTTCCGAAGAAGGCGCTTGCCGAACTTTGGGCTCGGAGAATCGAGGCCGACATTGACGCCGGCCGCACCGGCGTGTCGTCGGCGAGTGGCGCGGCGCGACACATGACCATCGGCACACTGATCGATCGGTACACGGAAGAGATCGGTAGACAGAAGCCGTTCGGCCGGAACAAGGCGGACGTACTCAAGCGTCTCAAGTTTCACCTGGGTGATGTTGTGCCTGCCGATCTGACGGTCGACCGGATCGTCACGTACATCACCGAGGATCGGCGGATCACGGGTGTCACGGCGTCCATCGACCTCAGCTACCTTGGCGGCATGCTGAAGGTCGGACGATCTCTATGGCGTCTTCCCGTGAGCAGCGCAGTGAACCGCACCGGCTTTCGAGGAGGCCTGTTGGCTTGAGTCAAACCGGCGTGGTCTGACTTCTTTTGGATGTTTGGATTTTCATTATTCCAGCCACCCGCAGGGGCCGCCGGAGGCCCCCCCGGTTGGGCCATGTACTCATGGTTCAACCCTCCTGTAGCGCCGCCGTCTGGGCGAGCTTGGTTGTGAGCAAGGCCTGGTCTTGCTGGCGCCAGTAGTTCGCCTCGGCTTCGGCCGGCGGGATGTAGCCGATGGGCT
>JANYJL010000025.1 GCA_025361845.1 Rhizobacter sp.
CATGCTGTCGCCGACGTCGGGATAGCGTCTTGCGAGCTTGAGCGCGGTGAGCTGGTTGTCGGCACACCACTGCGCCGCGCTCACGTCGGCCAGGCGCTGGGCATTGCCGGTCAGGGCGCCGGCGGCCTTGATGCCGGCGCCGAGCGTGATCGCGACGATGGTCAAGGCGACCAGCACCTCGATCAGCGTGAATCCGCGCTGGCGCGGGTGCCGGGGCGCGAGCGGTGTCACGGCCGGGCCGGCGCCTCGTCGTTCACGATGGCGAAGGGGCCGAGGCCGTCGGTGGCGAGCGTGAGGTGCTGGTCGTCGAGGCGCAGGACGATGCGCTGCGCGCCGATCAGCGGTTCAGGCCCGAGCACCACGGCGCGCGCGCCGACCACTTCGGCCGAGACACCCTGCACCACCCAATGCACCGGCAGTTCGGTGGAGGCCGGCAGGCCGATGAAGCGAAAACCTTCGGGCTGGTCCACCAGAGCCTTTGGCTCCCAGCGCGCGGCCAGCCCGGAGGAGCGCGCTTCGGTGCGCGCGGCCTCCAGCAGGGCCACGAGTCGTGTTGCTTCCTGTTCGAGCCGGGTCGCGGCCGGGTCACGCAAGGCCAGGCTCGCGACGCTGCTGGCAATCGCGATGATGACCAGCACCACCAGCAGTTCGATGAGCGTGAAGCCGTTGCGGCGTGGGCTCATGGGGCCGGGTTCATTGCCAGGAGCCGATCTCGGCATCTTTGCCCTCACCGCCGATCACGCCATCGGCCCCGAAGCTGTAGATGTCGATCTCGCCCTTCAGGCCCGGGTTGGCGTACTGGTAGCTGCGACCCCAGGGGTCGTTCGGCAGCTTGTCGAGGTAGGGCTTCCAGTTCGGCGGGATCGCACCGACCGAAGGTTTGGTGACCAGCGATTGCAGGCCCTGCTCGGCGCTCGGGTAGCGCTGGTTGTCGAGCTTGTAGAGCTTGAGCGCCTGCATCAGGTTGTTCACGTCGGTGCGCGCGGCGGTGACACGCGCTTCTTCGGCACGGTCGAGCACGTTCGGCACGATCAGGGCCGCCAGCACGCCGATGATGACGAGCACCACCATCAACTCGATCAGGGTGAAGCCGCGGCTGCGGCGCAGCGCGGAAATCGTCGGCAAGGTCATGGGGACTGTCCTGCCAGCGCGGGCGCTGGCTTGCAAGGATCGCTGAATCAATGATCCATGATAATCGGCTGATGCTGGCCCGACTGTGTGCGTTCGTGATCTGGGCCCTGGTCGCTGCGACAGCGGTGTTCTGGGGCCTGCGCTTGGTCGTGGCCGCCCCAGCTGCCCCGGCGCATGCTGTGCCAGTGGGCGAGACGGCGGCGCTGCGGGGCGACCTGTCGCGCCTGCTCGGCTCCGCGCCAGTGGCCACCACGGCGGCGGTGGCAGCGCCCGAGGCGGCCTCGCGCTTTCGCCTGATCGGGGTGATGGCGCCGCGGGCTGCGGCGGCCTCGGCAGCAGAGGGTTCCGGGGTCGCGCTGATCGCCGTCGACGGCAAGCCGCCCAAGGCCTACGCGGTGGGCGCACGGCTCGATGGTGAGGTGATGCTGCAATCGGTCAGCCTGCGCGCCGCGTCGATTGCGATGGGGCCGGGCCAAGCGCCGGTGCTGATGGAACTGGCGCCGCTGGCGCCACCAGCCACGGGCAGTTTGCCGGCCTTGTCGTCGACTTCGGCGGTGATGGCACCAGCACCCATCGTGGCAGTGCCGCCACCACCGCCGCCGATTCCCAACCGACCCGCACCTGCGCTATCGCAGTGATGCGGCGGGCCGCCGCGAGGCGCTGACCCCGTCAGATTCTGGTGTTGGGAGCTGTCGACGTGGGCGACGCAGGCGCGGCGGCCTCGAAGCCCGCCGGCAGCGTCGGCCCGGCTTCTTCACCTTCGGCCACTTCGGTCAGCAGCGCAGCGGCACTGCGAACCAGCGGCCAGGACAGCGTGGCGCCGGTGCCATCGGTGCTTTCCATGCCGAGTTCGAGCAGGGCCGAGGCCTGGAACTGGCGCAAGGCATGGTCCAGGCCCTGGTGGCTGTGGCTGCGGCAATAGACGCAGTAGTCGGTGACCGCCGGCGCAATGCGCGAGGCGACCATCAGCGCCGCGCAGGCCGGCATGCCGTCGGCCACGATCAGGTGGCGCTTGCTGCCGGCGACGAGCATCACCCCGACCATCATCGCCATCTCGAAACCACCGAAGGCGGCGAGAACCTCGACCGGGTCGGTCACGTCCTTGTGGCGCCCCTGCGCGCCTTGCAGCACGACGAGCAGGCGCGACAACTCGTCCTGGTTCATCGCCGGGCCGGAGGTCAGCAGATCGCGCAGGGCGGTGCCCGACAGGCGCGACAGCACCAGGGCCGCACTTTCCAGTGAGCCGACGCCGATGCCGGCGCAGGCGATCGCGTTGCCGGGCAGCGCGTCGGCGATCTCCATGCCGGCGCGGATGGCGGCATGCGCCTGGTCAAGCGACATCGCCGAGGTAGCCCGCGCACTGCGCGTGCCGTGGGCGATCTTGCGGGCCAGCAGGCGGGCATGCGGCGCCACCGCTTCGGCCACGCCGCAATCGACCACCGACAGCTCCAACCCTTGAATGTGGGCGAACACCGAGATCGGCAGTTGCGAGGTCAGCAGGTTGTGCACCAGGGTGGCCGTGCTCTGCCGGCCGGGGTCGCCGATGCCATCGACGGCCAGCCCGTGGTCGGCCGCGAACACCGCGATCTGCGGGCTGCGAAAGCGCGGCTTGAGGGTGTTCTGGATCAGGCCGAGGCGGATGGCCAGCGGCTCTAGTTCGCCCAGGCTGCCGGTGTTCTCGCTGCGACGCTTGAGCTTTTCGCGCAGCGCCTGTTCGAGCACGGCGTTGGACGTGGGCGTGATGAGGGAACGGTTGACCGACATGACGTGCCGTGGCAGCTCAAAGCGCGAATTGTGGGGCCGTGCGGCGCGCTCGTGCAAACGAGCGGCGGAACTTCATCGCAAAAACAGCCGATAAACCGGGTTGTCGGTTTCGTCTTCGCAGGGGTAGGCCAGGCTTTCGAGGAAGTCGCGGAACGCCTTCTTGTCGGCCTTGGGCACCTGGATGCCGACGAGGATGCGGCCGAAATCGGCGCCCTGGTTGCGGTAGTGGAACAGGCTGATGTTCCAGCCCGGGTGCATGCTCGACAGAAACCGCATCAGCGCGCCCGGCCGCTCGGGGAAGATGAAGCGGTACAGGCGTTCGTCGGCCGCCAGCTCGCTGCGCCCGCCGACCATGTGGCGCACGTGCTGCTTGGCCAACTCGTCGTCGCTGAGGTTCAGCGTGGCGAAGCCGTGGCGCTTGAAACTGCGCTCGAGTTTGTCCGACTCCTCGCGGTTGGCGGTGGCGATGCCGACGAAGACATGCGCCTGTTTCGCGTCCGAGATGCGGTAATTGAATTCGGTGACGGCGCGCGGGCCGATCAGCACGCAAAAGCGCTTGAAGCTGCCGCGTGCTTCGGGGATGGTGACCGCGAACAAGGCTTCGCGATCCTCGCCCACTTCGGCGCGTTCGGCGACGAAACGCAGACGGTCGAAGTTCATGTTCGCGCCGCAGGTGATCGCGACGAAAGTCTGGCCCTTCGCCTTGTGAGTCTCGACGTACTGCTTGACGGCCGCCACGCCCATCGCACCCGAAGGTTCGAGGATGCTGCGGGTGTCCTGGAACACATCCTTGATGGCGGCGCAGACGGCATCGGTGTCGACCACGATGTAGTCGTCGACCAGTTCGCGGGCGAGGCGGAAGGTTTCTTCGCCGACCAACTTCACAGCGGTGCCGTCGGCGAACAGGCCCACATCGGCGAGTTGCACACGCTTGCCGGCGCGCACCGAGCGCAGCATGGCGTCGGAGTCGGGCGTCTGCACGCCGATCACCTTGATCTCCGGGCGCACTGCCTTGATGTAAGCCGCCACGCCCGAGATCAGCCCACCACCGCCGATGGCGACGAAGACGGCGTCGATCGGCCCCGGATGCTGGCGCAGCATTTCCATCGCGACCGTGCCCTGACCGGCGATCACATCGGGGTCGTCGAACGGGTGCACGAAGGTGAGGCCTCGTTCGACCTGGAGCGTTTGCGCGTGCAGGAAGGCGTCGGAATAACTTTCGCCATGCAGCACCACGTCGCCGCCGAGCGCGCGCACGGCGTCGATCTTCAGCTTCGGTGTGGTGACGGGCATCACGATCAGGGCCTTGCAGCCCATGCGCTTGGCACCCAGCGCGACGCCCTGCGCGTGGTTGCCGGCCGAAGCGCAGATGACACCGCGCTTGAGCTGTTCGGCGCTCAAGTGCGCCATCTTGTTGTAGGCGCCACGCAGCTTGAAGCTGAACACCGGCTGGGTGTCTTCGCGCTTGAGCAGCACCTGGTTGGCCAGGCGCTTGGAGAGGTTCTTCGCCAGATCGAGCGGTGACTCGCTGGCAACGTCGTAGACACGTGCAGTGAGAATCTTCTGCAGGTAGTCCGACAGCGACAGTGCGGCGCCGGGTTTGGCGGAACGCCTCAAGGTGTTGGGTGCGGCGCGGGCCATGCGAGGTTTCCGGAAGGGGCTGCGGGGCGGCGAATCTTATATGTCGCCGTGCCGGACGGGCCGCGCCCAGAAAAAAGCCCAAGGCATTGCGGCCTTGGGCTGAATCCACCAATGGAGGAGGTGGAGGAGACAAACGGTGCAAAGAACAACAAACTTTCTTCGCTTGCGAATTATTGTATGGCCTTTCATGCTGCGCCGCAATATGCGAGGGCTTTCGAGTTTGGAGCGCTGACTCCAATCAAATGTGACGCAATGCACAATAGGCCGGGACGGCGACCAACGAGCGCTGATGGCACGGAGATCAACGATGGAATGCACGATCAACTGGCTGCCCGCAACCGGCATGGCCTTCGCCGCGGAAACCGCCAGCGGCCACTTGCTGATGATGGACGGCGCCCCGGATGGCGGTGGCCGCAACTTGGCGCCGCGGCCGATGGAAACCGTGCTCGCCGGCACCGGCGCCTGCACGGCCTATGACGTCGTGCTGATACTCAAGCGCGGGCGCCACGACGTTCGCGGCTGCCAGGTGAAGGTGACCTCGGAGCGTGCGACCAGCGACCCGAAGGTGTTCACGAAGATCCACATGCACTTCACCGTCACCGGCCACGGCCTGGCCAACGCGGTGGTCGAACGGGCGGTGCGCATGTCGCACGACAAGTACTGTTCCGCCAGCATCATGCTGGGCAAGACGGCCGAGATCACCACCGGCTTCGAGGTCCTGGCCGGCTGAACAACGAGGCCGAGGAGATCAGATCCGGTGGGCGGTGGTCGTCATGACACGCGCCGCCGCACGCATCGCCCAGCGCACCGGGAAGGGCAACTCGGCGGCGCCGGCACTTTGTGCGTCGGCCGCGTGCTGGGCTTCGTCGTCCTTCATGGCCGACACGATCGCGTGCGAGGCCAGGTCGCCGGCCGGTAGGCGGTCGAGGTGGGATTCGAGGTGCTGTTCGACCTGGCGCTCGGTTTCGACGACAAAGCCCAGGCTGACGGCATCGCCGCTGCGCCCGGCCAGCAAGCCGATGGCGAATGCGCCGGCGTACCAGACCGGGTTCAGCAGGCTCGGCCGCGAGCGGAGTTCGCTCAGGCGCTGTTCGGTCCAGGCAAGGTGATCGGTTTCTTCCTTGGCAGCACGTTCGAATTGGGAACGCAAGCTGGCATCGCGCGTGGTCAGCGCCTGCGCGTTGTAGAGAGCCTGGGCGCAGACCTCGCCCACATGGTTCACCCGCATCAACGCCCCAGACAGGCGCCGCTGCGCTTCGTCCAGGTCAGGGCCGGGCCGTGTCGGCTGTGGGCAGGGCCGGCCCGCGTGATGACCTTGCGAGAGGGTCCGCAGCGCGTTGTCAGCGGCAATCAGCAAGGAATCGATCGACGGCAAGGCGACATCCGAGGAGTGAGAACGGAGAAAGCATAGCCCAGGCTCCAAAAGCTCCGTTCGAAGTTGCCCGGCCGCGCCAAGGGCTGTTGGCGGCACCCTTTTGGGGCAATTGCCAAACCATTCCGCGCTCGTTGTGCCCCGACAACACAATGGGCCTTTTTCTGGGGCAATCCTTTGCAAGCCATCGGCCCGTCTGGTGCAATAGCAGCAACTTCCACGAAGGGGGTTGGCCTGATCTGCCCGAGCCGGGTGATGTCGATTGGGACCTCTTGATCAACCTAGGAGATAGTTGCAATGAAAAGATCTCTGCTCGCTTTCGCAGCGCTGTCGGCAATCGCCGGCGTTGCCTCGGCTCAATCGTCGGTGACGTTGTCGGGCTCGCTCGACGCCGGCATCAAACGCGTCGCAAAGCAAACTGGCACCTCGGCGGGTACTTACAACGACTGGAGCATTGGTGCCTCGCAGTCGGCGTACAACAATTTCACCCTGTCGGGTGTTGAAGACTTGGGCGCTGGAACGCGCGCGTTCTTCACGTTGAACCACCGCTTCACGCTCAACAACGGCGTGGACAATGGGTTCTCGGTCAACGGTGGCAAAGCTGCGGTGGCTGGTGCAGTGCCCGAGCCCTTCTGGCGCGTTGCGTTCGTCGGGATTGGCGGCGGCTTTGGTGATGTTCGTGTCGGCCGCATTACGATGCCGCTGCAGGACATGAACGGTGGCTATGACGCCTTCAACATCGGCACGGTTGGCACCCTGCATACTGGCGGCATCAATGCTACCAATCGCGCCAACAATGCCTTGTCTTACCGTTCGCCGAATCTTGGTGGTGTGTCCGTCATGCTGTCGGCTGCTGCCGGTGAAGGGCAACTCGCCAACGAAATTGGCGCCAATGCCCCGCAAAGCTACTTCCCTGCCACGGCCTTGATTGGTACGACGTCGAAGCGGCCGCTCGGTGGAAACGTTCGTTACGCCGCAGGCCCGCTCAGCGTTGGCTTCGCATACGACAAGAACGCTGCCGACATGAAGACGGTGGGCCTCTATGGCTCGTTTGATTTCGGCGCAGTGAAGTTGATGAGCCAGTTTGAAAAGGGCGATAACTACACGACGGCAGCGTCTCTGCGGACGACCCCAGACGAGAGCGTCAAGGCGTTCTCGATCGGGCTCACCGCGCCCCTCGGGCCGGTTCTGCTGCGTACGGGTCTCTTGAAAATCAAGGGTACGGCGATCAATGGCTCCGTACCCTTGACGAATCGTGACGCCACCAAGTTCGGCTTCGGTGGTGACTACATTCTGTCCAAGCGCACGAACCTGTACACCGACATCGGCAAGTGGTCGGGCAATCGTGTCCGGACCGCAATCACGCCGGCCACGACCCCTGCGACATTCAACACCGCAGCTCAAAAGGTGCAGTTCGATTTCGGCGTGACGCACAAGTTCTGATAGATCAGAACCATTTGCTCGAATAGAAAAGCCGCCCTCGGGCGGCTTTTTTGCGCTTGTGTCTCGGGTCAGTTGCATGGCGTGTCAGGGAAAGCGAGTGTTAGTACTTGGCAACAATCAGCCGCCGGCTCAATGCCGACGGAGGTAGATTCAATCGTTATCTCAAGATGGAGTTTGGCAACCATGATCAGAAGCGTGTTGAGTCTGTCGGTTGTGGCGTGTGCCTGTAGCGCGGCCATGGCACAAAGCGAAAGTAGCGTGACCCTCTACGGTATCGCCGACGCCGGCGTGAGCCGAGTGACCGGGCTCAAGGGCGGGGCCAATAACCAGGTGGTGAGCGGCATCATGGAAGGCTCGCGCTGGGGCTTGCGCGGCAACGAAGAAATTGGCAACGGCTTCCGTGGCATCTTTACGCTAGAAAGCCGCCTGGAGCTGAACAACGGCACCGTTTCGAACCGCCCGCCTTCGGGGTCCGATCTTCCTGATCGCCTTAAGGACCCCACCTTGCTGCACCTTCCCGTGCAGGCTGTGGGCTCCGCGGCGGCGGCCCAGCAGGCCGGTGCGCTGAATGCTTTCGTGAACACGATTGGTTCGAGCGTCGGCGTCAACCTCCCGTCGAGCACCCTGCCTTCCGGTTACTGGGACCGTCAAGCCTTTGTCGGGCTGGTCACACCGGTAGGGGCCGTCCTCGCAGGTCGCCAGTACACGCCGGCCTACGAGGTTGCTTCGACTTTCGACACCTTGCAGACCCAGTCGGCCCTGGCCGCCGGTCAGGTGGCCGCGCTGCCCTCGTCCATCGAGATTCGGACCAGCAACGCGCTGGCGTATCGCATCCAGTCGGGCGGCTTCAGTGGCGCATTGATGTACACCGCGGAGTCGACGCCGCCGGCCACCACGCTCTACAGGACGACGCTCAGGGGTCTGTCTGCCATGTACAAGTCGGACAGCATGTCGTTCGGCTTCGGCTACAACACCCGCAAGAATGAATTGGGGCAGCGGAGTTTGACCTCGACGGTGCTTGGGGCTTCGGTCAAGATTGGCCCCGGTACGCTCAGTGGCCTGGTCGGCACGGCGAAGGACGAGCACCCTGCGAATCTGGCACTCATCGCTTCTCAGGTGGCCGCATCGACTGCGGGCCCGGTCGCTGCTGCAACAGTGCAAGGAGCGTTTGTCCAGGCCTTGAGGCAGGACGCTCGGCTGGGCCACATCGGCTACCGCCTCGTGGTCGGGCCGAGCACGGTCTACGTTGCCTATTCCGTCTACAACGACAAGCGGCCCAACAATGCCGATACCGCTTCGTACGGCGCGGTGTATTCCTACGGCTTCTCCAAGCGCACCGACGTGAATCTGGCCTTGGCACACTTCAACAACAAGGGTCTCGGCCAAGCGGCTCCCGGTGCCGGAGGCTACCTCGGCGGCGTGACCGCCAGCGCCGGAACCGACTCGAACAGCATCGCCTTGGGACTGCGTCACCGGTTCTGATTTGTTCGACGCTTTTCGCGTCGGCCTCAAACAAGGAGCCGCCCGGTGGGGCGGCTCTTTTCATTGTGGGCGGCCACTGCAAGTGGCCCGCACGACGGTTCGATGTAAGCGCGGCCTCAAGGCCCTATTGCCCAGGGCAGTTCAGATGAGCAGCATCGCGTGATCAAGCGCGCCTGCGATGGTGTGCATCAAGCCCTTAATGCACATCATGGACAAGCCAGTCGTAAGGACGCCGCGTCGACGGCGTGAACACAGCGCGGAGTTCAAGAAGGAACTGGTCACCCGCAGCCTGGAGCCGGGCGTGTCAGTGGCGGCCATCGCGATGGAAGGCGGCATCAACGCGAACTTGCTGTTCGGCTGGCGACGCAAGCACCTGGACGGCATGGCGCAAGGCGCTGCACCCGCCCGCCCGGCCGCAGTGCTGCTGCCGGTGTCCATCGAGACTGCACCGGCCGAGAGGCAGTGTGCTCCATCAACGACATCGGTGCGACCAAGCGGTGGCACGATAGAGATCGAGATCGGCGGCGCTCGCGTGCGGCTGCGCGGTGGTGTCGACGAGCCCAGTCTGCGCATGGTTCTGACGGCACTGCGCAGCCTCGCATGATCGGCCTGCCTTCCAACACCCGGGTCTGGATCGTGGCCGGCCACACCGACATGAGGAAGGGCTTCGACGGTCTCGCTGCGCTGGTGCAGACCGCACTCGCCGAGAACCCGTTCTGAACCGCACCGGCTTTCGAGGAGGCCTGTTGGCTTGAGTCAAACCGGCGTGGTCTGACTTCTTTTGGATGTTTGGATTTTCATTATTCCAGCCCCCCGCAGGGGCCGCCGGAGGCCCCCCGGTTGGGCCATGTACTCATGGTTCAACCCTCCTGTAGCGCCGCCGTCTGGGCGAGCTTGGTTGTGAGCAAGGCCTGGTCTTGCTGGCGCCAGTAGTTCGCCTCGGCTTCGGCCGGCGGGATGTAGCCGATGGGCT
>JANYJL010000063.1 GCA_025361845.1 Rhizobacter sp.
CCCGACGTGCGTGTCGACCAGGCCGACCACGCGGTACATCAGGAACATCGGGATCGCGACGACCACCGGCGGCAGCATGCGGGTGGACAGGATGAAGAACAGCCAGTCGTCCTCGCCCGGCATCTTGAAGCGCGAGAAGCCGTAGGCGGTGACGGTGCCCAGCGCGACCGCGAGGAAGGTGCTGGTGACCGCGATGACGACGCTGTTGACGAAGCGCGACACATAGCCTGACGACTCGATGTTGCCCTTGTCGTCGCGGATGAAGCGGTCGCCGCCGTCCATCACCTGCTTTTCCCACCAGGGGGCCTTGGCATAGGCCTCCTTGTCCATCTCGCCGCGCTGCTGAACCCGCGAGGTGAAGAGCTTGATGAAGGGCGTGATCTCGGGTTTGAAGATGACCGTGGGCGGCACCGTGGTCGCATCGGCACGGGCCTTGAAGGCAGTGGCACCGATCCAGAACAGCGGGATCAAGGTGATCACCAGCAAGGCGAGCACGAGCGCGATGGCGCCGCGGTTCCACCAGGTCGATGCGCGAGATTGAACGATGGCCACGGCTAGCGTTCTTTCAGTCGGTTGAGATACTTCACGTACACATTCGTGATGGCCAGCACTGCCAGCAACACGATGTAGGCCAGCGCGCAGGAGCGACCGGTCTGCCACTCCTGAAACGCCATCTTGAAGAGCTTGATCGCAACGAGTTCGGTCTCGTCCATGCTGGCCATCACGAAGGCGATGTCGAAGGTCTTGAAGGCCTCCATCGTGCGGAAGATGATCGCGATCAGCAGCAGCGGCGCCACCAGCGGCAGCGTGATGCGGCGGAACACGAACCAGCGCGAGGCGCGGTCGATGGCCGCCGCTTCATAAAGCGAGGGCGGGATGGCCGACAAGCCGGCCAGCGACAGCAGCATCACGAAAGGCGACCACATCCAGATGTCGGTGATGGCGATCGCCGCCAGCGCCCAGTCCGGGTCCGACAGCCAGACCTTGCCCTCGGTGAAGAACACGTAGTTGACGATGCCCCACGAGGGGTTGTAGAGCAGTTGCCAGAACAGGCCGACCACCGCCATGCACATCATCATCGGCAGCATCAGCAGCGTGGTGAGCACGCCCTTGGCGGGGATCGCGCGGTTCAGCAGCAGGGCCGCACCGAAGCCCACGATCACCTGCCCGACCACGGACATGATCACGTACTTGGCGGTGAGCGTGAAGTTGGCCCAGACGTACTCGTCTTCGAGCAGTTCGCGGTAGTTCTGCAGGCCGACGAAGTGCACCTCGTCGTTCATCGAGGCGCGGTAGTCGGTGAACGAATAGCCGAGTGAATAGAGCAGCGGAAAGATGTTGAAGACGATCAGGAAGACGATCGTCGGGATGATGAACAGGTTGCGGATCGCCAGATCGCTCATGCCGCGGCGAGGCGCTGCCGGGCCCGCACCGCTCAGTGCTGGTTGGGTCATGTGAGTGCTTGGTAAGGGGCTCGGGAGTTGCCCCCTCTCCCCCTGGGAGAGGGTTGGGGTGAGGGCGCGCTGCACCGCGAAGACCCTCACCCCTGCCCTCTCCCAAAGGGGGAGGGAGGAAGTCGGCCTACTTCGTCCGACCGTACTTCTTGAAGGTCGCGTCCCAGTCCTTCGCCAGACCGTTCAGCGCGTCATCGGCCGTGCCCTTGCCGCCGACGATGAAGGGGTGCCAGCGCTTGTTCGCCGCCGTCAGCAGCTCGGCGTATTCAGGTACCGCCCAGAAGTCCTTCACCATGAACATCGACTGGTAGAAGGCTTCGTTGTAAGGCGTCGCCTTGCGGAATTCATCCGATTTCAGGATCGCCGCATTGCAGGTGTAGCCGCCCAGCGCAGCCCACTTCTTCTGCACGTCCTCCTTGATGAACCACTCGAGGAACTTCATCGAGGCTTCCTTGTTCTTCGAATACGACACGATCGAGATGCCCTGCCCGCCGAGCGCTGCGAACTGCTTGCCGCTCGGGCCCTTGGGCATCGCGAAATAGCCGGTCTGCTTCGCGAACTTGTTGGTCGCCGGGTTGGCCAGCGCCGGGAAGAAGGCGAAGTAGTTCATGCTCATCGCCACCAGCCCTTCGGTCATCGCCTGGTTCGCTTCCTGGAAGAAGGTCTTGCCCCAGTCGGGCGGCGTGTAGCCATACAGGCGCTTGTAGAAATTCAGCCCCTCGATCGATTGCTTCGAGTTGACGAGGCCCTGGACCTTGTAGCTGGAGTAGTCACCCAGCTCGCCACCGAAGCTGAAGATGGTGTTCATCGCACCCATCACCAACGCGTCGTAGGAGTTGTCGGTGTAGATGGTCAGGCCGTAGCGCTTTTCCTTCGGACGGTGGAAGAACTCGGCGATGTCGCCCAGCTCCTTCCAGGTCTTGGGCACGCCCAGATCGTACTTGTACTTGGCCTTGAAGGCGGCCATTTCCTTCGGGTCCTCGAACCAGTCCTTGCGGTACGCAAAGCCGTTCGCATCGCCTTCCAGCGGCACGGCCCAGTACTTGCCGCTCTTGCCGGGGTACTCGGCATAACCGGCCACCGTGGCCGGGGCCATGACCGTGGCGAGGTTGTTCTTCTTGAAGAAGTCCGAGAGGTCCACGTAGTGGCCGCCGGTGGAGCCGGCGCCGATCCACTGCGAATCGCCGACCACCATGTCGTAGGCCGAGCCCTTGGCGGTGAACTCCTTGAAGGCCTTGCTCTGGAAGTCGGGCCAGGGTGTCGTCTCGACCACGACCTTGGTGCCGGATTCCTTCTCGTAGTCCTTCACCAGCTCCTGCAGGTAATTGGCCGGGTCCCATTGCGCCCACAGGATCGTGAGCTTTTGCTGGGCCTGGCCCAGCTGCGCGAACGTCAGCAACGCGGCGGCTGCGACGAGCTTCGTCAGTGTCTTCACCATGGTGTCTCCTGTCTCGTTGAGAGTGGCGCAGATGCGTGTCGGCGCGTTCGTTGTTGCAGACCCGAATCTGGTCTGACCAGACAAGAATAGGAGTTTCAAAATCGCGTGTCAACTGGTCAGACCAGATGTTGACTTCGATATTTTTCGGTCGCATCATCGGCGCCGCATTCGGGCTCCGTTCTGGCGCTCGCACCGTGGTTCACACTGCGGGTTTTCACGAGGAGGTGATGATGAAGACGATCAAGGGACCGGCGATTTTTCTGGCGCAGTTCGCGGGCGATACGGCACCGTTCAATTCGCTCGATTCGATTGCGAAATGGGCTTCGGGTCTGGGCTACAAGGGGGTGCAGATGCCGAGCTGGGATGGCCGCCTCTTCAACCTGAAAAACGCCGCCGAGAGCCAGACCTATTGCGACGAAGTGAAGGGCACGCTGGCGCAGCACGGCCTGGAAATCACCGAGCTGTCGACGCACCTGCAAGGCCAGTTGGTCGCGGTGCACCCGGCCTACGACGCCGGCTTCGATGGCTTCGCCGCACCCGAGGTGCGCGGCGATCCGGTGGCGCGCCAGAAGTGGGCGGTGCAGCAGATGCTGTATGCCGCCAAGGCCTCGGCGAACCTCGGCCTGACGGCGCACGCCACGTTCTCGGGTGCGCTGGCCTGGCCTTACCTCTACTCATGGCCGCCGCGGCCGCCCGGCCTGATCGAAGAAGCCTTCGACGAGCTGGCGCGCCGCTGGCGGCCCATCCTCGACGCCTTCGATGGTGCGGGGGTCGATGTCTGCTATGAAATCCACCCCGGCGAAGACCTGCACGATGGCGAGACCTTCGAGATGTTCCTCGACCGCGTGGGCCATCACAAGCGCGCCTGCCTGCTCTACGACCCGAGCCACTTCGTATTGCAGCAACTCAACTACCTGGACTACATCGACTACTACCACGACCGCATCAAGATCTTCCACGTCAAGGATGCGGAGTTCAACCCGACCGGCAAACAGGGCGTGTACGGCGGCTTCCAGCCTTGGCTGAAACGAGCGGGGCGATTCCGTTCTCTCGGTGACGGGCAGGTCGACTTCGCGGCGATCTTCTCGAAGATGGCAGCCTATGACTTCCCCGGCTGGGCCGTGCTCGAATGGGAGTGCTGCATCAAGCACCCGGAAGACGGCGCGCGCGAAGGCGCGAAGTTCATCGCCGATCACATCATCCGCGTTGCCGAACGCGCCTTCGACGACTTCGCCGGGGGCGGCGTGAACACCGCCGCGAACAAGAAGATGCTGGGCATCGGCTGAAGGAGGTCGGCATGGCGATCGAAGCGACGAAGACCGCGGCGGTGCCGCGCCGCATCCGCCTGGGCATGGTCGGCGGTGGGCAAGGTGCCTTCATCGGCGGCGTGCACCGCATCGCGGCACGCCTCGACGACCGCTACGAACTGGTGGCTGGCGCGTTGTCGTCCGACGCAGCACGCGCCAGCGCGAGTGCGGCCGAGCTGCACATCGCGCCCGGCCGTTCTTATGCCGACTATCGAGAGATGGCCAGCGCCGAAGCGGCGCGTTCC
>JANYJL010000072.1 GCA_025361845.1 Rhizobacter sp.
AACGCGCCACCGACGCGGGCCGGTAGAAGCCCGCCGCCATGTCGTCTTCGCGGCTGTAGATCAGCTTCACGGGCTTGCCGCTGATCTTGCTGAGCAGGGTCGCGTCGATCGCGAAGTCGGGTGCGAAGCGCCGGCCGAAGCCGCCGCCGAGCATCATCGTGTTGACCTTCACCTTGGCCGGCGAGGCCTGCGCCACGGCCGAAAGAATGCCTTGCGCCGGCCCCTGGCTCTGGGTGCCCGCCCAGATCTCGACCTCGTCGCCATGAACCCACGCAGTGCAGTTCATCGGCTCCATGCAGGCATGTGCGAGGAAGGGCACTTCGTAGAGCGCGTCCACCGTGGTGGCGCTGTTGGCGATGGCGTCGCGCAGGTTGCCCTTGTCGGCGGCCACGGCTTCGCCGGCATCGGCGCCTTCGGTCAGCATCGCCGTGACCTTCTCGGAAGAGAGGTCGGCGGTCGCACCCTGGTCCCAGGTGATCTCGAGTGCGTCGCGGCCCTTCTTCGCGGCCCAGTAGCCGGTGGCGAGCACGGCCACGCCGCTGTCGATCGTGATGACCTGCTGCACGCCCTTCACGGCCTTGGCCTTGGCGTCGTTCACGCTCGCGACCTTGACGCCGGGCATCGGCGCGCGGGCCATCACGGCCACGAGCATGCCGGGCACTTGCGCATCGATGCCGTACTTGGCGCTTCCGTTGACCTTGCTCGGTGTGTCCAGGCGCTTCAGTGGCTTGCCGAGGATCTTGAAGTCCTTGCTGTCCTTCAGCGGGGGGTTCTCGGGCGCAGTCTGCGTGGAGGCAGCGGCGGCCAGCGCGCCATAACTCAGCGTCTTGCCGCCCGGGCCGATGACCTTGCTGTTGGCGGTGCGCAGGGTCGAGGCATCGACCTTCCACTCGGCGGCCGCAGCGGCCACCAGCATCGCGCGCGCAGCGGCGCCGGCCTTGCGCAGCGGCTCCCAGTGCGCGCGGATGGTGGTGCTGCCGCCGGTGGCCTGCATGCCGAACATCGGGTTGTTGTAGGCCTTGTCGGCCGGCGACTGAACCACGCTGACTTTGCTCCAGTCGGCGTCGAGTTCTTCGGCCAGCAGCATCGGGATGGCGGTGAGCACACCTTGCCCCATCTCGACCGGGCCGCAGACCACGGTGATGTGGTCGTCGGCCGAGATGCGCAGGAACGCATTCGGCGTGAACACCGCGGATGGCGCCGCCGCGAAGACACGGCCCGTGACGGTGGGCAGGGCGAAGCCGACCACGAGTGCTGCGGCGCTGCTGGTCTTGAGGAAGCCGCGGCGCGAGGTGCTCGCAACTTCCATCTCGGGAAGAGTAACGATGGGGTTCATGTTCATGCTCCCTTCGCCAGGGCGACCGACGCGTCCTTGATGGCTGCGCGGATCTGGTTGTAGGTGCCGCAGCGGCAGATGTTGCCGCTCATCGCGCCATCGATGTCGGCGTCGCTGGGCTTCTTGTTCTTCGCCAGCAGCGCACAGGCGCTCATGATCTGGCCCGATTGGCAGTAGCCGCACTGCGGCACGTCGTTCGCGACCCAGGCCACCTGCACGGCCTTGCCGGTGCGTGTGCCGGCCATCGCTTCGATGGTGGTCACCTTGCGGCCGGCGGCGGCCGACAACGGCGTGGAGCAGGAGCGCACCGGCTGGCCGTCCAGGTGCACCGTGCAAGCGCCGCACAGAGCCATGCCGCAACCGAATTTGGTGCCGGTCAATTGCAGGTCTTCGCGCAGGGCCCACAACAGGGGCATGTCGCCTTCGGCATCGACGGAGACCGTCTTGCCATTCACTGAGAGCTTGATCATCTGGGTGTCTCCTCGGGTGCCCCCGCAGCGGAATGGCTGGGGTCTGCGAAGCGCGAGACTACTGCAAACGGGCGGTGCTTGCAGCGCTTCGCCAGGGCAGGGTCATGACGGGTTTCGGCGTTGCGGAACGGGCTTACTCTCGCTCTCCCCGTGGGCTCTGGGCCCGAGGTCAAATCCAAGCCGCCCGAGCGGCACCAGGAGGTCATCATGATGCGTTCCATCACCTGTGCCTTGGGCCTGGCCCTGCTGTCGAGTCCCGCTCTGGCCGAGACACGCTGCGAGACCGTGTTGCGGCAGTTGTCGCGTCAGCTCGCCGATGCCACCTGCTTCGAAAGCACCGACCTGACCACCACCAACGGGGCCACCACGCCGGCCAACAACTCGCTGCCCGGCCTGCCACTGTTGGCCTTCACGCCGCAAACCGACCGGGCCGTCATCGCCCCCGGTGCGGCCAGGCGGCCACCGATCACGAAGGTGGTGCCCGGCTTGCAGATCAGCGCGCGTTTCGCCGACGATGCCACCGGCCAAGGGCGCTTCCTGCTGCGCCTGCCAGACGGCTGGAACGGCAGCCTGGTGGTGGCCGGTGCGTCAGGCACGCGCAGTGAATTCAATGGCGATTTCGCCTGGAGCGACTTCGTGCTTCAGAAGGGCTTTGCCTACGCGTCGCAAAACAAGGGTGTGCTGAACGCTCAATTGAGCAGCGCTGCCGACGCGCTGGCGTGCCGGCTCAACCCGACCTCACCGACGTGGGTGAAGTTCTACGACAACGAGGCCGGCCAGCCCTTCACGCGCTGGCGTGATTTCATGGTGGCCGCGGCCGAGGTGGCGCGCCACGGTGTGCAGGCACGTTACGGCGCCCGGCCGCGCCACACCTACGCGGTGGGCACGTCGAACGGCGGCTACCAGGTGCGCCGCGCGATCGAGACGGCGCCCGAGCTGTTCGACGGTGGGGTGGATTGGGAAGGCACCTTCGTCGATGCGCAAGGGCCGAACCTGCTGACCGACCTGCCCGCGGCGGTGCTGAACTATCCGGACTACGCGGCCTCCTCGGCTTCGGCTACCAGCACTGCGGCGAAGAACATCCGCGCGGCCGGCTACCCGCCGGACATCAAGGCGGGTGCGGTGTCATTCTGGGGCAGCCATTCGACGTCGTTCTGGGAAGTCACGCAATGCCAGTGGCAAAAGCGCCTGGACGCGGCGTGGGACACCTACGGCAACGACGGTACGGCGACCTACAACTACACCGAGCGCCTGTCGAAGTCGGACGTGGGCGCGCAGCTCGCGGCCATCGCCACCACCGGCCGCATCAAGCGGCCGCTCATCACGGTGGCCGGCACCATGGACGCGTTGCTGCCGATCGACCATCACGCGCGGGCCTATGCGCGGCTGGTGCGTGCGCGCAGCGACCGCGACGACGATGAAAAGGGCGAGCGCGGCCGCCACGGCCCGGGACGCGAAGACATGCCGCCCTACCGTTTGTACGAAGTGCAGAACGGCAACCACATCGAGGCCTATGCCGACACCTTCCCCGAGCTGGAACTGATCCAGCCGCATGCCCAGCGCGCGTTCGAGTTGCTGGTGCGGCATGTCGAGCAGCGCACACCGCTGCCACCCGATCAGTGCATCGGCCGCGGTGGGCTGATCGTCGATGCGCCTTCGGCGGTGGGCAGCTGTCCGAACTTGCTGGTGCCCTGAAGCAGCTTCTGCGGGCAGCGCGGGACCACCCGCTGCCGTGCGCTACGCTGCGCGCATGGGCCCGACCCTCTGTCTGCTGCATGCACCCCGCCTGAACCTGGCCGATGGGGCTGCGCACGCGCTCACGCGCAAGGACGCCGCCCTGCTGGCGATCGTCGCGGTCGAAGGCCCGTCGCCGCCGGCCCGGCTGGCGGCGCTGTTGTGGCCCGATGCCTCGGCCAAGCAGGCCCGCACCAACCTGCGCCAGCGCCTGCTTCGGCTGCGCCGCACGGCGGGCATACCCATCGCGCTCAGCGATGACTCGATACGCCTGGTCGGCGAGCTGCCGATCGACCTCGCCGCAGCGCCGCAAGCCATCGTGGACGATCCGCAGGCCTGTGCGGGAGAACTGCTCGGCGGCCACGATTACCTCGATGTCGACGGCCTGAACGACTGGGTGCGATCGGCCCGCGAGGCCTGGCGCCATCGTCGCCTCGAACTGTTGGCGGCGCAGGCGAGCCGCCTCGAATCGAACGGCGAACTCGCGCGCGCCCTGCTCTACGCGCAGCGCATCGTCGCCGACGAGCCCGTGCTCGAACATGGTTACCGGCGCCTCATGCGCCTGCACTACCTGCGCGGCGATCGCGCGGCCGCGTTGGCCAGCTACGAGCGTTGCGTCGAGATCCTGCATCGCGAGCTGGGCTCGGCGCCGAATGATGAAACGCGCGAGCAGGCCGCCCTCATCGCCGAAGCCGTGGGAACACCCGCCGGCCCGGCGCGCCCCATGCCCGACGCCCTGAGGCGACCGCCCCAACGGGTCGGCCGCGAGGCCGCGTGGCACGCCCTGCATGAGCTTGCGCAACGACCCGCGGCCCTGCTGCTCGTCGGTGATGCGGGCATGGGCAAGAGCCGCCTGATCGGCGACTTCTGCCAGGCCCGCACGAACTGGTGCATCAGCGTCGCGCGCGCCGGCGACGACAGCGCGCCGTATGCGCTCGCGGCACGGCTGCTGCATGCGCTGTGCGTGCAGCGTGGCCTGCCGGCGCTCCACCCGGCTCATCTGGCCGTGCTCGCGCGCCTGGTGCCGACGCTCGGTACGCCGGGCAGCGGCACGCTGGAGGCGGCCTCGTTGCGCATCGCGACCGAACAGGCGCTGGCGCATTGGGCCGCCGGAGGCCTGGAAGGTGTGGTGATCGACGACGTGCACTTCGCCGACGCGGCCTCGCTCGAACTGCTGTTGCCGCTGGCCGGCGCGGCTGGGCAGACGGGGCTGTGCTGGTTGCTCGCCGTGCGGCCGGCCGAGATGCCTGCGGCACTGACCACGTGGATCGAACGCCAGCGTGCGCCGGGCTTCGCCAGCGTGCCGCTGGCCGCGCTCGATGCTGCCGACGTGCAGGCCTTGCTCGAATCCCTGCGGCTCGGCTTCGACGCGCCGGCGTTGTGGGCGCAGCGCCTGCTCGCGCACTGCGGCGGCAACCCGTTGTACCTGCTCGCCACGCTCGGCGAGATGCAGGTGCGTGAGCCCGGTGCGTTCACCACGCCGCCGACCGAACTGCCGCTCCCGCGCACCTTGACGCCGCTGCTCGAAGGGCGCTTGCGGCAGGTCTCGGCGCGGGCGGTCCAGGTGGCGCAGGTGGCGGCCCTGGCGGCACAGAACTTCGACGTGGAGCTGGTCGCGGCTGTGCTCGAATGCGGCGTCACGGCGCTTGTCGAACCCTGGCGGCAACTCGAAGAGGCGAACGTGTTCGGGCCCGAAGGGTATTCACACGCGCTCGTGCGCGACGCGGTGGTGCAGGGCATTCCCGTCGTGCTGCAAAGGGCGCTGCATCTGCGCATCGCGCGTTGGCTCTCTGCGCACGATGCGCCGCCGGGCCGCGTGGCCGGGCACCTGTGGAACGCGCAAGCCTGGGGCGAGGCCGCGGCTGCTTACGAGCGCGCGGCGCAAGGCGCCTTGCAGCTCAGCCGCCGCGAGGACGAGCTCGACATGCTGCGCCGCGCCGCGCTCGCCCACCAACATGCCGGTGCAGCGGACGCGGCCTTCGCCTGCCGCTGGCGCGCCGCGCACTCGATGCTGGTGGCCGATGCCGTGCAGCAGGCGCTGGCCGAGGCGAATGCGCTGCTGGCCAGTGCGGCCGATCCAGCGCAGCGGCGCCTCGCGCTCGAGGCGCGCGCGGCGGTCTACAACGAACTCACCGAAGGCGACAAGGCCCTGGCCGACGTGACCGAAGCTCGCGCCATCGCCATCGCTGGCGGTGTCGATGCGACCCTGCAAGTCGCGCTGGCCCGACGCGAAACGATCGCCTTGCTGCGCTTGAATCGAAACGCGCAGGCGCTCGAAGCGATCTCGGCCGTGCGCGAAGCGGCACTGGCCTTGTCCGATGTCGACCAGCGCCTGGGCTGGCGCTGTGATCTCGCCAGCGCGCTCGACTACAACGACCGGCTCGAAGAAGCGGTGCTGGCGTTCAAGGAGATCGCCAACGATGCCGAGGCCACGCAGCGCTGGAGCCAGGTGGCCGATGCCGCGGGTAACCTGTCCGTCACGCTGATGCACCTCGGGCGCGCGGCCGAGAGCCGGCAACACAGCGAACGTGCCGTGGCGGTCGGTCACCGTTACGCCGGCCCCGGCGGCGGCGTGCTGATCGACGAGATGACGCTGGCCGGAACCCTGAGCGACATGGGTCACTTCCGCGCCGCGCTCGAATTGGGCACCCGCGTTGCGGAGGCGATGCGCAACGGCGGTCACTTGGCTTGGGCCGCCAACGCAGAAAACGACCTGGCGCGCGTGTACCTGTGGCTCGGCCGCGGCGATCTGGCGATGCAGGCGATGCGGCCCCTGCCGGCCGATGCGCCTGAAACGACGCGCGGCATGCGCTTATTCACGCAGGCGCGCGTCGCGTATGCGACCGGCCGGCCTGACCGCGAGCGCTTTGAAGAAGCGGCGCGGCTGCTCAGCGCCGCGGGGCGCAGCTACGTCCATGTACGCATAGGCCTCGAACGCGCGCGTTTTGCCGAGCCCGTTGAATGCGCCGCACGCAGCGCCGAGCTAGAGGCGGCAGCGCGCGGCATGCAGCAGTTCGGCCTGGTTGGCATGGCGCTGAGCCTGCAGGTCGATGCGCTGCGCGAAGCGGGGCAGTTGCAGGCCGCAGCCGACGCCGCTCGGGCGCTGCTCGCGCACCTGCAACACGTCGATCCGATCGCGCTGTACCCACCGCAACCGTGGTGGTCGGCGGTGCAGGCGCTCGACGCCGCGGGTGATGAAGCCGCCGCGCTGAGTGCCTTGGCGCATGCCGCCGGGTGGGTGCGTGCGACTGCTCGCGAGCATGTGCCCGAGCTGTTTCGCAGCAGCTTTCTCGACCGCAACCCGACCAACCGGGCGGTGCTCACCGCCGCCGCGCGCCGCCTCGCAGGCTGAGGTCACTGCGAGTCACTTGCCGTCTCGGTCGATCATCCAGCGGGTCGCCGACGACTTCTTCGTCTTCGCGACTTCGCCGCACAGATCGGCCTTGCCGAACTTGTCGCGGGCGCGCGCCGCCGACACGCTGGTCCAGTGCAGCGTGATGTGCTCCTGCAGCGTGCCGTCGCGCTCGATCGAGGTGCGGGTGTCGTCTCGCTCGGCGAAGCCGGCGATCGGCGCGCCGGGCTTGCCATCGTCACCGAGCGGCCAGGCGCAGACCATGATGAAACGCGGCACCTGCTCGGCTGTGAGTGGCGGCCTCAGTGTGGCGAAGGCGCGCTTCACGTGGGCGGGTTGCAGCGATGGCTGGTAGTCGGTCTGGACCATCCAGAGCACCTGGCCGGCGTCCGTCACGCCGAAAGTGACACCCGCCCCCGCGCTGCGCGATGCGCCGGGAATCACCAGGTGGGTCTGCACGCCATAAGACTGTTTCGGCGGCTTGTGCTTGGGCGTGACATAGCCCCCCATGATCCAGCCGCTGGCCAGGGGTTCGGGCGTTTGCGCGATGGCGGGCGCGGCCGCAGCGGCCAGCGCAGCCGTCAGCAGGCCCGCGCGAATGAACGAAGCAAGAGTCATGGTGTCCCGCCTGCGACGAGGCGCTCCGTGAGGGGTCCGGTTGAAAAGAGTGTTGGCACCGATGATGGGGCAAGCCCGGACAAAAGGAAGCCCTCGATGTCGACCGAGGGCTCGAGATCAGGCTCGCCGGGCCCGGTCTCCCGACCGGGCCGCGGTGTCGCTCAGGGTGTGTTCGCCGGTGCCGGCACCGGGTTGCGCCGATTCACGTTGGTGGTGTCCCCAAGCTGATAGCTGCTGTTCAGGCCCCAGGCCCAGACCGTGCCGTCGCTGCGCTTCACGACCGTGTGCTTGAAGAAGCTCGAGATGCCCGTCACCAGGCCGAACGGTGTTCCGGCCGCGTCCTTCACCAACACGGGGTTGATCTGGGAAGCTGCGGTCGAGTTGTCGCCGAGCTGGCCGATGTCGTTCTGCCCGGTCGTGAGCACCGTGCCGTCGGACATGAGCAGCACGCTGAACTGCGTGCCGGCGGCCACCGCGACGACGCTGGTGATCGGCGTGCCCGCGGTGTCGCGCATCACGGTGGCGCGGGTGCGGTCGGTGGTGGTGCCGTCGCCGATCGCGCCTTTGCTGTTCTCGCCCCAGGCGTAGACGGTGCCGTCGGACTTCACGGCGATCGAATGCATCTCGCCGGCTGCCACCGCGATGACGCCGGTCAGCGGAACGCCCGGCGACACCTCGACCTGCTTGGGCACCGAGACCGAGGCGGTCACGCCGCCATCGCCGATCTGGCCGCTGTCCGCGCGTCCCCAGGCGAACACGGTGCCGTTCGTCTTCAGCGCGACGACGTGATAGAGGCTCGCCGCGACTTGAGATACGCCGCCGAGATAGCCGCCGGTGGTCGGGTCCGTCACCTGCACCGGGTTCAGGCGGAAGGTTGTCGTGCCGTCACCGAGCATGCCGTATTCGTTGTCACCCCAGGACCAGACGCTGCCGTCGGCCTTGCGCGCCACGCTGAAGTACCAGCCCGCGCTCACCTGGGTCGCACCCGTGAAGGGCACGCCCGCGGCGTCCTTGACCTGCACACCGTAGTAGCGCGTCAGGCAGACGCCGTCGCCCAGGGGGCAGCGGCCGTACTGGGCTGTGCCCACGTCGCCCCAGGCCCACACCGTGCCGTCGGTCTTGACGGCGACCGAGTGCGAGTAGCCGGCGGCGATGCCCGCCACGCTGAGGAAGGGCGTGTTGTCGACGTTCTTCGCCCGCACGGTGGCCCCCGCGGGTTGCCCCACCAGGCCGGCACCGGCCACGGCGTTGTACTGGGCAGTGGTGCTCCAGGGGCCCCAGCTGTAGACCGCCCCGCTGGTGCGCAGTGCCACCGAGTGCCCATAACCCGCCGCCACCTGGCTGGGCGTCGAAGGCGGCAACTTGATCGTCAGCACGGCCGCCGTGCTCGTCGCCGTCGTCGTGTACGCGTTCGAGACGACGACGGTGAATGCGGCCTGGTCGTCCAGGAAGCTCGTCACCGGCGTGGTGTAGGTGGCGCTGTTGGCGCCGACGATGAGCACGCCGTTCTTCCTCCACTGGTAGGCGAGCGGCGCGGTGCCGATGGCGCTGACGCTGAAGGTGCCGGTGTTGCCGACGATCACGGTCGCGGCTGCGGGCTGGGCAGTGATCGCCGGAGGAACCACCACCGTGCCGACCGTCAGCTTCGCGTCCGCACTCGTCACGCTGTTCGCGCTGTTGCTGACCATCACGCTGAACAAGGCGTTGTTGTCACCCGCGACGGTCGCTGGCGTCGTGTAGCTCGCCGCCGTGGCGCCGCTGATCGGGGTGCCGTTCTTGCGCCATTGGTAGGTGAAGGGCGAGGTGCCGGTGGCGACGACCGAGAAGCTCGCGGTCTGGCCGACGGTGACGCTGGTGTCGCTGGGCTGCGTCGCGATCGTCGGCGGGGTCACGACCGGGGCGACGGTCAGCGTGGCCGCATTGCTGGGCACCGAGCCTGCCAGATTGGCCACCACGACGCTGAACTGCGCGCCGTTGTCGGTGAGGCTGGTCGTGGTGAGTGTGTAGGTCGCGCTCGTGGCCCCGACGATGGGCGTGGTGCCACGCTTCCATTGGTAGGTGAGCGTCGGGTTGCCGGTGGCTGCGACGGTGAAGCTCGCCGCCTGGCCGGCGATGACGATCACGCCGGTCGGTTGCGCCGTGATCGTCGGCGCGATCGGCGCGGGTGTGACGGTCAGCGTGGCATCGTTGCTCGTCACGCTGGTCACTGAATTGGTGACGACGACGTGGAAGCTCGCGCCGGTGTCGGCATCGCCCGTGGCCGGCGTCGTGTAGCTGGCGGCGGTGGCGCCGCTGATGTCCGTGCCGTTCTTGCTCCACTGGTAGTTGAACGGAGCGGTGCCGGCCGCGACCACGCTGAAGCTGGCCGTCTGCCCGGAGTTGACCGTCCGGTTCGCCGGCTGTGTGGTGATGGTCGGCGCCTGCGCCGCGGTCGTCACGGTCAGCGTTGCCTTGGCGCTCGTGGCGGTGCTGCCGCCCGGGTTCGTGACGACGACGGCGAACTGGGTGTTGGTGTCTGCCGTGCTGGTGGCCGGGGTCGTGTAGCTGGCGGCCGTGGCGCCTGCGATGGTGCTGCCGTTTTTCGTCCACTGGTAGGTCAGCGGGCCGGTGCCCGTGGCGACCACCGTGAAGGTCGCCGGGGCCGGTGCCACCACGCTGGCCGCGACCGGCTGCGCCGTGATCACCGGCGCCACGATGCCGCCTCCGACGGTCAGTGTGGCGGGGTTGCTCGTCACGGTGCCGGCCGCATTGCTGACCACGACGGTGAACTGCGCACCGGTGTCGCCTGCCACGGTGGCCGGCGTCGTGTAGCTGGCGGACGTGGCGCCTGCAATCGCTGCGCTGTTCTTCTGCCACTGGTAGGTCAGCGGGTCGGTGCCGGTGGCCGCGACACTGAAGCTCGCTACAGCGCCGGCGTTGACCGTCACGCTCACGGGCTGGGCGGTGATCGCAGGGGCAGTCGATCCATCGTTGCTCCCGCCACCGCCACCGCAGGCGGCCAGGCCGATCGCCACAAGGCAACAGAGCAACCACCGGGCGAATCGCCCCGCGGTCGGTTGGAAATTTGCAAACAGGATGTCCATGGTCGGGTCTCGCTTTCGTTTCACGGGTCGGCGTGCGGTGCACGGCCTTCCGGGGTTTGGATCGTTAGGGTTCGAGAGTCGCCGTCCGACGGCGAGCCTCATCGGTTCAAAGGAGTGGGAGCGATGCCGGCCATCGCACAGGCGCGGGGGCACCCGCGCTGTTGCCAGCACCGCCCCCACAAACTGCCTCCGGGTTCGCTTCCTTGCGGCACATGGCGCGCCTCATTGCGTGCTCGGCCGCACGTAGACCTCGACACGCCGGTTCTGCGCCCGGCCCGGCTCGCTCGCGTTCGATGCGATCGGCTCGTTCATGCCGCGCCCCTCGGCATGCAGCCGGTCCGAGCGAACGCCCTGGCGCACGAGGTAGGCGACCACCGAGTGCGCGCGTTCGCTGGACAGGCGCTGGTTCAACTCCGGCCCGCCGACGTTGTCGGTGAAGCCGACGACGGTGGCCGTGAGGCCGCAGTAGTCGCGCACCGTGCCGCCGACGGAGGCGAGCGTGGTGCCGAACTCGGGGCTGATCTCGGCGCTGCCGCTGCGGAACATCACCGCGCCGGGAATGTTGAGCTTGACCGAGCCGTCGGGTTGCTCGCTCAGGCCGATCAGCTTGTTGTACTGCGAGCCGGCGATGGCGCCACCGAGGGCGCCCGCCAGCGCGCCGTTGCGTGCCCCGACCGACGGCGTGTTCGTCGTCTTGCTGCCGAGCAGCCCGCCCAGCACCGCGCCCGCGGCGGCACCGATGGCGGCGTTCTCGGTGTTGGTGTTGGGGCCGAGCCGCTTGCAGCCGGGCTGGCCTGCCGCCGGGCTCGCGTTGTTGGCGGCGGTGGTGACCGAATCGGTCTTGGCGTCCCCGGTCATCGGCAGGCTCTGGCAGCCGGCCAATGCGAGCCCGGCCAGTGCCGCCGCGGCCACGGCGGACCGGGCCGCCCGCCGGCCCGCATGCCTGCGCCCGTGCCGGGCGCCCCACGGTATCTGAATCTGCGTCAAAGTTTTCATCGCAACCCCCGTTTGATGAACCCGCGCCGGGATTGGCTCGGGATGACGGGACGGTCGCAGGGGCTGCGTTCTTGGAGCGTTACTGGCGTGGGCCGCAGACATCGCTGCGCCGGTAACGCCGCAGGAACGCACTGCCGGTTAACTTGGGTTCGAACCGGCCCATGTCGGACCGGTGCAACCCAGGCGGGGGTTCCATGAACACAGATCGAAATCATCGGCGCGTGCGGTGCTGCGCCACGCGCAGCGGCCGCGACGTGCGGCTGCGTCAACGGATGCCGCGACGCGGCCGATGGGGGCCGATCGAGTCGCCCGCGGCCCTTTGAGCCGACGCGCCGCCTGTGGCGAGCGCAGCGTTTCCAGCGCACTGCCTCGGCGGAATCGACCCCCGCCTGGGCCGATACGCCGGGCGCGTGAGCCGGGTCATCGCGCTGGGAGGCGGGTGGCACGGTGCGCGCTGGAGTGCTGCGCTCACCTCAGGCGGTGCGACTCATCAAGCCCTGATCGTCGGCACGCGCCATCGCAACGCAAGTGCGCGTGCCGCCTGCCTCTTCACAAGATTGGAGTGAATCATGTCCAAGCCACTTCGCTTCTCGATCCGTTGCCTGGCCGCGCTGCTGTGCAGTGCCGCGGTGGCCGCGCACGCCGGCGTTGCCGCCGGCAATGTCGATGCCGCAGCGCCGCTGCAAGTGCAGCGCACCGACCGCCTCATCGTCCACTACCGCGACGGCAGCACGCGTGTCGTGGTGAACGGCAACGCGACCACCGAGGCCCGCACGGTCGAGGCCGGCACGATGGCCGATCGAACGGGCCGCGCACAGCAGGCCGCCATTGAAGCCGGCACCTCGGCGCGCCTGCTGCGCCAGACCGGTCTCGGTTCGCACGTGTTCAAGTTCGACCGCGCCTTGCCGCTCGAAGTGGTGCAGCGCATCGCCGCGCGTTTGAAGGCGCAGGACACGGCGATCGACTACGCCGAGCCCGACCGCTTGCTGCAAACCCTCTTCGCGCCGAACGACACGAACTACAGCCTGCAGTGGGACTTGTACGAGGCGACCGGCGGCATCCGCGCACCCGCCGCCTGGGACCTGGCCACCGGCACCGGCGTGGTGGTGGCCGTGGTGGACACCGGCATCCGCCCGCATGCCGAGCTGAGCGGGCAGACGGTCGCCGGCTACGACATGATCTCGATGGCCACGGTGGCGAACGACGGCAGTGCACGCGATGCCGACGCGTCCGACCCGGGCGACTGGGTCGCGGCCGGCGAATGCGGTACCGGTTTGGCTGCGTCGAACTCGTCCTGGCATGGCACGCATGTGGCCGGCACGATTGGCGCAAAAGCCAACAACGCGAGCGGGGTGGCGGGCATCGCCTTCAACGCGCGAGTGCAGCCGGTGCGCGTGCTCGGCAAGTGCGGTGGCTACATCTCCGACATTTCCGACGGCATCGTCTGGGCCTCGGGCGGCAGCGTGGTCGGCGTGCCGGCCAATGCCACGCCGGCGCGGGTGGTGAACCTCTCGCTCGGTGGCAGCGGTGCGTGCGACGCGACGACGCAAGCCGCCATCAACAGCGCACGCGCACGGGGCACCACGGTGGTGGTGGCCGCGGGCAACTCGGCGGCCGACGCGGCGGGATTCACCCCGGCCAGTTGCAGTGGTGTCATCGCCGTGGCAGCCACGGACCGCTACGGCGCGCGCGCCTACTACTCCAACTTCGGCGCCGGCGTGGCCCTGGCCGCGCCGGGCGGCGACACACGGTCGAGCGCCAGCGGCGGCATCCTGTCCACCTTCAACACCGGCCTGACAACACCGCTGGCCAATGCCTATGCCTACTACCAAGGCACCTCGATGGCCGCACCGCACGTGAGCGGCGTGGTGGCCTTGATGCTCAGCGCGAAGCCAGGCGCCACGCCGGACCAGATTGCAGCGGCCTTGAAGTCGAGTGCGCGCGCCTTTCCCGGCGTGTGCGCACAGTGCGGTGCCGGCCTGCTGGATGCGCAGGCCGCGGTGACGGCGATCACCACGGTGGCCCCAGGCCTGCGCGCCGTCAACGAGGTCGAGAGCAACGATACTTTGGCTACCGCGAACTGGCCCCAGTCTCCGGCCATCGTGAACGGCGCGATCTCTTGGTACGACGCAGACTTCTTCCGCGTCGACCTGCCTGCCGGCAAGACACTCGCGGCCACGCTGACCGCGGCGAGCAGCCTCGCGGACTACGACCTGTACTTCTACACGCCGGCCGGCGCCATCGTGGCGAGCAGCCAGAACGGCCCGGGCCAGTCGGATGCGATCAACTATGTCAATGGCGGCAGCGCCACCGTCACCTTGTACGTGCGCGTCTACTACTACAGCGGCGGGGCGGGAAACTACGCGCTCAAGCTGCAGTGGTGAGCGGGGTGGGTGCGAAGCGGTCGACGGCGTCGGTGATGAGGCCGTCGATGCCCAGCGCCAGCAGTTGTTTCGCGCGCTCCGCATCGTTGACCGTGTAGACCAGTGCGCGCAGGCCGGCGGTGTGCAGCCGCGCGATCACTGCGGCGTCCATCAGGCGGTGGTCGGTGACGACGGCCACGCAGCCGAGCGCCTGCGCTTCATCGAACCAGCTCGCGCGCAGTGATTCGAGCAGCAGCGCGCGCGGCAGTTGCGGCTCGGCAAGCTGAGCAGCGGCCAGCGATTCGGCCTGGAATGAACTCAGCAGCGGCGGCACCGCCTGCCCGGCCCACAGGCGAGCGGCGGCGTGCGCGACCACGGTGCCGGTCTGCGCTTCCTGGCCCTCGGTCGGCTTGATCTCGATGTTGAGCGCGTGGCCGTTGCTCAGGCAGAAGGCGGCGATCGCATCGAGCGTCGGGATCGGCTCGCCGGCGTAGGCGCGGCTGTGCCAGCTGCCTGCGTCGAGTTGCGACAGCTCGGCCCACGGTCGCTCACCGGCGATGCCACGCTCGGGTGTCGTGCGGTCGAGTGTCGAGTCGTGCAGCAGGAAGGGCACGCCATCGGCGGCGAGTTTCACGTCGCACTCGAAGGCGTGGTAGCCGTGCCCGGCCCCGACGCGAAAGGCCGCGAGCGTGTTCTCCGGGGCCAGCTTGCCGGCGCCGCGGTGGGCGATCCACGAGGGGTAGGGCCAAGGTGTCATGAAACCACTCTAGTCTGAGTCTTGGCATCGAACCAGTGCAGATGCTCGGGCCGCGTGCGCAGCGTGAGCTGCTCACCGATCACCGGTGTCGGCAGGGTCGCGTCGATGCGCAGCGTGAAGCCGACACGGCCGATGCGGCCATGGACCAGGCGCTCGGCGTGAGCATCTCGACCATCTCGACCGCCAGTGGCCAGCCTGGCTCGCCAGCGGCGCCCAGGCTCGCGTGCTCGGGGCGCATGCCGAGGATCAGTTCACCGTCGCGCGGGGCCGGAGCGGGCAGTTGCAAGGATGTGCCGTCGCCGTTGAAGCTCGCGCCGGTCGCGCTGCCCGTCATCAGATTCATCGGCGGCGACCCGATGAAGCCCGCCACGAAGGTGGTGGCCGGCCGCAGATAGACCTCTTCGGGCGTGCCGATCTGCTCCATGCGGCCGGCGTTCATCACGATCATGCGTTGCGCGAGCGTCATCGCCTCGACCTGGTCGTGCGTGACGAAGAGTGAGGTGATGCCGAGTTCCTGGTGCAGCTTGCGGATCTCCAGGCGCGTCTGCGCGCGCAGCTTCGCGTCCAGGTTCGACAGCGGTTCGTCGAACAGGAAGACAGCCGGCTCACGCACGATGGCGCGGCCCATCGCGACCCGCTGGCGCTGCCCGCCCGACAACTCGCGCGGACGGCGTTTGAGGAAGGCACCGAGTTCGAGAATCTTCGCCGCCTTGTCGACCCGCTTCGTGATTTCCGCATCCGACAGCTTCGCGATGCGCAGCCCGTAGGCCATGTTGTCGAACACGCTCATGTGCGGGTAGAGCGCGTAGTTCTGGAACACCATCGCGATGTCGCGCTCGGAAGGTTCCACGTCGTTGACGACGCGCCCGGCGATGGCGATCTCGCCGTCCGACACTTCTTCGAGCCCGGCCACCATGCGCAGCAGCGTCGATTTGCCGCAGCCGGAAGGCCCGACGATGACGACGAACTCACCGTCGGCGATCTCGGCATTGACGCCGTGGATCACCGGGTTGGCGCTGGCGCCGAAGCCATAACGCTTGACCACGTTGCGGATCGAGATGGCACCCATGTCTTGTTCTATTTCTCCGTGTCCACGAGGCCCTTGACGAACCATTTCTGCATCAGCATCACGACGAGCGCGGGCGGAATCATCGCCAGGATCGCGGTCGCCATCACCAGGTTCCACTCGTTCTGCGCGTCGCCGCCCGAGATCATGCGTTTGATGCCGATCACGACCGGGTACATCGATTCGTCGGTGGTCACCAGCAGCGGCCACAGGTACTGGTTCCAGCCGTAGATGAACTGGATGACGAAGAGCGCGGCGATGCTGGTGGCCGAGAGCGGCAGCAGCATGTCCTTGAAAAAGCGCATCGGGCCGGCTCCGTCTATGCGGGCGGCCTCCACCAGTTCATCGGGCACGGTCAGAAAGAACTGGCGGAACAGGAAGGTCGCCGTGGCCGAGGCGATCAGCGGCACCGTGAGGCCCGCGTAGCTGTTGAGCATGCCCAGGTCGGCCACCACCTTGTAGGTCGGTGCGATGCGCACCTCCACCGGCAGCATCAGCGTGACGAAGATGGCCCAGAAGAACACCATCCGGAAACGGAAGCGGAAGTAGACGATCGCGAAGGCCGAGAGCAGCGAGATCGAGATCTTGCCGACCGTGATGAGCAGGGCCGTCACCAGGCTCACGAACATCATGCGGCCGACCGCCGCGTTCGAGCCCATGCCGTGGCCGGTGCCGAGCAGGGCGTCGCGGTAGTTCTCGAACAGGTGGGCGCCGGGCAGCATCGGCATCGGCGTCTGCACGATCTCCTGCGAGGTGTGGGTCGAAGCGACGAAGGTGATGTAGACCGGGAAGGCGACGATCAGCACGCCGATGATGAGCACGACGTGCGCCAGGAAGTCGAGGGCCGGGCGGCGTTCAACCATGCCGCGCTCTCGTGATGGCCATCACTGGTAATTCACCTTCTTCTCGACGAAGCGGAACTGCACCACTGTGAGCGCCACCACGATCACCATCAGCACCACCGACTGCGCGGCCGAGCCGCCCAGGTCCATCGCCTTGAAACCGTCGTAGTAGACCTTGTAGACGAGGATCGAGGTGTCCTTGCCCGGGCCGCCCTTGGTGGCCGCATCGACGATCGCGAAGGTATCGAAGAAGGCGTAGACGATGTTGATGACGAGCAGGAAGAAGGTGGTCGGCGAGAGCAGGGGCAACTGCATCGTCCAGAAGCGCCGCCACGGGCGCGCGCCATCGATCGCGGCGGCTTCGATCAGAGATTTCGGAATGCTCTGCAAGCCCGCCAGGAAGAACAGGAAGTTGTAGGAAATCTGCTTCCACACGGCGGCCATCACGATGAGGGTCATTGCGTGCGTGCCGTTGAGCAGATGGTTCCACTCGAAGCCGGCAGCGCCGAGTGCATACGAG
>JANYJL010000096.1 GCA_025361845.1 Rhizobacter sp.
AACGCGCACTTGATGCGTCGCCTGGCGGCGCGACTGCCGGGTGTGACGGTGCGGCCCAGCGACGAAAGCGGCTTGCCGGCCACCCAAGTCGAGGCCTGTGCGTTCGCATGGCTCGCTCGGGCGTTCTGTGCGCGGCAGCCCGCGAGCCTGAGCAGTGTCACCGGGGCGCGCGGCGCCCGGGTCCTGGGTGCGCTGTACCCGGCGCGCTGAACCATCGGCCCAGCAAAAAGCCGCCCGGAGGCGGCTTGTGCGGCGAAGCGCTAAAACCGCTCAGGCCGAGAAGCTCGAACCGCAACCGCAGGTGGTCGTTGCGTTCGGGTTCTTGATGACGAACTGGGCGCCTTGCAAATCGTCTTTGTAGTCGATCTCGGCGCCGGCCAGATACTGAAGGCTCATCGCGTCGATCAGCAAGGTCACACCGTTCTTGCTCATCTGCGTGTCGTCTTCGTTGACGATTTCGTCGAAGGTGAAGCCGTACTGAAAACCGGAGCACCCGCCGCCTTGCACGAACACCCGCAGCTTCAACTCGGGGTTGCCTTCTTCGTCGACCAGTTCCTTGACCTTGCTGGCCGCGCTGTCGGTGAACACCAGCGGCACCGGCGGTTCGTCGAACGTGACGGGGGTCTGAGTGACTTCGGCAACTGCGCTCATCGATGGCTCCTTCGTCGGACTCCCGACACTTGCGATTATCCCTGTTTCAACGCCGCCAGCTTGAGGCCGGGTTTGTCGTCGGCCTTCAGCGGCCTGAGTTCACCATCAATGGTGGCGCCCTGGTGCATTTCAAGCACCTCGTAGCGCACGTCGCCGACGATCGATGCCTTGGGTTGCAGTTCCAGCAACTCGTCAGACAGAACCGGGCCAATGACGTTCCCGTTGATGATCACATGCCCGGCTCTGACCTTGCCGGTGACCCGCGCATTGTTGCTGATGACGAGGATGCTGGTTTCGTCGCCTGACGCGACCACATCGCCGAAGACCTCACCGTCGATGCGCAAGCCGCCGGTGAAACGCAACTCGCCGTGGATGGCCGTGCCCTCGCCGATCAAGGTGCGAATGGGCGGCTGCTTCTTCTTTCCGAACATGGTGGAGTCCTCAACGTGGGCCGCTTGCCGCGGCGTTCAAAGCTTGACGGTCTGGGTCGCCTTGACCCCGCCGTTCATGTCCATCACCCTGACGAGGACCGCTTTTACCACGGCCTGCGGCGGATGATCGACGATGCCCTCGACCCTCAAATACTGTTTCAACTGCAACGATTTGGCGCCGCCAGGCTGCGGCATGGACCACGGTTTTCCGTCCAGGACGCCGGAAAGCGTCACTTCATAGCGCCCCTGGAATTCCGGCGGCGCCTTGCCCGCCTGCATCAGCAGCAATTGGAAGCGCACTTGGCCAGGCACCTTCACCTCGGCCTGCAGGCTGCGGACGGACAGCCCTTCGCTCGTGTTCGCCGGCAGCAAGCGCTCGAAAAATCCCAGGTCGCTCTTGAGCGCCAGGTTCTCGGCCTCGACCACGGCAGTCTGCTGGGCGAGCTTTTCCTGCGCGGCCTTTTCGGTCTTCAGCAGGCTTTCGGCGGTGTTGGCGGTGGAGATGGCGCGCTCGCGCTCTTCCCGCAACTGGGCGACTTCCACGCGCAGCTTGGCGAGTTCTTCCTTCGCGTCGCGGTCGAGCCCGGCGATGCTCTTGCCGAACTCGAAGGCCCACAGCGACAAGGCCGCCGAGAATCCGAACACGAGTGCCACGATCGCCCAGCGCACCGGCCAGGGCAGCCGACTGCGCACGATCATGCGCGGGGCACTGATCGACAGGCGGCGACGCAGGAGCTTCAGGCGCATGTTGCGTTTCGTTGCCAACGCGCCGGGCGGAAACGAAAGAGGCCGCGTTGCAGCGGCCTCTTCCTGTTGCCCGTATCGGCGCTTCTGGCGCGCTTGTGGATCAGCGCTTGCTGAACTGCTTGCGGCGGCGAGCGCCGTGCAGACCCACCTTCTTGCGCTCGACTTCGCGCGCGTCACGCGTCACGAAACCTGCGTGCTTGAGCGGCGGCTTCAGCGTTTCGTCGTAGTCGATCAGGGCGCGGGTGATGCCGTGGCGCACCGCGCCGGCCTGGCCCGATTCACCACCACCATGCACGTTGACCTTGATGTCGAAGGCCGCGTCGTTGGCGGTCAGCATCAGCGGTTGCTTGACGACCATGATCGAGGTTTGGCGGCCGAAGTACTCTTCGACCGGCTTGCCGTTGACCAGGATCAGCCCGGTGCCCTTTTTCATGAACACGCGCGCCACCGAAGACTTGCGGCGGCCGGTTCCGTAATTCCAGTTTCCGATCATCACCGCTCCTTAGATTTCCAGCGCCTTGGGCGCCTGGGCGGTGTGCGGATGCGTGGCGCCCGCGTACACCTTCAGCTTCTTCACCATCGCGTAGCCCAGCGGGCCCTTCGGGAGCATGCCCTTCACGGCCTTTTCCAGGGCGCGGCCGGGGTGCTTGGCCTGCATGTCCTTGAAACTGGTCGCGTGGATGCCGCCCGGGTAGCCGGAGTGACGGTAATAGATCTTGTCGGTGGCTTTGTTGCCGGTCACACGCAGCTTTTCTGCATTGACGACGACGATGAAGTCACCGGTGTCGACGTGAGGCGTGTAAATGGCCTTGTGCTTGCCGCGCAAACGGAGGGCGACTTCACTGGCCACCCTTCCGAGGACCTTGTCGGTCGCGTCAATCACAAACCACTCATGCGTCACTTCGGCCGGCTTGGCGCTGAAGGTTTTCATGGGATCACTGGAGTTGGTTTCGAGCCCCGCTTGATGCGCAAACCACCGCGTTCGGCTCC
>JANYJL010000108.1 GCA_025361845.1 Rhizobacter sp.
GAGCCCACACTCTTTTGCTTTTTCGTCTTCCCACCACCAGCGACCGGAGCGGAAGTCTTCGCCGACAGCAATCGCACGGGTGCAGGGCGCGCAGCCGATGCTCGGGTAGAACTCGTCATGCAGCGGGTTGTAGGGCACGTCGTGGGCGGAGATGTACTGCCACACGTCGTTCCAGGTCCAGTCGGCGAGCGGGCTGAACTTGGCGCGGCCCTTGTCGTCGATTTCGCTAAAGCGCACCTCGCCACGCGTGTTCGATTGTTCGCGGCGCAGGCCAGTCACCCAGGCACTGCGCTCGGCCAGCATGCGCGACAGCGGCTCCATCTTGCGGATGCCGCAGCAGCCCTTGCGCAGCTCGATGCTTTCGTACATCGCCTTCTCGCCGTTCTTCTTGACGAACTGGATCGCCACCTCGTTCACCGGGCGATAGACCTCGACCGCCAGGCTGTAGCGTTCTTCGATGCGCGGGATCAGCGCCGAGGTCTGCGCATGCAGCATGCCGGTTTCCAGCGTGCCGATGGCAATGGGCAAGGCGTGCCGTGCGATCAGGTCGGTGAGCACCATGTCTTCGGCGCCCAGGCTGGTGGCTTGCACCACTTTGCCGGGGTGTTCGAGGGCAGCCTGGCGGAGCACGGCGAGCGCGCTGGCCACGCGGGCATCGAATTCGGTGCTCTTGCGTGCGTAGAGGGCAATCGCGCTCATATCGAGGCTCCTGCGTTGACGAACTCGCGCTCCCGCGCCACCGCTTCGGCCCAGCCTTCGGGCTTGGCGAAGATCGGTCGGTTGTCGTTGGCGTCGCCCTGGTAGTGGCCGGGGAAGAAACCGAGTTGCCGCTCGGCCGCATCGCGGCTCTGGTCGGCGCGCAGCACCACCGCATCGAAGCCGGTGCGCGCAAGCAGCGGCAGCATGTCGACCAACACGTCGCCGGTGGCGCGCACTTCGCCCTTGTAGTGGTAGCGCGAGCGCAGCAGGCGGGCCTGCGTATAGGCGCGGCCATCGACCCACTTCGGGAAGTGCAACGCCACCATCGCCAGGCGCGGCAACTCGTCGGCCACGGTCTCGATGTCGGTGTCGTTGGCGACCTTCACGCCCACCGGCATGTCGGCCGGCCAGTGCTTGCGCACCGCGTGCCAGTCGAGCAGGCTCAGCAGCAGATGGGCTTTCGGCGTGATCGTCACCATCGGGCCGTCGTCGCCGCCGACCGAACGCCAGGCATCGTGGGAAGGACTGATGAACTTCATGGGTTCGGTTCCTTTCAGGCGGCGTGCGCGGTGGACTGGCGCACCGCGTTCGCGGCGGCCTTGAACGGGTCGAGGCCGACACGTTTCACGGTGTCGATGAAACGTTCGTTCGCCGCACGCTGGCCGCGGTAGGTGGCGATCACGGACTCGATCACGTCGGGCACTTCGTCGGCCGCGAAGGAGGGGCCGATCACCTTGCCGGCGACCGGGCCGCCGCTGATGGCCGAGCCATCGGTACCGCCGAGTGAGACCTGGTACCACTCCTTGCCGTCCTTGTCGACGCCGAGGATGCCGATGTGCCCGCTGTGGTGGTGGCCGCAGGAGTTGATGCAGCCGCTGATGTGCAGGTCGATGTCGCCGATGTCGTAGAGCTCGTCGAGATCGTCGAAACGTTCGGTGATGGCTTCGGCAATCGGGATCGAACGTGCATTCGCGAGCGCGCAGAAATCGCCGCCCGGGCAGGCGATCATGTCGGTCAGGAAGCCGATGTTGGGCGTGGCGTAGCCGGAAGCGCGTGCGGCTTCGTACAAGGCCGGCAGGTCGGGCACACGCACCCACGGCAGCACCAGGTTCTGGTCGTGCGAAACGCGCAGTTCACCGTGCGAGAACGTATCCGCAAGATCTGCGGCCTGGTCCATCTGCTCGCCGGTGGCATCGCCCGGCGGCTGGCCGGGGCGCTTGAGCGACAAGGTCACCGCGCGGTAGCCCTTCAACTGATGCCCGTGCACATTGCGTTCGAGCCAGCGTTTGTAGGCGAGCGTTGTTTCCCCTTTCGTGTCCGCTGCAACGGCCGGTTGGTCGGCCCAGCTTGCGTTGGTCTCCACACCGGCCGGGCGCACGAAGCTGCGCGACACACGGTCGAACTCGGCCTGCGTCACGATGTGCGCGCTGCCTGCTTCGTCACGCTCCAGGATGTTCTTGAACTCGGCCTGCACCGCGTCGAAGAATTTCTGCCCTTCGGCCTTCACGAGGATCTTGATGCGCGCCTTGTAGATGTTGTCGCGCCGGCCGTAGCGGTTGTACACACGCACGATCGCCTCGATGAAGACGAGGATCTGCTGCCACGGCAGGAACTCGGCCGCCACGCTGCCGACCACCGGCGTGCGGCCCATGCCACCACCGACCAGCACCTTGAAGCCGATCTCGCCTGCGGCGTTTTTCAGCAGTTGCAGGCCGATGTCGTGCCAGCCGATCGCTGCGCGGTCTTCGGTCGCGCCGGTCACGGCGATCTTGAACTTGCGCGGCAGGAAGGCGAACTCGGGGTGCAGGGTGCTCCACTGCCGCATGATTTCGCAGTAGGGCCGCGGGTCCACCCACTCGTCGGGCGCGATGCCGGCGAAGCAGTCGCTCGTGATGTTGCGGATGCAGTTGCCGCTGGTCTGGATGCCGTGCATGTTGACGGCGGCCAGCGCGTCCATCACGTCGGCGCTGCGCTCGAGCGGAATCCAGTTGTATTGCAGGTTCTGGCGCGTCGTGAAGTGGCCGTAGTCGCGGTCGTACTCGCGCGAGATTTTCGCCAGCGCGCGCAACTGCACCGAGTTCAGTTCACCGTAGGGCACGGCCACGCGCAGCATCGGCGCATGGCGCTGGATGTACCAGCCGTTCTGCAGGCGCAGCGGGCGGAATTCGTCGTCGCCCAGCGTGCCGGCGAGGTTGCGTTCCAGCTGGTCGCGGAACTGCGCCGCGCGCTGCTTGACGAAGAGTTTGTCGAAGTCGGTGTAGACGTACATGAGCGTTTCAGTTGATGACTTTGATGCCGGCCGTGACCAGGGCCACGCACAGCAAGGTGCGAACGACTTTTTCCGGCATCTTGCGGGTGAGCTGCGCGCCGATCCAGATGCCCGGAATGGAGCCGATCAGCAGCGAGCCGAGCAGCACCCAATCCACATGGCCGAGCGTCGCGTGGCCGATGCCGGCGACGAGCGTCAGCGGCACCGCATGCGCGATGTCGGTGCCGACGATGCGGTGCGACGGGAGGCGAGGGTACATCAGCATGATGAGCGTCGCGCCGATCGCGCCCGCGCCGATCGAGCTGAGCGAGACCAGCACGCCGAGGATCAGGCCGCACAGCACGGTGAGTGGCGCCTTGCGGTTCTCCGGCAACCAGCGTTCGAGCCGCAGGCCGACCGCGTGCCAGACCTGCTTGTAGGCCACCGTCACGGCGGTGAGCAGCAGCGCGATGCCGAGCGAAAACGTCAGCGCGCTGGCCCAGCCCTTGGTGATGCCGGTGTAGTGCATCAGCGCCACCGTGGCGAGCGAGGCCGGGATGCTGCCCGCGAGCAGCAGTGCGGTGATGCGCCATTCCACATGACCCGACAAATGGTGCGAGGCCGAGCCGGCGGTCTTGGTGATGCAGGCGAACCAGAGGTCGGTGCCGATCGCCACCGCCGGGTTGAGCTTGAACACCGACAGCAGCAGCGGCGTCATCAGCGAGCCGCCGCCCACGCCGGTCATGCCGACGATGGCGCCGATGCCGAAGCCACTCAAGATTGCAATCAGGTCCATCGAAAATCCAGGGGAACGACCACGGCGACAGGCGCGCAGCACGGGAGTGGCAGACTGTACGGAGCGCTCATATGTATGAGAAGAACATTTTTGTTGATTGTTTATCCCCATGAAGAATAAGGAAGCGCTCGGCGTTGGGCGCCGCCGTTGGCTGATCGCCGGGCTGACTTGCCTGCTTGCTGCCTGCCAAACTCCGCCGCCGGCTGCACCCCCGGCCGAGCCGCCACCGCCCGAGGCGGTGGTGGTCGCCCCGAAGCCGCCACCGCGCCCGCCGCGCCTCGCGCTTGCCCTGGGTGGCGGTGCCGCGCGCGGCTTCGCCCACATCGGCGTGATCCAGGTGCTGGAAGAAAACGGCATCAAGCCGGATCTGGTCGTCGGCACCTCGGCCGGCAGCCTGGTGGCGGCGCTCTACGCCTCGGGCAAGGGCGGCGCCGAGCTTCAGACGCTGGCCGATGCGATGGACGAGACGGCCTTCGCCGATTGGTCCTTCCCGGGCCGCGGCCTGCTGCGCGGCGAGGCGCTGGCGAGGTTCGTGCGCGAGCACACCGCGGGGCGACAGATCGAGCAGATGCGCTTGCCGCTGGGCATCGTCGCGACCGACCTGGACAGTGGCCAGCCGATCCTGTTCCAGCGCGGCGACCCGGGTGTGGCGGTGCGTGCGTCGAGCGCGGTGCCGGCGGTGTTCCAGCCGGTCAGGATCGGCACGCGCGAGTACGTGGACGGCGGGCTGGTCTCGCCCGTGCCGGTGCGTTTTGCGCAGCAGATGGGCGGCGAGGTGGTGATCGCCGTGGACATCACCGCCGCGCCCGAAGGCAACGCCACCGGCGACCCGCTGCGCATGCTGCTCCAGACGTTTGCGATCATGGGCCGTAGCATCAACAACTTCGAGTTGCGCGAGGCCGACGTGGTGGTGCGGCCGAAGCTGGCCGGTGTGTCGAGCGCCGATTTCGGTGCTCGCAAACGCTCGATCCTGGCGGGGCGGGAAGCGATGCTGGCCTTGCTGCCGGACTTGCGCGCGCGCATCGCGGCCAAGACGAAGTAAGCGAAGCGAGGCGCACAAAAACAAGCGGCCCGGTGTCGCCACCGGGCCGCAAGTACCTTCTCGACAACCGAAGGTACAGAGGAGACAACCAATCAGGAAAACCGCAAATATCCCAATCTGCGGTCCTGATGTGAGAGGCACTTTTCCCGAAAGTTCAGTCCGCCGAGAACAATTCTCTTTGGGCCGGTTCGGGCAACGCGCCTTGCAGCGCAGCGCCTCTCAGTGCGTGCCTTCAGGCAGCGCGGCGAGCCTTCGGGGCAGCCTTCACGACCGAGCTGGTCACGGCCTGGAAGTTCGCTTCGGCCACATCACCGGCTTGCTTGGTCGCCTTCTGGATGCTT
The DNA here is from genome assembly GCA_025361845.1 of Rhizobacter sp. Taxonomy (GTDB): domain Bacteria; phylum Pseudomonadota; class Gammaproteobacteria; order Burkholderiales; family Burkholderiaceae_C; genus JANYJL01. The sequence continues at coordinate 5,127 of JANYJL010000108.1, forward strand.
TCGTAGGCGTTGTTCGCCGCAGCGACAGCCGACTTCACCAAGGCAACGGCGTTCTCGCTGCCGGCCGGGGCGTTCTTGACGGCGGTGTCGACCAGGCCCATGAACTTCTTCTGCGCGTCGGCAGCGGTTTCTTCGGCGACCTTGTTGACTTCGGCAGTGGTGGCAGCGGCGATGTCGTACAGGTGACGGCTGTAAGCAGCGGCCTTTTCGGCAGCCGGTTGCAGCAGGCCGGCTTGCAGAGCCATCAGCTCTTGCGCGTCCTTGACTGACAGGGCGGCCTTGGTGGTTTCAGCGGCTTCGCCCATCGCGGCCTTGGCCACTTGCAGGTTCAGCTCGACAAGCTTTTCCACACCTTCGAACGCCTTGTTGGTCAGGCCGAAAAGGGTTTCGATGTTGGCTTTGTGGGCGGCAACGAATTGTTCAGCGGTCATCATGATTCAATATCTCCGAGAGGTTGAGTTGGTACTTCTGGTACAGGACTCAGCCATCAATTGCTGCACTGCACCATGAACTGAAGTATACGAGGCTGGCGTGACAAATCAAGCCTGATTTGCTGCGCTGCAACACATTAGGGGAGCGGTTCTAGCGCGGCCCGATTCGCCCCCTGCGGCGCGGTGAGCGGGGTGGGCCGGCACAATCGGCCCTGGAATTGCGCCCCGATGCTCGCCTACACCTCCGATCACTTCGTCCTGCCGCTGCCGGAGGGCCACCGCTTCCCCATGCAGAAGTACCGGCTGCTGCGCGAGCGTGCCGAGGCTCAGGTGCCCGGCATCGTGCTCGCTCAGGCGCCGGTGGCGAGCGACGGTGAACTGGCGCTGGCGCACACCCCCAGCTACATCGACGCCGTGACGCGAGGCCTGCTCAGTGAGGCCCAGCAGCGCGAGATCGGCTTCCCGTGGTCCGAGCGCATGGTGGAGCGTTCGCGCCGCTCGGTCGGCGCGACCATCGCCGCTGCACGCGCTGCCTTGGCGCAGGGCGTGGCGGCCAACCTGGCCGGCGGCACGCACCACGCCTCGGCCGACAAAGGCAGCGGCTACTGCGTCTTCAACGACGTGGCCGTGGCCGCGCGCCTGATGCAGGCCGAATGGCACCGCCGCCACCGCGCCCTGCTGCGTGTGGCCGTGATCGACCTCGACGTGCACCAGGGCAATGGCACGGCCGCGATCTTTGCGGACGACCCGACCGTGTTCACCTTCTCGATGCACGGCGAGCGCAACTTCCCGTTCCGCAAGGAAAGCAGCGACCTCGATGTCGAGTTGCCGGATGGTTGCCAGGACGCGGCCTACCTCGATGCGCTGGACGGCGGGCTGGAGCGCTTGTGGGAAGCGCACCGCGAGGCTCTGCCAAGCCTCGCGTTCTATCTCGCTGGCGCCGACCCGCATGAAGGCGACCGCCTCGGCCGCCTGAAAATCAGCGCGGCCGGCTTGGCCGAGCGCGACCGGCGTGTGTTCGCCGCCCTGCGCGAACGGCACATCCCGGTGGCGATTTCCATGGCCGGCGGCTACGGCAAAGTCATCGAGGACACCGTCGCCGTGCAGCTTGCCACCTTGAACGAGGCGCTCGCCAGTTGGTGCGCCTGGAACACGACCCTCACCGACCAACCCCTTTCAGAAAGAGCCGCGTGAACCCGAGCCCCGAACAGATTGCCCTGGTGGACGCCGCCATCACCTCGCGCCGCTCGCTGCGCGCCTTCCTGCCCACGCCGGTGCCGCGCGAGACGATCGAAGACATCCTCGCCGTGGCCGCGCGTGCGCCTTCGGGCACCAACACGCAGCCGTGGAAGGTCTATGTGCTGACCGGCCGGGCGAAGGACGAACTGGCGCGCCAGGTCACCAGCGCCTACGACGACCCCGCCGAGCGCGCGGCCCATGTCGAGGAGTACGCCTACTACCCGACCGAATGGCGTTCGCCCTTCATCGACCGGCGCCGCAAGGTCGGCTGGGACCTGTACTCGCTGCTCGGCATCGCCAAGACCGACAAGGCCCGTATGCACGCGCAGCATCGCCGCAACTACGAATTCTTCGGCGCGCCGGTCGGGCTGATCTTCACGATCGACCGCGTGATGCGCCAGGGCAGCTGGCTCGACTACGGCATGTTCCTGCAGAACGTGATGGTCGCCGCGCGCGCGCGCGGCCTCGACACCTGCCCGCAGGCCGCGTTCACGCAGTTTCATCGGATCATCAGCGCGCACATCGGCGCGCCCGAGAACGAGCAGGTGGTGTGCGGCATGTCGCTCGGCCATGCCGACCCGGCGGCGGTGGAAAACACGCTCGTCACCGAACGCGAGCCGGTGGGCGGTTTCACCCGCTTTCTCGATTGAACCTGCGGAACATCGACTGACATGACTGCGCCTCACCCGGCATTCGCCGGCATCCCGGTCGACTTCATCCTGTTCGCGATCACGCTCGCCGGTGTCGCGCTGTTCCACCATCACACACTGCGCGTGGCGGTGCTCGGCCTCGTCGCCATCACGCTTTACAAGCTGGGCTTCAGCCCCTTCGCAACCGGGCCGGGCCTGGCGGGCTTGCTCCTGCACCTGCGCCACGAATGGGTCACGGTGGCCAACCTGCTCGGCCTGCTGCTCGGCTTCGCGCTCCTGTCGCGGCACTTCGAGGAAAGCCAGGTGCCGGCCATCCTGCCGCGCTTTCTGCCGGACGACTGGAAGGGTGGCTTCGTGATGCTGCTGCTCGTCTTCGTGCTGTCGAGTTTTCTCGACAACATCGCCGCGGCGATGATCGGCGGCACGATGGCGACGGTGCTCTACAAGGGCCGCCTGCATGTCGGCTTTCTCGCCGCCATCGTGGCCGCGTCGAATGCCGGTGGTGCGGGCAGCGTGGTCGGCGACACCACGACCACGATGATGTGGATTGCCGGCGTGCCGCCGCAGATGGTGTTCGACGCTTACGTGGCAGCCGTGCCCGCGCTGCTGTTCTTCGGCGTCATCGCGGCGCGCCAGCAGCACGCGTTTCAGCCGATCACACGCGATGCGCCGGCCGGTCTCGAGGTCGAATGGCCGCGGCTGGCCATCGTGGCCGTGATCCTGCTGTTTGCGATCGGCGCGAATGTGTACTTCAACCTGCGCGCGCCCGAGGTGTTGAACACATGGCCGGTCATCGGCGCGGCGGTGTGGGTCGCGATCCTGCTGACGAGCGCGTGGCGTCGCCCCGATTGGGGCGTGCTGCCTTCGGCCGCGCGCGGCAGCGTCTTCCTGCTCTCGCTGGTGTTGTGCGCCTCGATGATGCCGGTCGAAGAACTGCCCGCCGCGTCTTGGCCCAGCGCGCTCGGCCTCGGCTTCGTGTCGGCCGTGTTCGACAACATCCCGCTGACTGCGCTCGCGCTGCGCCAAGGTGGCTACGACTGGGGTTTCCTGGCCTACGCGGTCGGCTTCGGCGGCTCGATGATCTGGTTCGGTTCGTCCGCCGGCGTGGCGCTGGCCAGCATGTTCCCGCAGGCACGCTCGGTGGGTGCGTGGTTGAAGGGCGGCTGGCATGTGGCGGTCGGCTACGTGCTCGGTTTTTCGATCCTGCTGGCCACGCTGGGCTGGCACCCGGATGTGCCGTACAAGACGGCGCCGGCCGCTCCTTCCACTGCCACGACTCCATGACAGGCCTTGTGATGAAACCGAAAATCTACGTGGCACGTGCCGTGTTCGACGACGTGCTGGCGCGCCTGCGCGAACACTTCGAGGTGAGCGATAACCCAAGCGACCAGGTCGGCACGCCGGCCGAGCTGAGTGCGCGCCTGCAAGGCCAGGTGGGCGCCTTCATCACCGGCAGCGAACGCATCGACGCCGAGCTGCTCGACGCGCATCCGCAACTGAAGGCCGTGTGCAACATGGCAGTCGGCTACAACAACATCGACGTGCCTGCCTGCACCGCGCGCGGGGTGATCGCCACCAACACACCCGATGTGCTGACCGAGACCACGGCCGACTTCGGCTTCGCGCTGATGATGGCCACGGCGCGCCGCATCGCCGAGAGCGAACATTTCCTGCGCCGCGGTGCGTGGACGAAATGGTCCTACGACATGTTCACCGGCAGCGACATCCACGGCGCCACGCTCGGTGTGCTAGGCATGGGCCGCATCGGCCAGGCGATTGCGCGGCGCGGTGCGCTGGGCTTCGGCATGAAGGTGATCTATCACAACCGTTCGCGGCTCGACGCCGCGACCGAGGCCGACCTGAAGGCAAGCTATGTCGACAAGGACATGCTGCTGCGCGAGGCCGATCACCTCGTGCTGGTGCTGCCGTATTCGAGTGCCTCGCACCACGCCATCGGCGCAGCCGAGTTGGCGCTTATGAAGCCCACCGCCACGCTGACCAACATCGCACGCGGCGGCATCGTCGACGATGCGGCGCTGGCCGCGGCGCTTGCGCGCGGGCAGATCGCTGCGGCCGGGCTCGATGTATTCGAAGGCGAGCCTGCGCTGAACCCGGCTTTGCTGAACGTGCCCAACGTCGTGCTCACGCCGCACATCGCCAGTGCCACGGTGGCCACGCGCCGCGCGATGGCGAACCTGGCGGCGGACAACCTGATTGCCGCGCTCGGTTTCGGGCCGAACGCTGGCCGTCCGCCGACACCGATCAACTCCGAGGTGTTGAAGCCGACCGCGTGAGGCCACTGCGACAATTGCCGCATGGACTTCGTACTGTGGATCGTGCTGGCGCTGGGCGTACTGAACCTGCTCCTGATCCTGTGGCTGGCGCTGCGCCGACCCGTCGAAAAGGATGACCCGAACGCCGAGCTGCGCGAGACCTTCCAACTCGGCAACGAACGCCTGGAGCGCGAGCTGCGCGACGAACTCGGCCGCAGCGCGCAGGGCACACGCGTCGAGATCAGCGGCTCGCTCGGCGTGTTCCAGCAGACGCTGCTGAACCAGCTCGCTTCGCAAACCGCTCAAGCGCAAACCAGCCGCGAGATGCAGGACAACGCGCTGAAGCGCTTTTCCGACACGCTGGGCGAACAACTGCGCACGCTGTCCGACGCCAACGAGCGCCGCTTGCTCGATGTGCGCAACACCGTCGAACAGCGGCTCACCGCGCTGCAGGCCGACAACGAGAAGAAGCTCGAACAGATGCGCGCGACGGTCGACGAGAAGCTGCATGCCACGCTCGAAGCGCGCCTCGGCGAGAGTTTCAAGCAGGTCGCCGATCGGCTGGAGCAGGTGCACAAGGGCCTGGGCGAAATGCAGTTGCTGGCGAAGGACGTGGGCTCGCTCAGCCGCGTGCTCAGGAACGTCAAAACCCGCGGTGTGTTCGGCGAGGTGCAGCTCGCGGGCCTGCTCGAACAGGTGTTCACGCCCGAGCAGTACGGCCGCAATGTCGAGACCGTGCCGGGCACCGACGCGCGGGTCGAGTTCGCGATCAAGCTGCCCGGCCAGCGCGCGGATGGCGCGCCGCTGTGGCTGCCGATCGATGCGAAGTTTCCGCGCGAGGACTACGAACGTTTGCTCGATGCGCAGGAGCGTGCCGATCCGCTTGCCGTCGAAGCCTCGGCCAAGGCGATCGAGAACCGCCTGCGCGCCGAGGCGCGGACCATCCGCGAAAAGTACGTCGCGCCGCCGCACACCACCGACTTCGGCATCATGTTCGTGCCCACCGAAGGCCTCTACGCCGAGGCGCTGCGCCGGCCCGGATTGGTGGAAGCGCTGCAACGCGAACACAAGGTCTTGCTGGTCGGCCCGACCACCTTGCTCGCCACTTTGAACAGCCTGCAAATGGGCTTTCGCACCCTCGCGCTCGAAAAGCGTTCGGCCGAAGTGTGGGAGGTGCTGGGTGCGGTGAAGACCGAGTTCCAGAGTTTCAGCGCCGTGCTCGCGAAGACGAAGAAGAAGCTCGAAGAAGCCTCGAACACGATCGACGCCGCGCAGACCCGCACCAACGTGATGACGCGCAAGCTCAAGAGTGTGGAGGCGCTGCCCATGGCGCAGACACAGGCGCTCTTGGCGGGCGCCGAGCTGCCGGTGACCGACGACGCCGAAGACGACTGACGTGTCTGTCTGGCGCAGCTTCCTCGCGCACCCGCTGGTGGCCCTGGTCATCGGCCAGATCTGCCTGCATTCCTGTTTCACCGGCGTGCGCATGGCGGCTCCGTTGCAGGCGCTGCGGCAAGGCCATGCGACCTGGGCGGTGGGGGTGTTGATGGGCCTGTTCGCGTTAGCGCCGATCGCGCTGGCGCTGAAGGCCGGGCGGCTCGCCGACCGCCACGGTTACCACGGGCCGATGCGCGCGGCGGTGGGCTTGTCGGTCACGGGTGGGGCGTTGGCTGCGCTCTCCACCTGGCTCCCCGTCGCGCCGTTCGCCGTGCTCTGCGTCGCAGCCTTGTTCAGCGGCGCGGGCGCCAACCTCGGCCTGATCGTGATCCTGCGCACTGCCGGCCGCAGCGCGCACGACGCGACCGAACGCAAGCGTGTGTTCAGCTGGCTCGGCATGGCGCCGGCGCTCTCGAACGTGCTCGGGCCCGTACTGGCGGGTAGCTTGATCGACATCGGCGGGTTTCGCGCGGCGTACCTCGCGCTGGCGCTGATTCCGCTGGCAGGCTTGTGGTCGGCGCGCCGCGTGCCCGTAGAAGCACCACCGCCCCTGGACCCGACGAAGCCGAAGAGCAGTTCCTGGGCGCTGTTTCGCACCCCCGGCCTGCGACCCTTGTTGCTCGTCAACTGGCTGCTGTCGTCGAGCTGGGACATGCACTCTTTCGTCGTGCCCGTCCTTGGCCACGAGCGTGGTTTCAGTGCCTCGGCCATCGGCGTCGTGCTCGGGGCCTTCGCTGCCGCCGTGTCGCTGGTCCGGCTGGCGATTCCGCTGCTGGCGCACCGGCTGCGCGAGTCGCAGGTGCTGTCGGGTGCGATGCTGTTCACCGGCGGCGTTTTTGCCGTCTACCCTTTCGTCACCACGGCCTGGATGATGGGCTTGTGCGCCGTGCTGCTGGGCCTGGCGCTGGGTTCGGTGCAGCCGATGATCATGTCCACACTGCACCAGATCACGCCGCACGATCGGCATGGCGAGGCGATTGCGCTGCGCTCGATGACGATCAACTTTTCGAGTGCGACGATGCCGCTGCTGTTCGGCGTCGCGGGCGCCGCGTTGGGGGCAGCGGCGCTGTTCTGGCTGATGGGCGCGGCCGTGGCTGCCGGCAGCTTCCAGGCCCGGCGCCTGCCGGCCCTCAAGAGCTGATCAGGGTCCGATCAGAACTTGATGTTGGATGTGGGTTCGGGTGCCGGCTCGGCCCTCGGCACCTCGACCGGCGCGGAGGCGCGGGCCGCCGGGCCGCGTGGTGTGTCGCGGCGATCGGTCACGGGCGTGGCTGCCGCGTACTGATAGTTCTTCGGCAGTCGTGACTCGCGCGGGTAACCGGCGCTGTCGAGGTAGCTGTTCCACACCTCGGACGACAGGCCGCGCAGGGTTTGTGCGCCGATGGTCAAAGTGGGCGCATCGCGACCGCCGGACAGACGCTCGAGTGCATCGCTGTCCTCGGCGCTCACGACCTGCTTTTCCGCGTAGGGAATGCCGCGCCCGCGCAGCAACTGGCGCGCGGTGTCGCAGGGATCGCACGAACCGCTCGTCACGTACAGCGTGACCGGGTACTTCGAGACCGGCTGGCGCAGTTCCAGCGGCAAGGTCGCCTCGGCCGATGCCGAACCGCCGCGACCGTTGATCGAGGTGACGCGGCCATCGGCGGCGCCCGGCACCCGGTCGGTGTAGGTGACCTTGCCGTCCGGCCCGACGACCTTGTACTGCGCCTGGGCGGGAGCGCCAACGAGCATCAGTGCCAGCGCGGACACGAGCGGTGCCCAGCGCAGCGTGTGCAGCGGGGTGAACGTGACCTGGCGGGGGGCGGGCTTCATCGGGGCTCCAAGCGAACGGACTGATGTTGGAATCTAACCCACGCAGCAGAGGGCTTCAAGGCAGGTGCGTGGCGGGTGCCGTGGACAGGCTCACGACTCGCCGCCCCTTGTGGCCTGCGGTTACGCCAAGCCCTGGTGCCGCAGCAGCGCGTCGATGCGCGGCTCGCGGCCGCGAAAGGCCTTGAAGTTCTCCATCGCGCTGCGGCTGCCACCGGCTTCGAGAACGTTCTGGCGGTAGCGGCGGCCGGTGGCAACGTCGAGCACGCTGCCTGCCGTGCCTGCACCGGCTTCCTCGAAGGCGCTCCAGGCGTCGGCAGACAGCACCTCGGCCCACTTGTAGCTGTAGTAACCGGCTGAGTAGCCGCCCGCGAAGATGTGCGAGAAGCTGTGCAGGTAGCGGTTGAAGGCCGGCGGGCGAACCACGGCAACTTCGCTGCGCACTTCGTCGGCGATGGCCTCGATGCGGCTGGCCGCATCGGCTTCGCCGTGCAGTCGCATGTCGCAGAGCGCGAACTCGACCTGGCGCAGCGTCTGCATGCCGCCCTGGAAATTCTTCGCCGCGAGCATGCGGTCGAACAGGGCGCGCGGCATCGGCTCGCCGGTCTGCACATGGGCGGTCAGGTGCTTGAGCACCTCCCACTCCCAGCAGAAGTTTTCCATGAACTGGCTGGGCAGCTCGACGGCGTCCCACTCGACACCCGAGATGCCCGCCACGCCGATGTCGTCCACCTGCGTGAGCATGTGGTGCAGGCCGTGGCCGAACTCGTGGAAGAGCGTCGTCACGTCGTCGTGGGTCAGCAGGGCGGGCTGCTTCTGCCCGTTCACCACGGCGGGCGGCGTGAAGTTGCACACCAGGTGCGCCACCGGCGTTTG
>JANYJL010000138.1 GCA_025361845.1 Rhizobacter sp.
GGCGAACCACCGCTACGTGATGGTCCTGCACACGCACCAGGCGAATCCGCACGTGCATATCAGCGTGCGCGCGGAGGGGCGTGACGGCAAACGCCTGAATCCTCGCAAGGAAGATTTGCGCCGGTGGCGCGAGACCTTTGCCGAGCGGCTGCGCGGTTGGGGCATTGAGGCCGAGGCGTCGTCGCAGTCCACGCGGGGCGTGTCACGGCGCAGCCTGCGCGGCTGGGAGCGCCAGCTCGGCGCCGCGGCGCGAATGGGCAAGAAGCGCAGTGAACACAAGTCGGGGCCCGCGTTTCGGGCTACGCGCTCGGGCGCGTTGCTGGCCTGGGCGGAGATCACCAAGGTACTGGCTGCATCGCCCGACCCAGCCGACCGCAATCTGAGCAAGAGCATCGTCGACTTCGTGTTGCAGACGGAAGTCGCGCGAGCCGTTCAACGACATCGTGCCGCTCAGCGGCAGGCCGAGCTGCCGGGCATGACCATGGAGCCGAGGCGGACCGCACAGCAGGTGCGACCGGAGCCGAGCCGTGGCCCAGACATGAGCCGGTAGTGGCAGCAAGCGAAGGCCCAAGTCCTCGCCGCCGGACGGGCTCGAGGGCAGGCCGCAGAAACAGCCGCCTGCCCGCGAGCCGCAGCGTGTGTGCGCCTCGCGCCGCGTCAAGGGTTCGCTGGCGCCGGGCTTCGCCCGCCCTGGACCCGGCGCGTGTCGCCAGAACCCGTCTCGGTCAGGGTCGATCCGACGCAAAGCGACGCGCTCCAGCGATCGAGATCGGCCCAGCGCCAGGCGACCGCACGACGTCCCACATGGACCGGCGCAGGGAACTCACCGTTGGCGACGAGCCGATAGATGGTTGAGCGGCCGAGGACGGTGGCCTGCATGACCGTGGGCAACCGTGCGAGCAGGCGTACCGGCTCGGCAGGGCCGTGCGGAAGGAGTGCGGGACGGTTCATGCGGGCACTGGCAACGGGGCGTGTGAGAACTCTAGGCGAGGCCCAGGGGCGAACGAGCGATGATTCCGCGCCAAGAATCATCGACACCACGCACGTCATCGCCGTCGATTCAAGTCAATGTAGGTGTTGTTCGGGGGAGGGTGGACGCTGGAATTGCGTCGGAATCTAGCGGCCCGGGTGGCGCGGGGCGAGAGCGGAGGGCGGTTTCTGTGGTGGAGGAAGGCGAGCGCCGAGTGGACAGGAAGGGCTGGAGGCGACGGCCTTGGCGCGACCGCAGCGAAGGCGTCGCTGGCCCTCGATCGTCAGGCGATCGGCCGCACTGGTGCGAATGACTGGTTCAGGGCAGAATGGTCGAGTGGGCTGATAGTCGCGCGCTCGCCCACTTTCGGACCTTTGCGAATATATGCTGCCCGGAGGTTCGCCGCATGGTCCTCGACACTTCGCTCGGCCATATCGACAGGCCAACGACCTGGAGCCAATGGGTCTGTTCGCGGGGTCTGATCAAGCCCGTAAGGGTCAGAGCAGGATCGATTGTGGGTGCCGCAACGAGCCAAGCTCACGCGCGGAAACGAGTGGTGCCTCATGCGCGATAGCCCGGGCACGTACACCCCTCTGATATGGAACGGGAGAACCCCGACGCGTGCGCATCGGCGCGGCCGGAGCAAAATAGCGATGCTTGACTCTCGTCGCACCACTTGCTTCTTGGAGAACGTCGATCGTGTCAATTGACTCTGCCCGCGACCCGCAACGCGCGTGGGTCGCCTCCTGGACCGCGAGCCCTCAGCCTGTCTGGCCTGCCACCTTTCCGGTTCCCGTTGGCTTTCCGCGACAGCTGTGGAATCAGACGCTGCGCCAGACGGCGCGCATCAGCATCGGCGGTGAACGCATGCGGATCGTGCTTTCCAATGCCTATGGCGATCGACCGCTGGTGATCGGCGATGCGCGCGTCGCGCTGGCACGGAGCCCCGCGTCCAACGTCGCCGGGTCCGACTTCGCCGTGACCTTCGATGGTCTGGGGCGAACCGTGATTCCGCCTGGCGCCTGGGCGTTGAGCGACCCGCTGGACTGGCCCGTGGCGCCCCTCGCGAGCGTTTTGGTCAGTGTGTTCCTGCCCGAGATCACGCCCACCGCAACGATGCATTTCGACGCGCGCCAGACGGCTGTCATCGCTGCCGGCAATGTTGTCGGGCAGGCCGACATGGCGGCTGACATCACGATCACCTCACGACTTTTCTTGAGCGCGATATGGGTCGAGACGACCGCAGCGGCACGGGCAATTGCTGTTCTGGCTGACTCCATTGCCGACGGCGATGGGTCGACACCGGATGCCAACAGGCGCTGGCCCGACGTGTTGGCAGAGCGCCTCGTCGCTGCTGGCGGCGTGCCTGTGGCGGTGCTAAACCAGGGTATCTCGGGCGGGCGCTTGATCTCCGACGGCATGGGCGTCAGCGCCTTGGCGCGGTTCGATCGCGATGTGTTGGCTCAGCCCGGGGTGGACACACTGATCCTGATGATCGGGTTGAACGACATCGGATGGGCCGGTGGCGTGCTCGCGCCCGGCGAGGCCGTGCCTTCAGCACGACAGTTGATCGGCGCCTACCGCCAGTTGATCGCTCGTGCGCGGGCGCATCGCTTGCGGGTCATCGGCGCGACGCTGACGCCGTTCGAAGGGGCGTTGCCCGACGGCCCGTTCGCCTATTTTCACGACGCTGCCAAGGAGGCGTTGCGGTCAGAAGTCAACGCCTGGCTGCGTGCCACCGTCGAAGTCGATGCGCTCATCGACTTCGACGCGGTGGTGCGAGATCCCCAACGGCGCAGCCGGCTTCGGCCCGAGTTCGACTCTGGCGATCACCTTCACCTTCAGGACAGCGGCTATGCCGCGATGGCCGCGCACGTGGACCTGGCGTTGCTCGACAAGACCTGACCGCCAAGGCACCTGCTAGGGAAAACACGCATCTTTATATGCTAGTAATCGATTACATTGATCTTATCGGCTTGTTGAGAGAACTCTGACAAAGTTGCAGTTGAACTGCGGAGCCGAAGAAAATCGCAAAGTGGCGGACCGGTGCCCAGGTTGCCAAAGTGGACCAAGAAATGTAATCGTTACCAACGACGGTTCATCTCAGCGGTAATCCAGTCGCAGCGGGCTGGAGGGCGGTAGAGACTGACGAGACGTTAAAAGTTCGCCTGTCGTGCTTCGAAGAATGTAAACGATTACTGAACCTGAATATCTAATCAAGGAGATCTGCGATGAGTCAATGGAAACTGGCCTACGAAACCAATTGTTGGGGGCCCATGGGCGGCGACGCGGTCGGCGTGACCTCGGCCACGCGGCTGACCTACCGCACTTATGCCGACATGGCGCGTGCCATTGACGACATCGCCGCCGCCGGCTTCGCGGGCGTCGAGATGTTCGACGGCAACCTGCTCGATTACCAGGGTCAGCCGGCCGAACTGCGCCGCCTGCTCGAGGCCGCCGGCGTGCAGCTGGTGGCGTCGTACAGCGGCTGCAACTTCATCTTCCCGGATCTGCTGGACGAAGAGCTGGCGCGCATCGACCGCGTGTCTGCCGCCACCGCCGAAGCGGGTGGCCTCTACATCGTGCTGGGCGGCGGCGCGCAGCGCGCCGCGGGCATCCGCGAAGGCGACTACGCGCTGCTCGGCGCGGCGCTCGACAAGGCCGACGCCGTGGCCCGCAAGCACGGCATCACCGCCCACTACCACCCGCACCTGAGCACCATCGTCGAAACGCCGGAGCAGGTGCGCAAGGTCTTCGCGCACACCTCGATCGGCTTCTGCCCGGATACCGCCCACCTGGCAGCAGGCGGTGCCGACGTACCGGCGCTGATTGCCGAGTTCTTCGACCGCATCACCTACGTGCACATGAAGGGGCTGCAGCGCAATCCGTTCCGCTTCACCCCACTCGACGAAGGCGACCTGGACACCGGCGCGATCCTGCGGCAGCTCAAGGTGCTGAAGTTCGAAGGCTGGATCACCACCGAACTCGACGCCTGGGCCGAGCCGCTCGCAGCGGCGAAGCGCACCCGCCAATTCTTCAAGGACTTCGAGACGAACGCTTCCCATTGAGCTCGCGCCGCCAAACGGCCCACAACAACCACAGACGGAGACACCCATGAAACGATTCCTACCCGCCATCCTCACCGCCCTGCTGTCGGCCACCCTGACGGGCCACGCCGCGGCGGTCGACCCCGCTGCGGCACTGGCCGCGCTCAAGGACAACGTGCAAAGCCTCGGCCCGAATGGCGAAAAGCCGGCACCGGCCTCGGCGGTGCAGCTCACCGACGCCGAACTGACCAAGATCAAAGCGATGAACGCCACTGCGGCGATTGTGTTTCACTACACCGGCAACGACTGGTCGCGCGCCCAGATCGCCGGCCTGAAGGCTCAGTTCGCAGCGATGAACATCAAGGTCATCGCGGTCACCGACGCCGGGTTCAAGCCCGAAAAGCAGGTCGCCGACATCGAGACCGTGTTGACGCAGAAGCCGTCGATCATCGTCTCGATCCCGTCCGACCCGTCGGCCACAGCGCAGGCCTACCGAGCAGCGGTGGCGCAAGGTGTCAAGCTCGTCTTCATGGACAATGTGCCCAAGGGCTTCCAGGCCGGCAAGGACTACGTCAGCGCCGTTTCCGCCGACAACTACGGCAACGGCGTGGCTTCCGCGCACCTGATGGCGCAGGCGCTCAAAAGCGAAGGTGACATCGGCATCGTGTTCCACGCCGCCGACTTCTTCGTCACGCGACAGCGCTACGACGCGTTCAAGAAGACCATCACCACCGACTACCCGAAGATCAGAATAGTTGCCGAGCAGGGCATCGGCGGCCCCGACTTCACCGGCGACGCCGACAAGGCGGCCGGTGCCATGCTCACCTCGAACCGCAAGCTCAAGGCCATCTGGGCGGTCTGGTCAGACCCTGCCGAAGGCGTACTCGCCGCGGCTCGCACGGCGGGCCGGGACGACCTGATCGTGACGACGGTCGACCTGGGCGAAAACGTCGCCATCGACATGGCGCGCGGCGGCTTCATCAAGGGGCTCGGCGCCCAGCGTCCCTACGACCAAGGCGTTACCGAAGCGCTGCTGGCCGGCTACGGCTTGCTGGGCAAGGCCGCGCCGCCCTACGTCGCTCTGCCGGCCCTGCCGGTGACCAAGCAGAACCTGTTGGAGGCTTGGCAGACCGTGTATCACGTGCCGGCCACCGACAAGATCAAGAGCAGCCTGCGCTGAACTCGCCCTCAACCCCGTCATCGGGAGCGACCACGACATGAGATCTGTTTACCTGCCTGGCAACAAAGAGGTGGTGGTGCGCGACGTCGACCCACCGCGTCCCGGTCACGCCGAGGTGCGGATCGCCGTCAAGGCCTCCTGCATCTGCCGCAGCGACATGAGCCTGTACTACGGCAATGCGGTATTGGGCGGAGTCGTGCCCGGCCGCTTCATCTGCGGGCATGAACCGGCCGGCTTCGTCGAGGAACTCGGCCAAGGCGTCACGACCTTGCGTGTAGGTGACCGCGTAGCGGTGCACCTGGCGCTGGGCTGTGGCACCTGCCCGGCCTGCCGGCGCGGCATCTTTCACCTCTGCCCCACCTGGAAGTGCATCGGTTTCACAGCCGATGGCGGCAATGCCGACTACATGGTCGTGCCCGAACGCAACTGTCTGCGCATCCCCGATTCCTTGAGCTTCGTCGCGGCGGCCATTTCGACTGACGCCTTCGGCACGCTCTACAGCGCCTGCAAGAAGCTCGAGCTGTCGGGCGCCAGCACGCTGGGCATATGGGGCATGGGGCCGATGGGCTCCAGCGGCATCCTGGCGGCCAAGGCGCTGGGGGCGCGGGTAGTGGCCTTCGACCCGATCGCCGAGCGGCGCGAGTTCGCGCTCAAGCTTGGTGCCGACCTGGCGCTGGACCCGACGGCGCCCGGTGTGATGGACGCCATCAAGGAGTTCAGCCATGGCGACGGCCTGAGCGCGGCGATCGACTGTTCGGGCAATCCGACCGCGCAAAACATGGCGCTCGACGCGGTGCGCCCGTTCGGCAAGGTGGCCTTCGTCGGCGAGTCCAAGGAGACCACCATCCGCCCCAGCGAACAACTGATCCGCAAACAGATCAGCCTGATCGGCTCGTGGTACTTCGGCATCGCCGAGTACGCCGAGATCGCCGAGTTGCTTGTCTCCAAGAAGATCGACCTGACGCAGCTGGCCACCCACACCTTCAGCCTCGACGAAGCGCCCGAGGCCTTCGCACTGTTCGATCAGCGCAAGACCGAAAAGGCGGTCTTCGTCATGTGAACCCTGGCGCGGCCCTGGGCACAACCCGCGTGCCGCGCACCCAGAAAACCCCTGTCACAACCCCAGGTCAGATCCCTACCGCGCGCCCGGTCCAGCCCCCTGGCGTGGACCGAACACCGACCCGACCCATTCACCTCAACGAAAGCACATCATCATGAAGACCCATTCCTTGTCCCGCCTTGGTGCCGCGCTGTGCGCCACCGGCTTCGTCATGGCATTCGCCGCCGCCACGCCAGCGCTGGCCTACGACACTACCGCTGCCCTGAAGGACGTCGCGGCGATGCTGCCGCCGGCCGGCCCGGGCGGCGAGAAGCCGGTCGCCGCCTCGGAGATCAAGCTGAGCGCTGCCGAGATCGACCAGGTCAAGGCCAAGAAGGCCAAAGCCGCGATCGTGATGCACTACGGCGGCAACGACTGGTCACGCGCCCAGATCGAGGGCCTGAAGGCCCAGTTCAAGGTGATGGGCATCGAGGTCATCGCCGTCACCGACGCCGGCTTCAAATCGGAAAAACAAGTCGCCGACATCGAGACGGTGCTGGTGCAAAAGCCCGACATCATCGTCTCCGTGCCGACCGACCCGGTGGCCACGCAAGCGGCCTTCAAGAAGGCAGCCAAGCAAGGCGTGAAAATCATCTTCATGGGCAATGACCCCAAGGGACTGGAAGCTGGTGTCGATTACTTCAGCAACGTCTCGCCCAACGACTACGGCAACGGTGTGGCCTCGGCCCACCTGATGGCTCAGGCCCTGGGCCCGAACGGTGGCGAGATCGGCATGGTGTTCCACGCCGCGACTGATTTCTTCCAGACGCGCCAGCGTTACATCGGCTTCAAGAAGGTGATGGCCGACAACTACCCGAACATCAAGATCGTGGCCGAGCAAGGCATCGGTGGCCCCGACTTCGTGGGTGACGCCGAGAAGGCCGCAGGTGCGATGCTGACCTCGAATCGCAAGCTCAAGGGCATCTGGGCGGTGTGGGACGTGCCGGCCGAGGGCGTGATCGCCGCTGCCCGCGCGGCCAGTCGTGACGACCTGATCATCACCACCGTCGACCTGGGCCAGAACGTCGCCATCGACATGGCGCGTGGCGGCTACGTCAAGGGTGTGTCGGCGCAGCGGCCCTACGACCAGGGCGTGACCGAAGCCCTGCTGGGCGGTTATGCGCTGCTGGGCAAGAAGGCGCCGACCTTCGTGGCCTGGCCGATCATCCCGACCACCAAGGCCAACGTGCTCGACTCGTGGAAGGCGGTTTACCACGTCGATGCGCCGGACAACATCCGCAAGAGCATGAAGTAAGCCATGTGCACGGGGACGCGCGAGGCGCTGTCCCCGGCCCCGGCCGCGTTCCACCTCAACAGGAGATATTTATGACCAAGACCCTCAATGTCGCCATGATCGGCGGCGGTTTCATGGGCAAGGCCCATGCCCTGGCCTATGCGGCCATGCCGATGTTCTTTTGGCCCGCGCCCTTGATTCCGGTGCGCAAGGTGCTGGTTGACATCAACCCGGCCGCGGCTGAAAACGGCCGCCAGCGCTTCGGGTTCGAAGAGGCGTCCAGCGACTGGCGCGCCGTCGTCGCCCGTCCCGACATCGACCTGGTCGACATCGTCACGCCCAACGACAGCCATGCCGAGATCGCGATCGCCGCCGCCAAAGCCGGCAAGCACATCATTTGCGAGAAACCGCTGGCGCGCACCGCGGCCGAAAGCAAGACCATGCTGGATGCCGTCAACGCGGCCGGTGTGATCCACATGGTCGCTTTCAATTACCGCCGCACGCCGGCCGTGGCGCTGGCGCAAAAGTTCATCACCGAGGGCCGCATCGGCAAGATCCAGAACTTCCGCGGCACTTACCTGCAAGACTGGAGCGCCGACCCCGATTCGCCGTTGTCGTGGCGTTTCAACAAGAAGATCGCCGGCTCGGGCGCGGTAGGCGACATCGGCACGCACGTGGTTGACCTGGCGCGCTACCTGGTCGGCGACATCACCGCGGTGAACGCGATGACGCACACCTACGTCAAGACGCGTCCGCTGCAAAGCGGTGGTGTGGACAAGCTCGGCGCGGCCGACAAAAATTCCAGCGGCCCCCGTGGCGAGGTCGACGTCGACGACGAGATGCTGACCATGCTGCGCTTCGCCAACGGCGCGGTCGGCTCCATCGAAGCCACGCGCAATGCCTACGGCCGCAACAACTTCCTGACCTTCGAAATTCATGGCGACCGCGGCTCCATCGTCTTCAACTACGAGCGCCGTGACGAGTTGCAGGTGATGTTTGCCGACGACCCGGCCGACGTACGGGGCTTTCGCACCATCTACACCGGCCCGGCGCATCCGTATGGCGACGGCCTGTGGCCCATCCCGGGCCTGGGCATCGGCTACTCCGAGACCAAGATCGTCGAGTGCTATGACCTGTGCAAGGCGATCGCCAGCGGCCAGCAGCCTTCGCCCAACTTCGCTGACGGTTACCGCATCGAGCAGATTGCCGAAGCCATTTTGCATTCGGGCGAGAACGGTGCCTGGGTCGAGGTCAAAGCATGAAAAACCAAACGTCAGCAAGTTGCCTGCGGGCCGCCGAGCAGGGTCGCCCCAAGCAAGGCCCGACCCTCTCGAAGGGTCGGTTGCTGAACTCGGCAATCGGGGTGTCGTCATGACCGCCGCCGGCGCCCACGATGTCGCGGTGCGCATGACCGGCGTGTCCAAATCGTTCGGTGGAAACCGGGCGCTAGACAACGTCGATCTGAGCTTCCACAAGGGCCAGATCCATGCGCTGCTCGGCGGCAACGGCGCCGGCAAGTCGACCATCCTGAAGATCCTCAACGGCGTTTACACGCCCGACGAGGGCAGCAAGATCGAGGTGGGCGGCGTGCCGCTCACCGAGAACACGCCGGAGGCGGCGCGCAAGGCCGGCATCGCGATGATCTTCCAGGAGATGAGCCTGGTGCCCACGCTCAGCGTGGCGCAGAACATCTTCCTGACGCGCGAGCTGCGCGACGGCCTGGGCCTGATCAACGACCGCGAGGCCGAGCGCCAGGCGCGGGTGTTGTTCGGCGAACTCGGCATCGACATCGACCCGAGCCTGCTCGTATCCGAGCTGAGCGCGGGCCAGCAGCAGTTGACTGAAATCATCAAGGCGATGTCGCAGCGGCCGAGCATCCTGATCCTCGACGAGCCGACCACCGCGCTGTCGTCGACCGAGACCGACCGCCTGTTCGAATTCGTCGTGCGCCTCAAGTCCAAGGGCGTGGCCATCGCCTACGTCTCGCACCGCATGGACGAGATCTTCAAGATCGCCGACGTCGCCACCATCCTGCGCGACGGCAAGCACGTGATGACGGCACCGATTGGCGAGTTCACGCTGCAGTCGATGATCGAGCACATCGTCGGCCGCAGCACCGCCGGCTTCCAGGACCTGGAGCGCAACGCGACGCTGGGCGAACCGCTGGTCGAACTGCGCGGCGTGTCCGGCACGCGCCGGCCGCAGAACACGGTGGACCTCGTGGTGCACCGCGGCGAAGTCGTCGGGGTGGCCGGCCTGCTGGGCAGCGGCCGCAGTTCGATGGCGCGGGTGCTGTGCGGCATCGACCCGCTGGCCGCGGGGCAGATCCTCATCGGCGGCAAGCCGGTCTCGATCAAGAGCCCGCGCGACGCGATCGATCACGGCATCGCGCTGATCCCCGAAGATCGGCGCCGCCAGGGTTTCGTGGCTGCGCACAGCGTGGCGGAGAACATCCAACTGCCGGTGCTCGACAAGCTCAGCAAGTACTCCTGGATGCTGACCGACAAGGCAAGGCAGCATGCCGACACGCTGATCAAGCGGCTGCGCGTCAAGACCGCTTCGCCGGACAGCCCGATCAGCACGCTGTCGGGCGGCAACGCGCAGAAGGTGGTGATCGCCAAGTGGCTCGGCAACGACCCCGACGTGCTGGTGCTCGACGAGCCCACCGCCGGCATCGACATCGGCAGCAAGGGCGAGATCGTCGCGCTGATCCGCGAGCTGGCGCACCAGGGCAAGGGCATCCTGATCCTGTCTTCGGAGCTGGCCGAACTGCTCGCCGCGAGTGACCGCATCGTGGTGATGTCCAACGGCCAGTTGGTGCGCGACATTCCGCGCAGCGAACTCGATGCGGTGATGGCGGCCTCAATCGATCCCGCCGAACGCTTGCAGCTCGCCGAGCGCTACTTGCAGATGGCGCTGCAGAACCGGGCGCAGGTCTATGCCAAGTCGCACAGCGTCGGCCCGAACGGCGAGGCGCCCGCACTGGCGGCAAATGTGCAGCTCAGCGACGCTGAGTTCGCCGCTATCAAGGCCATGCGAGCCAAGGCGGCGATCGTGATGCACTACACCGGCAACGCCTGGTCGCATGCGCAGGTCGCAGGGCTCAAGGCCCAGTTCAACGCCATGGGCATCGAGGTGGTCGCCGTGACCGACGCCGGCTTCAAGGCCGAGCAGCAGATCGCCGACATCGAGGACGTGCTGAGCCGTGACCCGCAGATCATCGTGTCCATCCCGACCGACCCGGTGGCCACCGCCGGCGCTTACCGCAAGGCGGCCGAGCGCGGCGTCAAGCTGGTCTACATGGACAACGTGCCCGAAGGGCATGTGGCCGGGCGCGACTATGTCAGCGCCGTCTCGTCCGACAACCACGCCAATGGTGTCACCTCGGCGCAGTTGATGGCGCAGGCGCTGGGTGGCCAGGGCGAGATCGCGTTGGTGTTCCACGCGGCCGACTTTTCCGTCACACACCAGCGCCACGAGGCCTTCAAGAAGACCATGGCCGAGCACCACCCCGGCATCCGCATCGTGGCCGAACAGGGCATCACCGGGCCCGACTTCGCGGGTCAAGGGTGCCAGGCGGCGGCGGCGATGCTGGCCTCGCACCCCAAGCTTAAGGGTATTTGGGCGGTGTGGGACGTGCCCGCCGAAGGCGTGCTCGCCGCCGCACGCGCGGCCGGGCGCACTGACCTGGTCGTCACCACCGTCGACCTGGGTCGGGCGGTGGCCGAAGACATGGCCCGTGACGGCAACGTCAAGGGCGTGGCGGCCCAGCGGGCCTACGACCACGGCCAGACCGAAGCGCTGCTGGCCGGCTACGGCCTGCTCGGCAAAGCGGCGCCGGCATATGTGGCACTGCCGGCGCTGCCGGTGACCAAGGAAAACGTTCTCGACGCGTGGCAGATCGTCTACCGCGACAGTGCGCCGAAACTTGAACAGAACACACGCCAAGGAGACTTTTCATGAGCACCTCGACCCTGGCCGCACGGCCATCCCCGATCAAAGCGCTGGCGGCCACCTGGCGCCAATACGTGATCTATCTCGGCTTCGTCGCCATCTTCGTGATCTTCTCGTTCGCGTTGTTCGACAAGGGCTTTCTCGACCCCAACAACCTGCTCAACATCATCCGCCAGACGGCGATGATCGCGGTGATGGCCGTGGCCATGACCTTCGTGCTGGCCGCCGGCGAGATCGACCTGTCGATCGGCGCGGTGGCCGGGCTGACCACCGTCACCACCGCGATGGCCATCGACGCGGCGGGGCCCTTCGTGGGCGTGTGCGCCGGGCTGGCCACCGGGCTGGCCGTAGGCATCTTCAATGGCCTGCTGACCACCAAGATCGGCATCCCGTCCTTCCTGACCACGCTGGCCATGCTCGGCATCGCCAAGGGCGTGGCGATGTGGGTCAGCGGTACCGCGGCCATTCCGATCCTGGCGCCGACGTACTCCTACATCTTCGGCGGCGGCAACATCGGGCCGGTGCCGACGCTGCTGGTGTGGATGCTGCTGTTCGGCGTAGCCGGCCACCTGGTGCTGCGGCGCACCGGCTTCGGCCGCCGCGTGCTGGCCACCGGCGGCAACGAGACGGCGGCGCGTTACAGCGGCGTCGACACACGCGGGATCAAGATGCGCGTGCTGATCATCTCCAGCATGTCGGCTGCGGTGGCCGGCATGCTGTATGCCGGGCGCCTGCAGTCGGGGCGCTTCCAGCTCGGCGAGGGCGACGAGTTGT
Source organism: Rhizobacter sp. (assembly GCA_025361845.1). GTDB lineage: Bacteria > Pseudomonadota > Gammaproteobacteria > Burkholderiales > Burkholderiaceae_C > JANYJL01. The sequence goes on from JANYJL010000138.1 coordinate 12,259, forward strand.
CGGTCATCGCCGCGGCCGTGCTCGGCGGCACCAGCCTGTTCGGCGGCGCCGGCACGGTGGTGGGAACCATCATGGGTGCGCTGATGATCGGCATGATCAACAACGGCCTGATCCTGATGGGGCTGGAATTCAGCCAGCAACTGATTGCCCGTGGCGCAATCATCATCCTTGCCGTCGCGCTGAGCCAGCAAAAGCGCTGAAGCGCAACCCACTACTCACCCCAAGGCAGAACCACCATGAAACCTGGTTGCACCATCATCGGCAATATCTACGGCCGGCCGGAAAAGCGCGAGGCGCTGCTCGCGCTGCTGCAGACCTTCATCGTGCCGACGCGGCAGGAGCCGGGCTGCATCGAGTACCAGTTTCACGTCAGTGACGAAGACCCGAACCATTTCATGTTCTACGAGAACTGGGAGAGCCGCGAAGTGCTCGCGCAGCACATCGCGATGCCTTACATCCAGCCCATCATCGAACGTGAGCACGAGTTGCTTGCGCGCCCGGTTCACATCGTCCACTACGAGATGCTGGCACCGCTGCAGGCCGTGCACCCCAGCGATGTGCCTGACGGCACGAACCGTGCTGGCCAGTGACGTGCAACACCGGCGTCGTGCCGGTGCACCACGGAACCAGCAAGGAACCTGACGTGTCCATCATCGAAATCGCCAGACGCGCCGGTGTTTCCACTGCGACGGTATCGCGTGTCATCAACGACAGCGTGGTCGTGCGGCCGGAAACGCGTGAGCGCGTCCAGGCGGTGATCGCCGAAATGGGCTACCGCGCCAACTTCCTCGGCCGCAGCCTGCGCACCGCGCAGAGCCGTCTGCTGCTGACCATGGTGCCGGACTTCGGCAACCCCTTCTATGCCGAGATCGTGCGCGGCATCGACAGCGTGGCGCGCGCGGAGGGTTACCACGTGCTGCTGTGCGATACGAGCTCGGGCATGTCAGCGGACCGCACCTACTTCGAACTGCTGCGCAACCGGCAGGCCGATGGCGCGATCTGCCTTGACCCCGACACCATCCAGCAAAAGCTGCGCAGCGAAACCGGCGAGCTGTGCTGGGTCGCGTGTTGCGAATTCGACCCTGACGGCGACGTGCCCTACGTGGGCATCGACAACGCGAAAGCGGCCTTCGATGCGGTGACCTACCTGGCCAGCCGCGGCCGCCGCCGCATCGCCTTGCTGAACAGCGACGAGCGGTTCCTGTACTCGCGCCAGCGCCGCCAGGGGTACTTCGACGCACTACGCGCCGCCGGGCTTGAGCCGCTGACCGGTGGCGACCTCACCGACCATGGGTTGACCTACGACGGCGGCCGCCAGGCCATCACTGCGATGTGGGCCAGCGGCGTGCGCCCGGATGCGATCTTCGCCGTGTCGGACACGCTGGCCATTGGTGCGATGCACGGGCTTCGCGATGTCGGCCTCACGGTGCCGGACGACGTGGCCGTGGTGGGCTTTGACAACATCCAGCTCTGCACCATGGTCCAGCCCGAGCTGAGCACCGTGGCTCAGCCGATGCACGAACTCGGCGTCACGGCGGCGAAGTTGCTGATGCAGCGCATGCGCCAGCCCGAGGCCGAAGTCGACGGCGTGATCCTGGGCCACGAACTGGTCATCCGCGGTTCGACCTGAACTGATGACCTGCGTCACCACCTGATCCAACAACCAGATTGCCCGCCATGAAAACACTGCAAGGCCCCGCCATCTTCCTGGCCCAGTTCCTGGGCGACGCTGCTCCCTTCGACTCGCTGCCCAACCTCGCGCGCTGGGCGGCGAGCCTGGGCTACAAAGGCGTGCAACTGCCCACCGATCCGCGTCTGATCGATCTGAAGCGTGCCGCCGAAAGCCAGACCTACTGCGACGAGATCAAGGGCCAGGCCGGCGAGCACGGCGTGCAGATCACCGAGCTGTCCACGCACCTGCAGGGGCAGTTGCTGGCTGTGCATCCGGCCTACGACGAGCTCTTCGACGGCTTCGCACCGGCCGAGTTGCGCGGCAAGCCCGCGGAGCGCACCGCCTGGGCGGCGCAGCAGTTGCTTTGGGCCGCGAAAGCCTCGGAGCGCCTGGGTCTCAACGCGCACGCCACGTTCTCCGGCGCGCTCGCCTGGCCCTACCTCTACCCCTGGCCGCAGCGGCCGGCGGGCTTGGTGGAGAAGGTATTCGCGGAGCTGGCCAAGCGCTGGCGCCCGGTGCTCGACGCCTTCGACGCTGCCGGCGTAGACGTCTGCTACGAACTGCATCCGGGCGAAGACCTGCACGACGGCGTGACCTTCGAGCGCTTCCTCGCCGCGGTGGACAACCACCCGCGCGCGAGCATCCTTTACGACCCGAGCCACTTCGTGTTGCAGCAGCTCGACTACCTGGCCTTCATCGACATCTACCACTCGCGCATCAAGGCCTTCCACGTCAAGGACGCCGAGTTCCGCCCCGATGGGCGGCAAGGCATGTACGGCGGTTACCAGGGCTGGGTCGATCGGGCCGGGCGCTTCCGCTCGCTGGGTGATGGGCAGGTCGACTTCGGCGCCATCTTCTCGAAGATGGCGAAGCACGACTACGCTGGCTGGGCAGTGCTGGAGTGGGAATGCTGCCTGAAGCACCCGGAAGACGGCGCGCGTGAAGGGGCCGAGTTCATCCGCAGCCACATCATCCGCGTGGCCGAGAGGGCGTTCGACGATTTCGCCGCCAGCGGCGCCGATGCGCGCAAGCTCGACAAGGTACTGGGCCTGGATCGCCCCTCGGCTGCGACGCGCTGAAGGACATGGACGTGCAACGACGCATTCGCATCGGCCTGGTCGGCGGCGGCCAGGGCAGTTTCATCGCCGGAGCGCACCGTGCCGCGGCGCGGCTGGACGACGGCTACGAGCTGGTCGCCGGCGCCTTGTCCTCGGACCCTTCGCGCGCGCTCGCCAGCGGCCTGGAGATGCGCCTGGCGCCCGAACGCTGCTATGCCGACTACGCGGACATGGCGCGGCGCGAAGCGCAGCGCAGCGACGGCATCGACGCGGTCGTTGTCGTCACGCCCAACCACCTGCACTTTCCGGTCGCCAAGGCCTTCCTGGAGGCGGGCATCAACGTCATATGCGACAAGCCCCTGACGACCCGGCTCGACCACGCCGACGAACTGCTGGGACTGGCGCAACGCGGTGGCCTGCTGTTCATGGTGACGCACCCCTATTCCGGCTATCCGCTGGTGCGCCATGCCCGCGAACTCGTGCGCAGCGGCGCGCTCGGCGACATCCGCGTGGTACAGGTCGAGTACGCGCAGGATTGGCTCGCCGAGCCGCTGGAGCGAACCGGCCAGAAGCAGGCCGCATGGCGCGCCGACCCTGAGCGCGCGGGCCCGGCCGGCGCGCTGGGCGACATCGGCACGCATGCCTTTCATTTGGCGCAGTTCGTCACCGGGCTCGAGGTCGAGCAACTCGCGGCCGAGCTGACGACCTTCGTGCCCGGTCGCGCACTCGACGACAACGTCCAGGTGATGCTGCGCTTCAAGGGCGGCGCACGGGGTTCGCTGTGGGCCAGCCAGGTGGCGACCGGCAGCGCCAACCGCCTGCAAGTGCGCGTGTTTGGCAGCCGCGCGGCGATCCATTTCGACCAGGAGAGCCCGGAACAACTGCTCTACACACGCCTTGGCGAGGCCACACAGATCATGCGCCGCGGTGCCACGCCAGCTGGTGGCGATGCGGCCCTGGCCACTCGATTGCCTGCCGGACATCCGGAGGGCTATTTCGAAGCCTTCGCACAGCTCTATGCCGACTTCGCGCTGGCTTGGCACGCGCGCGCCGGAGGCCAGGCTTTCGAGGCCGAGCATCACCTCATGCCCACCGTGCGCGACGGTCGCCAGGGCATGGCCTTCATCGACGCGGCGCTGCGCAGTCACCGCGGCGGCTGCGACTGGGTCGCAATGTCTTGACCGTTGACCCCTGCCCACTGATTGACCGCACGCGTCGACATCACCCCTTGGAGACACATCATGTTCCGATACACCGCTGAAATCCTGCCTTACCACGACCACCCGCTCGAAGCCTCGCTCGCCGAAATTGCCAAGCTGGGCTTCAGTGAAGTGAACCTATGGACGAGCTCCGCGCCGCTGGCTCATCACGTGAACCCGGGCGACGACGTCGGCGCCATTCGCGCGTTGCTCGAGAAGTACCGCATAAAGCCCTGCGGCCTGACGATGTACGGCAAGACCCAGGCCGAGATGCTGGAGCGCATCGACTTTGCTTCCGACCTCGGCATCGACACCGTGATCTTCGACTGCGAGGCCAACTACGTCGACTTCGTTGGCAAGTTCCTGCCGCCGCTGGTCGAACGCGGCGAACGGCGTGGTGTGCGCATCGCCGTCGAGAACCACCTGACCGTGCCGTTTTCGCCCGACTTTGAGTCTGGCGGCAACGAAGAAAGACGGTGGGACGAAGGCGTCGACAGCCTGGCCCAGATCAAACGCCTGGTAAAGGATATCGACCACCCGAACCTCGGCGTTTGCCTGGCGCCGCCGCACCTGTGGGTGATGGGTGAAACCATCAGCGAAGCCATCACCTTCCTAGCGGAGCGAAAGCGCCTGTTCTACTACTACATCTGGGATATCGACCGTGCCTACCGTCACGGCATCGATGGCCTGAACTTCGGCCCGGGCGAAAAGCAGTTGCCGCGGTTGGACGGCACGCTCGACCACGCCGTGCCGCTGGCCACGCTCAAGCGCGTGGGCTACACCGGCGCGGCCAGCGTCAAGTGCCATGGCACGCATGGCTGGTCGCTCGATTACATCAGCGCCCAGTTGAAGGCGTCCGACGCCTACATCCGCGACTGCCTGCGGCGCATTGGCTGACCGTATGCAGGCCGTCCCGAGGGTGCAAGTGAGGCCTTCTGATCCCCTGAATTGGGAGCATGGATTGGCCAATCAAAAGGCAGTCAACCCACGAACGAGCCCCGCCGCCTTTGGCGAGCCAGGCTCAAGCTCTCAGGGGCAACGTCAAAAACGAGCCCGCTTCGCGGGTTGCGGCCGAGATGCAATTGCGGCTTTGATGCCAAGAGCCCGTACGATCGGGCGTTTGCTCCGGTCGAATCCGGCCTACTAACGACCACCCATTGCCACGCCAAACGAACGCTGATTGAATTTTATGCCGATGACGCGTACGTACGCGTCCGGGAACAGTCATGTGAGCAAAGGACTCTCTGATACACGTCTGAATGGAGTAACTCCAGCAGTAACTTGTCCTGCCGGATGCGCCGATTCCGAGCATTGAAGCGCCTGTCAGTCCATCTTTCGATAGAGCCCCAGCCACCAGACAAATCAAAGGGTTAGCTCGTTCGGGGCTGGCCCTTTGTTCATTCTGTGTAGCCGTTTTGTAGCCGCCGAATGCATCGAGCCGATTTGCCGCCCCCTGCAATGCCTCGGGGGCCGAGTGCGCGTACCTATCCTGCGCTCGCCTCCTTCAAGAAACAGCTGCAAAACAGCGGCATAGAAGAGGACAACAGCTTGGCGTCTTTGCTCAGTAGCATGACGTCGGAGAGTCCGACCCCACGGGTCGACGATTGAAAGGCAGCGACGTCACACCACCGATCGCAAGAATTGCTCAGCATGCCGACGCACGCCCTCGGCAACACGCGACCAGACGTTGGCCGGAAAGCCTACCGGCAAGCGATGCTCCACAGCCTGCAGAGCATCATCGACCCGCTCGACCATGGCCGTCATTCGATCGAAGACACCCGGTCCGCACGAAGCAGCCAGTCGCTGCCAGTGCCTGAGCTGGATCTCGTTCAATCGGTAGTGCGCGTTCTGACCTCGCAGCGCCATGGCGAGCTTGGCACGCTGATACGGCAGCTGGTTCGGACCGCGCCCGATGATCGGCCAGGCCGACAACACGTCGTACAGCGGCGCCAGATGGAACCGACCTCCACGCCGATGCTGGATCGAGAAGTTCTTCGCGTGCCCATCCGTCGCAGCCAGTAGCCAGAACGCCAGTTGAGCGAGCGCGAAGGTGGCGCGGTCGTGGTCCGCCTGTTCGCTGTTCGCGAGCACACCGAGGCAATCGCGCACCGACGGTCCGCCTTCGCTTTCGTACTTCCGATCGGGCGCGATGCCGAGCGCCTGGCAGAAGTCCTCCTGCGGCAGTCGTGCAATCCATGAGCCCTCCGGCGGCTTGAAGCGCGCCTTCTGCTCGCCACCGTCTTGCACACCTTGCCAGCGACGGTCGAACCGCGTGACGACCAAAACCTTCGACTTGTCAAACGTAGCCATCTCCGACTCGGCCGTGGCGATGCCGAGTTCGTTCATCAGCTGGCCGCACAGCCATTCGTTCTCGACCGAGTCGGTCATGTCGGCGCGCATGTTGCCGACCAGGCCGAGGGGCAGCTTCAGGATGTGCGTGGTCGGCGTAGCACCCATCGGTCGGTACCACTTCCCGCCTATTCGCAGCAACGCGGTCTTCTCCTGCGCGCCGGCAATGGAGATGCGCAGGTCGTCCTCGTCCCGTTGTCCAAGCGGTGCGTCCGACGTCACCGATGCCAAGACCTTGGCGACATCCGCATCCGTCAAGCGCTCGGCGTCGACGCGATCCCAGCCATTCGGATCGACGCCGGGCGGCATCAGCTGAACCGCGCCGACGCAGTCCCGCCCGATGGCGGTCAGCAGGTCGAACGCGTCGTCCGAACGTGCATGGAATCGTCGACGAAGCCGACGCCGGATCTCGGCGCTGTCGGGCAGCAGATTGTCGAAGTAGTTCGTGACCGCGTTGCCACGATGCTCGAGCCCTACGGTGAAGGGCAGCGACAGCGACAAAGCCCGGCCTTCGTCCGATCGCACCCAGGCCTCGTGATAGCGCAGCACCGGCGTGCCTGTGCGCAGCGTGGCCCACACGGCCACGGGCTGCCCGTTCATCCAGACGTGAAGGTCTGCCATGCGGACGCAGTGAAGTCGATCACCAGGGCTCGCCCAGCGGGCGCCGCCTTGTCGGAGCCGGCTTGGTTGATGCAGCGCCGGGCGCGTTCGCCGACGCATCGGCAACGCTCGGCCCATTCGGGCGCAGCACCATCTGCACGCCGAGCGCTCCCAACAAGGCCAGGAACTGCTCGACACTGACCGCGGTCGGATCGCGTTCGATGCGCGCGATGCGTGTCTGCCCGACGCCTAACACGGCGCCGAGCTGCACCTGGTTGAGCCCGCGCGACTTGCGCAACGATCGCAGGTGAGCAGAGAGTTGGCCGGAAGACTGAATGGGATAGTCCATGGAGTGCATCTTATGCCTTATTCGGCATCATTGCAATAAATGTCTAGAAGAGCATATATGCAATATATGACTCCTGAGCAATACCATTTGCCCGCTTCCGCCCACTGGATGTTTTGCCCGGCAATCAAGTGGCGCGGTACCGCCGGGTGCTCGCTTGCGGGGAAGGCCTCGGGACCGGGCAGCGAATAGGGCGCTCTGCCGCCCGCCTTGACCCCGCCCACCGCGGAAACGCCGATTGTCAGATTCATCTGACACTCGTAGTATGAGGAAATGTTGACACTTTCCGGTGCACCCGTCGCGACGGTGGCGCCGCCTCACGCCACCCGACTGAACCCGCGGGCCGCCTGCCCGCATGCGGTGGTCATCGGCAGCGGCTTCGGCGGCCTGGCAGCGGCCGTTCGGCTGGGTGCACGAGGCTACCGCGTCACCGTGCTGGAAAAGCTCGACGCCCCGGGCGGCCGGGCCTACGTGTATCGGCAGGACGGGTTCACCTTCGATGCCGGGCCGACCGTCATCACCGCGCCGTTTTTGCTCGAGGAGCTGTGGGATCTTTGCGGCAAACGCTTCACCGACGACATCGATCTGCGGCCCGTCTGGCCCTACTACCGCGTGCGTTTCGACAACGGCGAGGTGTTCGACTACAGCGGCGATGCGGGAGCGATGCGGGCCGAAGTGGCGCGCTTCTCACCCGCCGACGTCGCCGGCTACGAAGCCTTCCTGAAGGCCAGCGAGGCGATCTACAAGGTCGGTTTCGAACAGCTCGGCGACCTGCCCTTCGATTCCTGGACCGACATGGCGCGTGTGCTGCCCGCGCTGGTGAAGCTCGAGGGCTATCGCACCGTCTACTCGCTCGCGTGCAAGCATGTGCAAGACCCGCGGCTGCGCGTGGTGCTGACCTTCCAGTCCTTGCTGGTCGGCGGCAACCCCTTCGCCACCACGTCGGTCTATTGCCTCATCGCCTTCCTCGAGCGGCGCTGGGGTGTGCACTTCGCGATGGGCGGCACGGGCAGCCTGGTGAAGGGCATCGTCGGCTTGATCGAAGGGCAGGGCGGCAGCGTGCGCTGCAATCAAGCGGTCGCCGAGATCACGGTGAAGAACGGCGCGGCGAACGGCGTGCGTTTGCACTCGGGCGAAATCATCGCGGCCGACGTGGTGGTCTCGAACGCCGATTCGGCCTGGACCTACAAACACCTGCTCGCGCCCGAACATCGCAAGCGCTGGACCGACCGGCGCATCGAGAAGGCGCGCTATTCGATGAGCCTGTTCGTCTGGTACTTCGGCACCCGGCGTCAGTACGACGATGTGGCGCACCACACCATCCTGCTCGGCCCGCGTTACCGCGAGCTGCTGACCGACATCTTCGACCGCAAGCTGCTCGCCGACGACTTCAGCCTCTACCTGCACCGACCGACGGCCACCGACCCGGCGCTCGCGCCGCCCGGTTGCGACACCTTCTACGTGCTCTCGCCGGTGCCGCACCTCGAAAGCGGTACCGATTGGCGCGCCACCGCCGAACCCTATCGCCTGAAGCTGCAGCAGCGTCTGCAGGAGACGATTCTCCCCGGTCTCGCCGACGAGATCGTCACCTCGCACCTGCTCACGCCGCAGGACTTTCAGGATCGGTTGTCCTCGTTCCGCGGCGCTGCGTTCGGGCTCGAGCCAGTGCTCACTCAGAGCGCCTGGTTCCGCCCGCACAACCGCAGTGAAGAAGTCGATCGTCTGTACCTCGTCGGGGCAGGCACCCACCCTGGCGCCGGTTTGCCCGGCGTCCTTTCCTCTGCCCGAGTTCTGGACACGGTCGTACCCCATGCTGACACGCTCATCACCCGCTCCGCTGCTGCTTGAGTCCGAATCTGCCGACCTCGCAGACTGCCGTGCGCAGCTGAGCAATGGCTCGCGCACCTTCCTCGCCGCCTCGCTGCTGCTGCCGCGCCGCGTGCGCGAGCCGGCCTGCGCGCTCTATGCCTTCTGCCGCGCGGCCGACGACGCGGTGGACGGCGCGGGCGCGCCGGGTGATGCCGTCGAGCGCCTGCGTGATCGCCTCGCCCATGTCTACCAGGGCCGGCCGTTGCCGCTCGCCGCGGACCGCGCGCTTGCCCACGTGGTGGCTCGCTTCGCGATCCCGCGTGTGATCCCCGAAGCCCTGCTCGACGGCTTCGAGTGGGACGCGCAGGGCCGCATCTACGACAGCTTCGAGGAACTGCAGGCCTACGCCGCCCGCGTGGCCGGCACGGTGGGCGCGATGATGGCTCTGCTGATGGGAGTGCGCACGCCCGCCGGCCTGGCGCGCGCCTGCGATCTGGGCGTGGCGATGCAGCTCTCGAACATCGCGCGCGACGTGGGTGAGGACGCGCGCATGGGCCGCATCTACCTGCCGCGGCAGTGGCTGCGTGATGCCGGCATCGAGCCGCAGGCCTGGCTCGAACGACCGGTGTTCAACGCCTCGCTGGCCGCTGTCGTGCAGCGCTTGTTGCGCGAGGCCGACGCGCTGTATGCGCGTGTCGATGCGGGCGTGGCCGAGTTGCCGATGTCCTGCCGCGCCGGCATCAATGCCGCACGTTTTCTGTATGCCGACATCGGCCATGAAGTCGCCCGCCGCGGGCTCGATTCGGTGACTCAGCGCGCGGTGGTTTCGCCCTCACGCAAGGCGCGTTTGCTGGCGCGTGCGCTGCTGCACATCAGCGCGGCGCCGAGTGGCCCGGCGGCACCGCCGCTCTCGGCCACACGCTTCCTGGTCGATGCGGTGACCGGCTCGCATCGCGCCCCGGTGCTCGTGGCGAGGAATGAACCCTCGTGGTGGGATATTCCCGGCCGCGCGGTCTGGGTGCTCGATCTGTTCGAGCGCCTGTCCGAGCGCGAGCAGACACGCCGCTCGGCACCGCTGTCCTGAGCGCCGCGACGGGCGATGTCGACACCGATCGCGCTGGAGATCTTCCTCGGCTTCGGCGTGCCGATCGCCTGGGGGCTGTGGGAGCTGCGCTCGCTGCGGCGCGAGAAAGAAAAGGATCGCGCGAAGGCCGCAGCGGAAGCCGCTGCCGTCAGCCCCGCCGCGGCATCCGGAACGGCAGCAGCCTCTGAACCCAGGGCGCATTGAAGCGGTCGAGCGAGAGGCTTTCGTGCACCGCCTTCACGGGCTGGCCAAGCAGGGTGGCGCCGACCACCGAACGGGCGTAGAAGGGCGCGTCTTCCAGCGTCTGCTCGACCTTCGCGGCGCTGCCCGCATCACTGCGCGTGCCACGTTTCACGCGCCAGAGGCCGGGCGCCAGGGCGGCGTGCGGTGGTGCTTCGAAGGGCTGCACCGAACCGTTTGGATCGAAGGCCAGCGCCAGCGAGAGCGGCGTGCCGCGGCGGCGTGTCACGTCGTACAGCGCGGCGGTGCGCCCGCCCGAGAGCGCGGCGCGTGACCAGTCCCAGCGCACGAAGTCGCGCTCGAGCGGCGCGTCTCCCTGGTTGGTGTCGAAGTAACCCGCGCCGCGCCAGCGCAGCGTGGGATTCGACAGCTCGACTTCGACGTTCGCACACGGCGCGATCGGTTGCCAGCGGTGCGCGCCCGCATCGTCGAGCGCATAGGCCCGGCCCATCAGTGCGGCCGGGTGCAGGCGCACCGTGCCGCGGATGCGCGAGGGCCAGGGCGCGGTCACTTCGTCGATCTGCAAGCTGAGCGTGTCGCCGTCCCACTGCACCGCGCTCGGGCCGATGTGCAAGGCCGTGGCGCTGCGCTCTACATGGCGCGCGCCGCGCTCCGTCATTGCCCAGCGTTTGCCTGCGGCGCCGTACAGCGCCACGTTGAAGGCACAGTGGTTCAGCGGTTCGGCCGCGCCGCCCGGCGTGCGCCCGCGCGCCCAGGCGTAGTAGGGCGAGAACACGCTGCCGATGAAGGCGATGACGGTCAGGCCGTGCTGGCCGTCGTCGCTCAGCGCGTCAATGTACCACCAGGCGTAGCCGCCGGGGGCGACGGCGAGGTCGAAGCGTGGCCCGGCGGTCACCCCGAACTCCGCTGCGCCAGGAACGCCTGCGCTGCCAGGCTGCCCGAGAGCGCTGCCATCGGCACGCCCGGCCCCGGGTGCGTGCTGCCGCCCGCCAGCAGCAGGCCCGGAATGCGGCTGAGCGAGCCCGGCCGTGTGAACGAGGCCCGCCAGCCGTGGGCCGCCTGCCCGTACAGGGCGCCGCCCGTCGCCGGGAACAGGCGCTCGAAGTCGTTCGGTGTCGTCGTCACACAGGCGGCCGGGTTGCGGCCCACCTGCAAGCCGCAGCGCGCCAGCATTCGAAAGGTCCGTTGCTCGCATGATGCGATCTCCTCGGGGCTCAGGGGGCGCGTGTCCCCGATGGGTGGGGCGTTGACGAGGCACAGCAGGCGCTCGGCGCCGTTGTCGGCGGTGTCAGCGTCGGCACGGTCCTGCGCGCAGATGTAGACGGTCGGGTCCGTCGGCAAGTGGCCGTGGGTGAAGATGTCCTTGAACTCGGCCGCGTAATCGTGCGAGAAGAAGACGTTGTGGTGCAGCAGCGGGAAGCCACCTGTCGGGGCGACGAGGTTCCAGGTGAGCGCCGAGAGCGAGCGTTGCGCCACCGGCACCGGCGGCGCGGCGCGTTTGGCCGCCGCACCGAGCAGGCCGTTCGCGAGTGCGGCCACATCGCCGTTGAACACCACGGCGGCGGCCTCGATCAACTCGCCATGGTCGAGCCGCACGCCGCCGGCCTGACCGCCGCGCTTCGTGATCTCGCGCACCGCCGTGCCCAGGCGAAACTGCACCCCGCGCGCACTGCACAGTGTGGCCAGCGTGGTGGCAATGCGGTGCATGCCGCCTTCGACGCGCCACACGCCCTCGCGCTCGACATGCGCCACCAGCATCAGTGTGGCCGTCGCGGCAAAGGGTGAGGAGCCGCAGTAGGTCGCGTAGCGGCCGAACAGCTGGCGCAGCCGCGGGTCGCGGAAATGTTGGCCGAGCGCCCCCCACATCGTCGTGAACGGCGAAATGCGCGCGAGGCCCGGCAAACCACGCAGCCCCACGCGCCCGGCCAGCGACACCGGGTTCGGCCGCGTGCTGCGCAGGAAGGGCTGTTCCAGCGTCTGGTAGATGCCCTGGGCGCGCGCGCAGAAATTGCGGTAGCGCCGCGCTTCGGCGGCACCGGCGAAGGCACCGATGGCATCGACTGAACGTTCGATGTCGGCAAACAGGTCGAGCCACTGCGGTGCCGATGCGGCGCTGCCGCTCGGCGGGTCCCAGGCATGTCGCGCGAGTGTCTGCGCCGGGTGCAGCGTGAGGTGATCTTCGAGCCGCTCGCCGATGCGATCGAACAGCTCTTCGAACACCCAGCGCATCGTGAACACGGTCGGCCCCGCGTCGAGCGCCTGGCCGGCGATCTGCACCTCGCGCATCTTCCCGCCGACGGCGGTGGCCTGTTCGATCACCAGCACCTCGACACCCGCCGCAGCCAGTTCGAGTGCAGCCACCAGCCCGCCGATGCCGGCGCCGACCACGATCACACGCTCGGTCGTCAAAAGGGATCCTTTCGGGCAAGCGTTGTTGACGGCCCCCGAGCATGTGTCTACAGTGATTGACAGTCAAGCGAGACAGTTTGTCATTACAAAACGCCCTCAGGGTGCCGATGGAGGTAGCGCATGGAGTCATTGAACCGCATCGAGTTGGCCCTGGTGGAAGCGGTCGTGGCCGCCGAGGCGCGGGGTGCGCCGCCGAAGCTGGCCGCCGCGCTGCGCCACGCCGTCTTCCCCGGTGGCGCGCGCATCCGCCCGCTGCTGTGCGTGGCGGTGGCCCAGGCCTGTGGTGACGACGACCCGGCGCTCTCGGACGGCGCCGCCGCTGCCATCGAACTGCTGCACTGCGCCTCGCTCGTGCACGACGACCTGCCGTGTTTCGACGATGCCGCCACGCGCCGCGGCAAAGCCTCGGTGCACCGCGCCTTCGGCGAGCGGATCGCGGTGCTGGCGGGCGACGCGTTGATCGTGCTTGCCTTCCAGACCCTCGGCCACGCCGCCGCGCGTTCGCCGCAGCGCCTCGCGCCGCTGCTGGCGACGGTTGCCGCCGGGGTCGGCATGCCGCTGGGCATCGTCGCCGGCCAGGCCTGGGAATGCGAACCACGGGTGGCGCTGCGCGACTACCAGCGCGCCAAGACCGGTGCGCTGTTCGCCGCCGCCACTGCCGCCGGGGCGCTGGCCTCTGGCGTCGAGGCAGCGCCCTGGCGCGCTTTCGGCGACTGCCTGGGCGAGGCCTACCAGGTCGCAGACGACATCCGCGATGTGGCTGCCGACCCGGTGCAACTCGGCAAGCCGATCGGCCAGGACGTGGCGCTCGGCCGCCCAAGTGTCGCCACCGAGCAGGGCCTGGGTGGCGCGATCCTGCACTTCGACCGACTGGTGGCGCGCGCTGCCGCGGCCATCCCCGAATGCCGGGGCGCATTCCGCCTGCGCGCCCTGGTGCGCATGGAGTCGGAGCGGCTGGTGCCGCAGGCGATGTCGAATGATCTCGCCGTGGCGCGCATCGCTGCCTGAGTTGAGTCACTGGTCAGAGCGCTGGTTCGCCCAGCGCAACCGCTGGCTCGCCAGCCGCGGCTTCCAGCGCTGGGCCTCGGGCTTCCCGCTGACGCGCTGGATCGCCCGCCGCCGCGCCCGCGCAGTGTTCGACATCGTGGCTGGCTTCGTCTATTCCCAGGTGCTGCAAGCCTGCGTGCAGCTCGACCTGTTCGAGGTGCTGGCCGACGGGCCGCAGGCGTTCGCGGCGCTGGCGCAGCGCTTTGGGCTGACGGACGATGCAGCGCGGCGCCTGCTCGCCGCGGCCGTTTCCTTACAGCTCGTCGAAGCGCGCCCCGGCGACCGTTACGGCCTCGGCGTGCTCGGGGCGCCACTGGTCGGCAACCGCGGCATCACCGCCATGGTCACCCACCACGCGGCGCTCTACGCCGACCTGCGCGACCCGCTCGCGCTGCTGCGCGGCAGCGCGAACAGCGCCGCGCTGGCCGGTTACTGGCCCTATGCGGAAGCCGAATCCAGTGGGCAATCGCGCGCTGTCGCACCGAACCAGGTGGCCGCGTACTCGGCCCTGATGTCGGCGTCCCAGCCGCTCGTGGCCGATGAAATCCTCGATGCCTACCCACTCGCCCGCCACCGCTGCCTGCTCGACATCGGCGGCGGCGAAGGCAACTTCCTGGCGGCGGCGGCAGCGCGCGCACCGAAGCTGCAACTGATGCTCTTCGACCTGCCCGCCGTGGCCGAACGTGCACGCCTGAGCCTGGCGGCCCAGGGGCTCGGCAGCCGCGCGCAGATCACCGGCGGCGACTTCCTCAACGATGCCTTGCCGCGCGGCGCCGACATCGCCAGCCTCGTGCGTGTGGTGCACGATCATGACGACCGTGAAGCCCTGGCCCTGCTGCGCGCTGCGCGGGCGGCGCTGCCGGACGACGGCGTGCTGCTGCTCGCCGAGCCCATGTCCGACACCCCCGGCGCCGAGCCCATGGGCGACGCTTACTTCGGTTTCTACCTGCTGGCCATGGGCCGCGGCCGGCCGCGCCGCGCCGACGAATTGATCGAGCTGCTGCGCCAGGCCGGCTTCGAGCGCGCCCGCTTGCTGCCCAACCGCATGCCGCTTCAGACCCGCGTGATGCTCGCGCACTGCCGTAAACCCTGACGCGACAACTGTACATTTATGTTGACACATAAAGTGGTCAGCATAAGATGACACCCACACCCCAGCCTCTGATCCCGATGTCCCCCGTTTCACCTTCCCGCCGCCCGCGCACGACGCGCCAGGAGTGGCATTCATGAACACCATGGCCATCGTGCTCGAACGGCCCGAGCACATCGCCTTCAGCCGCCTGGCGCTCGACGCGCCGACCGACGACGACGTGGTGGTCGACATCGAATTCAGCGGCATCAGCACCGGCACCGAAAAGCTCTTGTTCACTGGCCGCATGCCCAGCTTCCCCGGCATGGGCTACCCGCTCGTGCCGGGCTATGAATCGGTCGGCCAGGTCGTCTCGGCCGGGCCGAAGTCGGGCCACACGGTCGGCGAGCATGTGTTCGTGCCCGGCGCCCGCTGCTTCGGCGAAGTGCGCGGCCTGTTCGGCGGTGCGGCCTCCAAGCTCGTCGTCGCCGGTTCACGCGTCGTGCCGATCAGCAACGAGCTCGGCGACCGTGCCGTGCTGCTGGCCCTGGCCGCCACCGCCTACCACGCCGTGAGCGGCGCTGGCAAACGCCAACCGATCGTTGCACCGGACCTCATCGTCGGCCACGGCGTGTTGGGCCGCTTGCTGGCCCGCATGACCGTGGTGGCCGGCTTCGCGCCGCCAACGGTCTGGGAGACCAACCGCGGCCGCACGGCCGGCGCGCAGGGCTACGAGGTGCTGCATCCCGACGAAGACGAGCGCCGCAACTACCACGCCATCTACGACGTGAGCGGCGATTCGGCCATCCTCGACAAGCTGATCGCGCGCCTGGCGCCGGGCGGCGAGATCGTGCTGGCCGGCTTCTACAGCGACCCGCTGCACTTCAACTTCGCGCCCGCCTTCATGCGCGAAGCCACGGTGCGCGCCGCCGCCGAATGGCAACGCCCCGACCTGCTGGCGGTGAAGGAACTGGCCGAGACCGGGCAGTTGTCGCTCGACGACCTGATCACCCACCGCGACGAACCGATCCACGCCGACAGCGCCTACCGCACCGCCTTCGGCGACAGCGCCTGTCTGAAGATGATTCTCGACTGGAGAGCTTGCGCATGACCCCCACCAATGCCCTGTCCGCCACCGGCGCGCCGCTCAAGTTCATGGAGCGCCTGCGCACTGAAGCATCGGTCGAACCCGACGCCGTGTCGACCGCGCCGGTGACGAAGGAAACCCAGATCATCGCGATCTACGGCAAGGGCGGCATCGGCAAGAGCTTCACGCTCGCCAACCTCAGCTACATGATGGCGCAGCAGGGCAAGAAGGTCCTGCTGATCGGCTGCGACCCGAAGAGCGACACGACCTCGCTGCTGTTCGGCGGGCGCGCCTGCCCGACCATCATCGAGACCTCGTCGAAGAAGAAGCTCGCCGGTGAGGCGGTCGCGATCGGCGATGTCTGCTTCAAGCGCGACGGTGTCTACGCGATGGAACTCGGCGGCCCCGAAGTCGGCCGCGGCTGCGGTGGGCGCGGCATCATCCACGGCTTCGAGCTGCTCGAAAAGCTCGGCTTCCACGAGTGGGGTTTCGACTACGTGCTGCTCGACTTCCTGGGCGACGTGGTCTGCGGCGGCTTCGGCCTGCCGATTGCGCGCGACATGTGCCAGAAGGTCATCGTCGTTGCCAGCAACGACCTGCAATCGCTCTACGTCGCCAACAACGTGTGCAGCGCGGTCGAGTACTTCCGCAAGCTCGGTGGCAACGTCGGCGTGGCCGGCATGGTGATCAACCGCGACGACGGCACTGGCGAGGCTGCGGCCTTTGCCGAGAAGGTCGGCATCCCGGTCTTGTCCACGATCCCCGCCAACGACGACATTCGCCGCAAGAGCGCCAGCTACGAAATCATCGGCCGGCCCGATTCGGTCTGGGGCCCGATGTTCGCCGAGCTGGCCGAGAACGTCGGCACCTCGCAGCCGATGCGCCCGAAGCCGATGACTCAAGACCAGTTGCTCGGCCTGTTCAGCGCCGACGTGGTCGGTCGCAACGTGGTGCTCGAGCCGGCTACGCAGTTCGACATGTGCGGCAAGACCGAGATCAAGAAAGAGACGCTCGAAGTCGTCTACGACGAGGTCTGAGCGAAACGATCATGAGCGCGCCCGTCATTCCCATCGTCCCGGTTCCCGTGCCTCAGGCACTGGAAGCCGACGGCCATGGCTGCCATTCCGGCAAGGACACGATGCTGGCCGCTGCAAAGAGCGCGGGCAAGAGCGAGATCCTGGCGCAGTACGCGAAGGACTACCCGAAGGGCCCGCACGACCAGCCACAGAGCATGTGCCCGGCCTTCGGCTCGCTGCGCGTCGGCCTGCGCATGCGGCGTACCGCAACCATCCTGTCGGGCTCGGCCTGCTGCGTGTATGGCCTGACCTTCACTTCGCATTTCTACGGTGCGCGCCGCAGTGTCGGCTACGTGCCTTTCAACAGCGAATCGCTCGTCACCGGCAAGCTGTTCGAGGACATCCGAGAGGCGGTCTACAAGCAGGCCGACCCAGCGCTGTACGACGCTGTCGTCATCATCAATCTGTGCGTGCCGACAGCGAGCGGTGTGCCGCTGCAGATCCTGCCGAAGGAAATCAACGGCGTGCGCATCATCGGCATCGACGTGCCGGGTTTCGGCGTGCCGACACATGCCGAAGCGAAGGATGTGCTGGCCGGTGCGATGCTGAAATACGCGCGCACTGAAGCCACTGCCGGCCCGGTGCAGGCGCCCCGCAATGGCCGCTCCGAGAAGCCAACGATCGCCCTGCTCGGCGAGATGTTCCCCGCCGACCCGATGGTCATTGGCGCCCTGCTCGAACCGATGGGCCTGGCGGCAGGCCCGGTGGTGCCGACGCGTGAATGGCGCGAGCTGTATGCCGCACTCGACTGCGCTGCGGTCGCCGCGATCCACCCGTTCTACACCGCCAGCGTGCGTGAGTTTGATGCGGCCGGCCGGTCCATCGTCGGCTCCGCGCCGGTCGGCCATGACGGCACCGAGGCCTGGCTGCAAGCGATCGGCAACGCCGCCAACGTGGCGCAAGACAAGATCGATGCAGCGAAGAACCGCTTCCTGCCCGCCATCAAGGGTGCGCTGGCGAAGATGCCGATCAAGGGCCGCATCACCTTGAGTGGCTACGAAGGTTCCGAGTTGCTCGTCGGCCGCTTGTTGGTCGAGAGTGGCGCCGATCTGCGCTACGTCGGCACCGCCTGCCCGCGCACACCGTGGAGCGAAGCCGATCGCGACTGGCTCGAAGCGCGCGGTGTGCACGTTCAGTACCGCGCCTCGCTCGAACAAGACCTGGCCGCGATGCACGAGTTCCAGCCCGATCTGGCGATCGGCACCACGCCGGTCGTGCAGGCCGCCAAGCAGGCGCGCACGCCGGCGCTGTACTTCACCAACCTGATTTCGGCGCGGCCGTTGATGGGCCCGGCAGGTGCCGGTTCACTCGCGCAGGTCATCAATGCCGCCATCGGCAACAAGGCGCGCTTCGATCAGATGAGCGAGTTCTTCGGCAATGTCGGCGCGGGCCACGCGACCGGCGTGTGGGAAGCCTCGCAAGGTGTGCCGAAGGACCGGCCCGAGTTCAAGGCCGAGACCCGCCGCCAGCTCGCCAAAATGATCGCTCGCCGCAAGGCAGAAGCGATGGGCACATGATGGTCATCGACCACGATCGTGCCGGCGGCTACTGGGGCGCGGTGTATGTGTTCACCGCGATCAAGGGCCTGCAGGTCGTGATCGACGGCCCGGTCGGTTGCGAGAACCTGCCGGTCACGAGCGTCTTGCACTACACCGACGCGCTGCCGCCGCACGAACTGCCGATCGTCGTGACCGGTCTGGCCGAAGAACAGCTCGGCCGCGAAGGCACCGAAGGTTCGATGAAGCGTGCGCATGCGACGCTCGACCCGGACCTGCCCTCGGTCGTCGTCACCGGCTCGATCGCCGAGATGATCGGCGGCGGTGTCACCCCGGAGGGCACCAACATCCTGCGCTTCCTGCCGCGCACAATCGACGAAGACCAGTGGCAATGCGCGAACCGCGCGATGTTCTGGCTCTGGACCGAATACGGCATGAAGAAGGTGCCGGCGCGCAAGCCATTCGCCGATCGCCCGGCCGGTGAAAAACCTCGCGTCAATATCATCGGCCCGAGCTACGGCACCTTCAACATGCCGAGCGATCTGGCCGAGATCCGCCGCCTCGTGCAAGGCATCGGCGCCGAGGTGAACATGGTGTTCCCGCTCGGCAGCCACCTGGCCGATGTGTCGCGCTTGATCGAAGCCGACGTGAACATCTGCATGTACCGCGAGTTCGGCCGCCTGCTCTGCGAGGCGCTCGACCGTCCGTACCTGCAAGCGCCGATCGGCTTGCACAGCACGACGAAATTCCTGCGCAGCCTCGGCGAGCTGCTGCACCTCGACCCCGAGCCCTTCATCGAACGCGAGAAGCACACCA
This sequence comes from Rhizobacter sp., assembly GCA_025361845.1. Lineage (GTDB taxonomy): Bacteria > Pseudomonadota > Gammaproteobacteria > Burkholderiales > Burkholderiaceae_C > JANYJL01. The sequence continues at coordinate 31,577 of JANYJL010000138.1, forward strand.
CGATCAAGCCGATCTGGGATCTGTGGCGTTCGGTCACACAAGACTTTTTCGGCACCGCCAGTTTCGCGGTGGTCGCGAACGAGACCTACAGCCGCGGCATCCGCCACTTTCTCGAAGACGAGATGGGCCTGCCCTGCAACTTCGCGGTGGCGCGCAAGCCCGGCGAGAAGACCGACAACGACGCGGTGCGCAAGCTCGTGAAAGAGAAGGCGCCGCTCGTGCTGTACGGCAGCTACAACGAGCGCATGTACCTGGCCGAGAGCGGCGGCGGTTCGCCGATGAAGCCGAGCTTCATCCCCGCCTCGTTCCCGCTGCCGATCATCCGCCGCCACACCGGCACGCCCTTCATGGGCTACTCGGGTGCGACCTACATCATCCAGGAGTTCTGCAACGCGTTGTTCGATGCGCTGTTCCACATCCTGCCGCTCGGCACCGACATGGACCGTGTCGATCCGACGCCCGCACGCATCGCGAGTGAGGCTGCCAGTCCCTGGGACGACGACGCGCAGGCCCTGCTCGGCGAGTTCGTACAGAGCGAGCCGGTGCTGGTGCAGATCTCCGCGGCCAAGCGCCTGCGCGACCGCGCCGAGCGCGACGCAAAGCGCGCTGGCGAAGAGCGTGTGACCGCGGCACGTGTGGCGCGTGCGCGCGATGCGCTGCGCCAGGGGGAGCCCGCATGACAGCCCCATTTCAGATTTGCCCGATCGACCGGGCTCACAGCTTGCCGAGGCGCGAAAGCGCTGAGGTGGTCCCTGCCGCGCGGGAAGTGCGCGGTGATGGCCGCTAGGCCAATTTTCGAGGAGCTATGAATATGGCTGAAGAAAGAAAAGGCTCCCTCTCGGGGCTGACAGAGCAGGAGGCGAAGGAGTTTCACGGCATCTTCGTCACCAGCTTCATTGCGTTCACGGCCATCGCCGTGGTCGCGCACTTCCTGGTGTGGAGCTGGCGTCCCTGGCTCTGAATCGTTGAAGGGGAATTGTCATGGCTGACATGTCAAGCGGCTCGCTGCAGCAGTTGCTCAAGAGTGACTCGAAGGTGTTCAAGGGCATCTTCGTGGTGAGCTTCTCACTGCTCTTGTTGTTCGCGTTGCTGGCGTGTGTATTGCCAGGGCAATGGCGCACCTGGTTGCCAGGCGCCGAGAGTGAAAAGTCGTTGATCGGCGGGGTGAAGGCTGCGGTCTACACCTTCATGTCCTACCTTACTTAGGAGATAAGAAACATGTGGAGAATTTGGCTTCTGTTCGACCCGCGCAGGGCGCTCGTCGCACTGTTCACCTTCCTGTTCGTGCTGGCTATCGTGATTCATTTCATCTTGCTCAGCACCTCGAAGTTCAACTGGATCGAGGGCGCTCCGAAAGCGGCGCAGAACTCCTCGATGCCGGCGGCTGCACCCAAATAGCAGCGTTCGTTTCCAGAAATCTCGTCAAGAGAAGCGGCCGATGAGGCTCGGGCCGTGGCGGCAACGCCCACCCGACCTCGTCTGCCCACAGAACATGTAGGCGTGGAGGTTCCTTGCGAACGCTCCCGAATCGAGGGCTCACACCATGGCCATGCTGAGTTTTGAAAGAAAGTACCGCGTTCGCGGGGGTACCCTGGTCGGAGGCGACCTGTTCGACTTCTGGGTCGGGCCGTTCTTCGTCGGCTTCTTCGGCGTGACGACGATCTTCTTCGCGTCGATCGGTACCCTGCTCATCGTCTGGGGTGCGTCGCAAGGCCACACCTGGAACCTCTGGCAAATCAGCATCGCCCCGCCCGACCTGAAATACGGCCTGCGAATGGCGCCGCTGATGGAAGGCGGCCTGTGGCAGCTCATCACCGTGTGCGCGATCGGCTCGTTTGTGTCGTGGGCGCTGCGTGAGGTGGAGATCTGCCGCAAGCTCGGCATCGGCTACCACGTGCCGTTTGCGTTCGGCGTCGCAATCCTGGCCTACGTCACCCTCACCGTGATCCGCCCGGTGCTGATGGGCGCCTGGGGCCACGGCTTCCCCTACGGGATCATGAGTCACCTCGACTGGGTCTCGAACACCGGCTACCAGTACCTGCACTTCCACTACAACCCGGCGCACATGATCGCGGTGAGCTTCTTCTTCGCCACCGTGTTCGCGCTGTCCTTGCACGGTGCGCTGATTCTGTCGTCCACCAACCCCGCCAAGGGTGAACCGGTGAAGACCGCCGAACACGAGAACACCTTCTTCCGCGATGCGATCGGCTACTCGATCGGCACGCTCGGCATCCACCGCCTGGGGCTGTTCCTCGCGCTGTCGGCGGTGTTCTTCAGTGCCGTGTGCATCGTCATCAGCGGGCCGTTCTGGACACGCGGCTGGCCCGAGTGGTGGAGCTGGTGGCTGAACCTGCCGATCTGGCGCTGAAGACCTGGCGCTGAACGTTCAACCACAGCCCGCAAGAAGCCCCGACAAACCGAAGGCACCGCCCGAGGAGACACAACATCATGGCCGCTGAATATCAAAACCTGTTCACCGCGGTGCAAGTCACCGCACCGTCCTACGCCGGCGTACCCGCCGGGCGCGACACCCGCGAGCGGGGCGGCACACCGGGCCACATCCACCTGCTCGGCCGCATCGGCGACGCGCAGATCGGCCCCATCTACCTCGGCTGGCTCGGCATCGCTTCGTTGCTGTGCGGTTTCACCGCGTTCGAGATCATCGGCCTGAACATGCTGGCCTCGGTGAACTGGGACCCGGTCCAGTTCATCCGCCAGTTGCCCTGGCTTGCGCTGGAGCCGCCGCCGCCCGGTAACGGCCTCCACCTGCCTGCGCTGAACCAGGGCGGCTGGTGGATCATGGCGGGCTTCTTCCTCACCAGTTCGATCCTGCTCTGGTGGCTGCGCATGTACCGCCGCGCTCAGGCGCTCGGCATGGGCACGCACGTGGCCTGGGCCTTCGCCGCGGCGATCTGGCTCTATCTGGTGCTCGGCTTCATCCGCCCGCTGCTGATGGGCAGCTGGGGTGAGGCGGTGCCCTTCGGCATCTTCCCGCACCTGGACTGGACGGCGGCGTTTTCTATCCGCTACGGCAACCTCTTCTACAACCCGTTCCACATGCTCTCGATCGCGTTCCTCTACGGCGCCACGCTGCTGTTCGCGATGCACGGCGCCACCATCCTCGCGGTAAGCCGCTTCGGCGGCGAGCGCGAGATCGAGCAGATCGTCGACCGCGGCACTGCCTCCGAACGCGCCGCCCTGTTCTGGCGCTGGACGATGGGCTTCAACGCGACGATGGAGTCCATCCACCGCTGGGCCTGGTGGTTCGCGGTCCTGTGCCCGCTCTGCGGCGGCATCGGTATCCTTTTGACCGGCACGGTGGTCGATAACTGGTACCTTTGGGCCGTGAAGCACCACGTCGCACC
>JANYJL010000154.1 GCA_025361845.1 Rhizobacter sp.
CCCTCCTCCTTTACTTCGCTGCGCCGGTCACCCGGCACCCTCCGCGGAGAACCAACCGTTCGTGCTTCGGATTTCGAAACCCACCGTGGTGCACAGAGCGCTGTGGTGGGGTGCCGTGTGGAGTGAAGTAAGGGAGGAGGGCCGGATCGGCTCGACCCGAAGCGCTTGCTCGTCAACCGACCCGGGGGACATGAACGCAACACGGCACCCCGCCGCAGCGCGCTCGCTCCACACGATGCCTGCACAGAGCTACCCCCGAAAGACCGCAACGGGCCGCAGGCCGCTGTCGGCGTGGCAAGTGTCATCCTAGGGCCTGCCTTGTTTGCGCTCGCTGTCGAAGCGGTTCTTCAATGCGCCGACGGCCAGGCCGTACGCGGCCAGCACGTCATCGGCGCTTGCCACCGTCATCTTCAGGTCTTCGATCAGGCCGTTGTGCAGGCCGTACACCCAGCCGTGCACGACGACCGACTGGCCACGCTCCCAGGCGTCCTGCACGACCGTGGTCTCGCAAACGTTGAGCGATTGCTCCAGCACGTTCAGCTCGCACAGCGCACGCAGCCGCATCTCTTCGTCGGGCATGCCGTCCATCCAGGCGCGGTGTTTGTTGCGCACGTCCTGCACATGGCGGATCCAGTTGTCGGCCAGGCCGATGCGCCGGTTTTGCAGCGCCGCCGTCACACCGCCACAGCCATAGTGACCGACGACGATGATGTGCCGCACCATCAGCATGTCGACCGCGTACTGCATCACCGACAAGGCGTTCAGATCGGAGTGCACCACCACGTTGGCGACGTTGCGGTGCACGAACACATCACCCGGCAGCAGGCCGAGGATCTCGTTCGCCGGCACGCGGCTGTCGGCACAACCGATCCACAGGTACTGCGGCACCTGCTGCGTGAGCAGGCGGGTGAAGAAGTCGGGCGTGCGCTTCTGCACATCGTCCGCCCAGCGGCGGTTGCTTTCGAACAGTTCGCTCAGGTCGGTGCTCATGGACAGTCACTCCCATCGTTTTTTGAAAAGTGTTCTCGGGCGAGGATCAGCGGCGCGCGCGCGTGCCGGTGCTCGCGGCCAGCAGGCGCCGCACTTCTTTCTCGTGCGTGCGCACTTCGTCGAGCGTGACGCTCAGGTCGGCCATCTGCTGCTCCAGCTGCGCGCGGTGTGCCGCCAGCACCACGAGGAATTTTTTCAGCTGCGGCTGCGTATCACGCGGCGACTCGTACATGTCCACCAGCTCCTTCACCTCGGCCAGCGTGAGGCCGAGGCGCTTGCCGCGCAAGGTGAGCTTCAGGCGCGTGCGGTCACGCGGGGTGTAGATGCGGTTGCGGCCGGCGCGCTGCGGGGCGAGCAGGCCGCTGTCTTCGTAGAAGCGGATGGCGCGCGTCGTCAGGTCGAACTCCTGCGCGAGTTCGCTGATCGAGTAGGTGAGCACGGCGTTGGGCGAGGCGGCGACGGCAGACATGACGATTACACTGGCTCGATTGACGTATACGTAAAGTGTAGCGAAGCCCCGCCGCGGTGGACCACCGCGCTTCAGAAAAGACCGCATGAACGCCCTCGAACAGCAATTGCAATACCCCCTGGGCGATGCCCTGCCCGCGCTCGGTGCGTCGCTCGAAGTGGCTCCGGGCGTGCGCTGGGTGCGCATGCCCCTGCCCTTCGCGCTGGACCACATCAACCTGTGGCTGCTGCGCGATGCGATCGACGGCGTGCCGGGTTGGACACTCGTCGACTGCGGCATCACCAGCGACACCACACGCACCGCCTGGGAGCAGGTGTTCGCGAACGAACTCGGCGGCCTGCCGGTGCTGCGCGTGGTGGTGACGCACATGCACCCGGACCACGTGGGCCTGGCGCACTGGCTGACCGAACGCTGGTCGACGCCGCAGCACGAGTGCCGGCTGTGGATGAGCGCGACCGACTACAACGCCGCGCGGCTGGCCAGCCAGTCCACCACCGGCCACGGCGGCGAATCGGCCGCGAACTTCATGGCCAGCCATGGCCTCGCGGACGAAGAGTCGCTCCTGAAGATCCGCGCGCGCAGCAACTATTACGCGAGCATGGTGCCGCAGGTGCCGGCGCGTTTTCGCCGCCTGATGCACGGCGGCACGGTGGCCGCGGGCGGTACGGACTGGGTCTGCCACGTGGGCTACGGGCACGCGCCCGAACACATGTCCCTGCACAACGCCGCGCTCGGCGTGCTGATCTCGGGCGACATGGTGCTGCCGCGCATTTCCACCAATGTCAGCGTGGTCGAGCTGGAGCCGGAGTCGAACCCCTTGCAGCTCTACCTCGACAGCATCGAGCGCATGCGCGCGCTGCCGGCCGACACCCTGGTGCTGCCCTCGCACGGCCGCCCGTTCCGCGGCCTGCACACGCGCATCGACCAGTTGAAGAGCCACCACGACGATCGTTTCGCCGATGTGATGAACGCGTGTGCGCAGACACCGCAGACCGCTGCGGACCTGCTGCCGGTGCTGTTCAAGCGCAAGCTGGACGTGCACCAGACCACCTTCGCGATGGGCGAATCGATCGCGCACCTGAACGCCTTGTGGATTGCAGGGCGCCTGGTGCGCCGGGTGGACGCGCAAGGCGTGCACCGCTTCGCGCCAAGCTGAGGGCGGCTACAGGCCGCGCGACAGGTACTCGCGCAGCCGCGCGTCGGCCGTGAGGCCGATGGCACGCGTGAGCGCAGCGCGCGCATCGACACCCGCCAGGCGCTGCAAATGGGCCAGCGCCACCCAATACGGCTGGTGGCTCGCGACCTCAACCTCGGGCACGGCGCGCAGCAGGTCGAGCGCCCGCACCACCTCGCCCGCTTCGGCCAGCGCCACCGCATGGCCGATGCGTGCGCCCATGTTCGGGTCGATGGCGAGCAGCGCGCCGTACAGCGCCGCGATGCCCGCCCAGGGCGTGCGCCCGGTGAACGCGCGCTGGCAATGCGCTGACTGGATGGCCGCTTCGATCTGAAAGCTGCCGGGCTCGCGCAACAAGGCTGCACGCCGCAGCAGGGCCTCGGCCTCGGCGATGCGCTCGTGCGACCACAGCGCGGTGTCTTGCTGCGTCAGGCTCACGAAGCGGCCCTCGGCATCGAACTGCGCCGGCCGGCGCGCCTCGCAATACAGCATCAGCGCAACCAGGCCGAGCGCCTCGGCACTCTGCGGCTGCAAGTGCACCACCAGGCGCGCCAGGTAGACGGCCTCGTCGGCGAGCGCCGACATTGCCGCCGGCTGCGAGGCATCTTCACCCTGCGTCGCCAGGTTCGAGCCGATCGTGTAGGCGCCGTAGATGCCTTCGAGCACCGCCGCCAGCCGCTCGGGCAGCTCGCGCGGTTCCGGGGTTTCGAAGCGCAACCCGGCGTCGCGAATCTTCGCCTTCGCGCGCACCAGGCGCTGCGCCATCGCGCTCGCCGAGACGAGAAAGGCCTCGGCGATCTGCTTCGCCTCCAATCCGAGCACGGCCTGCAGCATCAGCGGCGCGTGCACCGCCGGGTTCAGGGCCGGGTGGGCGCAGACGAACATCAGCTTCAGGCGTTCGTCGGGCACGGCTTCGGGCATCGCCTCCGTCACGGCATCGGTCTCGGTATCGAACAGGGCCAGCACCTCGGGCGCCTGCGCCACACGCTGATGGCGCGCCACCTGGAGCAGGTGGCGGCGCGCAGCGGTCAACAGCCAGGCCTCGGGCGCATCGGGCACGCCGTCCTGCGGCCAGTGGGTGAGGGCCGCGACGAGGGCTTCGGACATCGCGTCCTCGGCCGCCGCCAGGTCACGCCAGCGGTAGGCGAGCCAGGCGACGAGCCGGCCATACGACTCGCGGGCAGCGCGCTCGGCCGCGTGCCAGCCCGCGGGCACCTCCGCCATCAGGCGCCGGGCGTGATCGGCGGCAGCACCGGCCGCACCTCGGTGCTGCCGTCGCCGGAGCTGGGGGCGCGCGCCGCCCAGTCCAGCGCCACGTCGAGCGAGGGCACCTCGATCACGAAGTAGCCGGCCAGGTGCTCGCGTGTGTCCGCATACGGGCCGTCCTGCACCTGGCGTTTGCCGGCGCGCATGCGCACCGTGGTGGCGGTCTGCGGCGGCAGCAGGCCCGCGCCGCTGACGACCGTGCCCGAGGCATGCAGCGCACCGATGTAAGCGCCCCAGGCGCCCATGTATTCGCCCAGGCGCGCCGGGTCGGAGGCGGCTTCGAAGGCGGCTGCGGGTTGGTGGAACAGGAGCATGTATTGCATGGCGAACCTCGCTGGTGAGTGGTTGAAGGAGCCGCGCTCATCGCTGGCCCTGACTCATCGATGCGCGAAGTCTCGCGCAATCGACAGCCCGCCATCATTTTTTCATCGGCGGCGATTCGAGCTTGCCGGTTCGGTCAAACCACCGCGCCCGCGCCGGCCCACAGGGCCTCGCCCTGACGCAGCATGCGCACCACGTCGGCGGTGCGTTTGGCGCCGAGCTTGGCCATCACCTGCCGAACCTGGCTGCGCACGGTGGCCGTGGCCGTGCCGTGCGCAGCGCCGATCTGGTCGGCCGTGAGGCCGTCGGCCAGGCGCGCCGCGACCTTCGCTTCGGCCGGGGTCAGCTTTAACATGTTGGACAGCGCGAAGGGGTCGAGCGGGCTCACGTGTTGCGGGTCGAACAGGGTGGCGAGTATCTGCGGCTGCCGGCCGAAGGCGCCGAGCACCGCCTCGGGCACCAGCAGCGAGAGGTGCAGCCAGGTCGGCGCGTCGGCCTCGGTGGCGCGCAGATCGACCACCGTGCCCTGCGCGGCACAGCTCGTGCAAGCGCTCGGTGAGTTGCTGGTTGCTGCGGTCCTTCACCAGCCACAAGTGCGCACCGCGGCGCACCACGCGTTGCGCCTGCGTCTGTTCGCGGGTGGCGGCCTCGTTCTCGAAGGCGATGCAGCGTTGTTCGTCCATCAACCACATCGGATAGGCGAAGCGGTGCAGCAAGTTGTGCCCGGCGAGCGCCTGCGACAGCAGCGCGCGCAACCGCTTGTAGGCGTGCAACGCATCGCGCAGGTGATCGGCGAGGCGTCGCGCCCACTCGCGTTCGTCCGGTGTGAGCACACCGCGCGCGGCGGGCAGTTCGATGGCGAGGGCCGTCATCACCGTCTCTTGCGGATCGCTCGGCGCCAGCACGATGGTCGACAGATAGCGTGTGCTGTAGGCGGGCAGAAACTCCGTGTAAAAGCGCTGGCCGGCGACATAGCCTTCATCAAGGTGCTCGTGGCAGTGCCACCACTGGCCGATGATGTCCGGCAAACGCGCGAGGATGCGGTCCCGCCGCGGGTCGCAGCGGTGGTACTCGCGCACGTACTCCAGCACGCCGTCGTCCATCGACGGCCCGCCGTGGTCCATGCGCACGATCTGGCCGTTGCGGGCATCGGCGGTGTGCATCAGCACGGTACGCGCCGAGAAGGCGGCCTGGACGGCGTCGAGCGCCTGGTCCCAGGTTTGTGCGCCGGTTGCGGCGCGGTAGAAGCCCGCGACGACGGCATCGAAAGTTCGTTCTTCCACCCAGGCTCCAAGCGGTCCGGACCGCTTGGAGTATGCAGAAGAAGCGACGCCGCCAATCGCCCGGCGCCGCGACCCGCGGTTTACTGGGTGACCGACAGGTTGAACTGCCCCGAGGCGATCTGGGCCACCGGCGTGACTCCCATGCCACGCAAGCCCATCGACACGAACTCCGGCACGTTCACCGTGGCACCGCTCGAATCGGTCACACCGGTGGCGGCGTTGCGATAGGTGTAGCCCGGGCGCGGCGTGTTGATGTTCAAGGTCTCGGGCCGCGTGATCGCCACGGCGGTTGAGGTCGCTGGCGTGGTGATGTTCTTGCGCGTGAAGATGCCGGTCGCCGGCTCCGTGGTCAGGATGGTGTTGCCCCCGACCGTGACGACCGAAGGCGATACCAGCAGGTTGTTGTCGGCGAGATTCCACAGGCTGGTCTCCGCGCCGACCGTTGGCAAGGCGTTCGTGCGCTGGTGGGTCCAGAAGCCGAAGCCGCCGTCTTCGAAGACCGTCAACATCATCCATTCGCCACCACCGGCGCGGTAGGCATATGCGCGGTCGCTCGAACCATCGGAAAACGTGCGGACGAAGCCACCGCTGCTGTTGACGCTGAAGGTGACCGTCTTGTCGGTCACCGGCGTGCAAGCCACGGCCTTGACATCGGCGCAATACGAAATCGCGGTGCTGACGCCGCTACCGTTCACGGTGAGCGTAGCCGCATCAAAGGCAAAGGTCGTCCCTGTGGTCTTGGTAAAGCCGAGCTTGTTCCAGCCCCCGGCCAGTTCAGCGACGGTATGGGTCTGCTCGGGGAAGGCGACGCCCATGCGCATCACGCCGTTGTCATTCGATCTGAAGGCGATGACGCCCGCTTGAGACACGACGATGGTGTTGCCACCCGCGGTCCCACTGGTGAACTGGCACGGTGTGCTCGTGGCCACCAGCGTGCTGGTGCTGCCGTCTTCGTTCACCAGGGTGAGCGCGGGGGCGTCGAGCGTGAAGGCGTTGGCCGGGAACGTCCCGGCGACCGTCGTCGCGCGGGGGAAGACCGCACGGTAGGGCCCGCTGCGCAGCGCCGCGCAGTTGGCCGCCGCGGGTTGCAGCAGCAGATCGGAGGGCAGCGAGGCGACGCCGCTGGCGAGGGTCGGGTCCGCGGCCGCCTTGGCTTCGGTGACCACCGCTTGCGTGAGCTGGGCGAGCGTCGTGCCACTGCTGGTGAGCTTGGCCTTCAAGGTGTCGAGCAGCTGGTCGTAGGGGTTGCCAGCCGTGCCGCCATTGGCAACCAAGATGGGAGCGGTCAGCAAGTTGCCGAGGGCCGTCGGGTCGACCCCGGCCGCCTTGAGCTTGGCCACCACCGCGGTGATGGCCGCCGCGGCGGAGGTCGTGGTCACACTGCCCGCGGTGCTCGACGAAAAGCCGGCGTAGAAGGTGGCCGGGTCGCCCGCAGCCAGGGCTGCCACCACCAGGTGGGTCAACGGAGTGATGTTGGCCACCACGCTCACCGCCGAGCCGGCGGCCAGCGAATGCAGGAAGGTGCCACCGCCCGCTGGCACACGCAGCAGGCAGGGCAAGGTCGCCGTCGCGATGTTGACCGTGAAGCTGCCGTCCGGAGCAGTCGTGGCAGTGCCACTGCCGCTGGCGCATTTGGCCTCGACGGCCCCGCCGGCAATGGCCGCGCCGGTGGCCGCGGTGCCGGTCAGCGTGAGCGCCGAGCCGGTGGGGCCGGCCGGTGCGGTGTCTCCGCCCCACCGCCACCACCGCACGCCGCGAGCGTGCAGCAAAGCGCAATCGTAGGAAGCCAGTGACTGGCGCGGGCGAACTTCTCGACGTCTTTCATGGGGTCTCCGGGTGATGCCATCAGGACGGCCTTCGGTGACACCGAAGCCTCGACGACAATCTACGAAGGCTACGGGCAGACGTGCATCGTCAGAAGTGATGAAGGCGCCTTCGGGGCCACTCGAATGCGGGGAGGGTGGACCCTCTTGATCAGATCTCGTCGATAGGGTTGGCCCCCGGCGCATCCGATTTGTCCAGCGTGAAGCGGTCGCGCGTCGTCACGTAGTAGCTCGCACCGAAACGCGCGACCGGGAAGTAGTCTTGCAGGCGCACGCGCCAGCGTTCGGTGTCGATCAAGCCGTCGCGTGCGTGCAGCCAACGCACCTGGCCGATGAAGATCTGCCGGCTCGCGGTTTCGAGCGTTTCCCAGAGCGTGCACTCGAAGGCGACCGGCGCCTCGGCGATGCGCGGCGGCGCCACCGCGATCGACGGCAGCGCCGTCATGCCGAAGCGGGCCAGCTCGCTCTCGTCGGGCGGCAGGCGCTCGCCGCAGCGGTGCATCTTCTCGGCCAGCGCTTCGTCGCTGATGTGCACGACGAACTCCTTGGTGCGCACGATGTTGTCGGCGGTGTCTTTCAAGCCGCCATCGCCGAGCCGGTTGATGCTGACCATCACGATCGGTGGCTCCTCGCCGAGCATGTTGAACATGCTGAAGGGCGCAGCGTTGATGACGCCGGTCGGCCCGAGCGTGGTGATGAGCGCGATCGGCCGCGGCACGATCAGGCTGGCCATCAGCTTGTAGCGCTGGTATTCGGTGAGGGTGGCGAAATCGATGTCCATGGGGAGATTCTCAGACGAAGGCTTCCATCGCGTCGACGATGGCGCCGGGTGTTGTGACCCACACATCGCCGCCGCGGTGCTGCGCGACGTGTTGCAAGGCGCGCCGCAGATGCCGCAGGCGGTAGGGCTGGCCGACGAGGTAGGGGTGCAGCGCGATGCCCATGACCAGCGACTGGCGCTGCGCTTGCGCGAGCATTTCGTCGAACTGGTCGATGATCATTTGTGCGAAGTCCTTCGCGTCCATCTGCCGGCCCACGATCATCGGGATGTCGTTCAGCTCCTGTGGATAGGGCACGGCCCACAGCGGGCCGGCGCGCGTGGCCATCTGCATCGGCTGGTCGTCGTGGCACCAGTTCAGCGTGTAGCGGAAGCCGGCTTCCTTCAAGAGGTCGGGTGTGGTCGCGCTTTCGGATATCCAGGGCGAAAGCCAGCCGGCGGGTGCGCAGCCCTGGGCCTGCGTGATGCGATCGCGGCAATGCTCGATCAGCGCGCGTTCGTCGGCCTCGGGCAAGGTGCCCTGGCGCTCGGCGTTGGTGTGGCCGTGGGCGATGATCTCGTCGCCACGCGCGGCGAGGGCTTCGACGACTTCGGGGCAGTGTTCGTACAGCGCCGTGTTGATCAGCGCGCCGGTCGGCAGCTGCAACTCATCGAAGAGCTCCATGCAGCGCCACACACCGACGCGGTTGCCGTACTCGCGCCACGCGAAGTTCAGCACATCGGGCTGCGGCGCGGCCGGCGCCAGGTTCGCGCCCAGGCCCTCGCCGAAAGCGAAGTGCTCGACGTTGAAGCCGATGTAGACCGCCAGCCGCGCGCCGTTCGGCCAGCGCCACGCGGGGCGGCGGGTGATCGCCGAGTAGCCGAAGCGCCCGTGCGTCTTCGGCGCAGCCGGCGACCAACTCACGTGGCGCTCCGGTACGCCTTGAACACATCGCGCAGCGCGGTTTCGGGCTTGGCCGTCGGCGCCGAGAGCGAACGTTCGATCTCGTTCAGATGGCGTCGCATCTCGGTCGCCGCGCCGGCACCGGCCGCGCCCTTGCCGATCACCTGCAACAGCTTGCGGTGGCTGTGCGCCACGCACATGGGCTCGCCCGGCGCCTTGTACAGCGCCATCAGCAGCGAGGTGGTCGGCAGCAGCTCTTCCAGCAGGCGCACGAAGATCGGGTTACCGCTCATCTGCGCGAGCTTCAGGTGGAACTCGCCGGAGAGGCGGATCGCCTCCTGCTTGTTCTGCGACTTGGTGGCGCGCGCCTCGGCCTCGACGGTCTGGCGCAACTCGGCCACCTGCTCGACGCTCAGCTTGCCAGCGAGGCGGCGCGCCACTTCACACTCGACCACGCGGCGCGCGTCGAACACATGCTCGCCGTCACGACGTGTCGGCTCGGGCACCTGCGCGCCGCGGTTCGGGCGCAGCACGATGACACCGTCTTGTGCAAGTTTGTGCAGCGCCTGGCGCACGAGGGTGCGCGAGATGGCGAAGGTCTGCGCGAGTTCTTCCTCGCGCAAACGCGTGCCGGGGGCCAAGCGGTGGTCGATGACGGCGGCATAGATCGCATCGTAGACGCGGTCCGCCGCCACTGGCGGCGAGGCCAGCTCAGCGGACGGATCCGAGGCTCTGTTGCGGCGGGTGCTCATGAGGATGGCTGCGCGGGATCATGCACCCGGCCGGCGGTCGCCGATGTTCAGGCCGCGCGCCGCCGACTGCGCCGGCCCAGCCAGGCCGCGGTGGCCAGCGCGAGGGTGATGACGAGCAGCGAGACCGCCGTCGTCACCGTGCCCAGCGCATAGATGGCGGGTGAGGTGACCGTGGTGGTCAGGCCCTGCAATTCCAGCGGCAGGGTGTTGAGGTCGCCGATGGCTTGTGATGAGCGGGCGATCTCGTCCCAGCTGAGGGTGAAGCCGAACATGCCGATGCCCACCACCGAGGGCCCGATCAGCGGCAGCACCACGTGCCAGAAGGTTTGCCACGGCGTGGCGCCCTGGTCGCGCGCGGCTTCTTCATAGGCCGGGTTGAAACGGTTGAACACCGCGAACATGATCAGCAGGCCGAAGGGCAGCGTCCAGGTCAGGTGTGCGCCGAGGCCGGAGGTGTAGAGGCCGAGCGAGGTGTTGAAACCTTCAAGCGCGCCCTCGGGGCCGAAGGTGGTCAAAGCCCACTTGATGGCGCCGTCGATCAGCCGGAACTGCAGGCCGATGCCGAGCGAGACGATGATCGACGGCATGATCAGGCTAGCCACCGTGACATAGAACAGCATATTGCCGCCGGTCAGCTTCTTGCGGAAGGCGAGACCTGCGGAGAGCGCCAGCAGCACGGTCAGCCCCATCACGACCACCCCGAGCGCGAGCGAGCGGCGCAGCGCCGCGCCGATGTCGACGACGCCCAGGCCCTTCCACAGCTCGCCGTACCAATGCAGCGAGGCGCCACGCATCGGGAACACGAGGCCGCCTTCCGGGCCTTGGAAGCTGAGCACGAAGATCGTGATCACCGGACCGTAGAGGAACAGCACGAAGAGCGCGAACACGAAGGCCAGCGGCCAGAAGCCCTTGCTGCGCTTGTCCGAGAAGGCCATGTCAGTGCCGCCCGGCCGCCCGAAGGCACTGACGCGCCCCCTCGGGGGGCCGCGAACGAAGTGAGCTTGGGGGTCGCATCAGAGTTCTTTCCGGAGGTCGACCATGCGGGTGAGCGCGACGATGATCATCAGCACGACCGCGAGCAGCACCACCGCGTTCGCCGCGGCGAGCGGGAACTGCAGGTAGGAGGTCTGCACCTGGATGATCTTGCCGACCGAGGCGATCTGCTGGCCGCCCATCACGCCGACGGTGACGAAGTCACCCATCACGATCGTGATGACGAAGATCGAACCGATCACGATGCCGGTACGCGACAGCGGAATGATCACATTCCACAGCGTCTGCCAGCCGCTGGCGCCGCAGTCGTCGGCGGCTTCGAGCAGCGCGCGGTCGATGCGCATCATCGAGTTGAAGATCGGCACCAGCATGAACATCGTGTACAGGTGCACGAAGGCGAGCACGACCGAGAACTGCGAGAACAACAGCCACTCGACCGGCTGGTCGACAAGGCCGAGGCCGACCAGGCCCTGGTTGACGAGCCCGTTGCGCCCGAGCAGCGGCACCCACGAGATCATGCGAATGACGTTGCTGGTCCAGAAGGGGATGGTGCACAACACGAACAGCAAGGTCTGCATGCCGGGAGAGCGCACGTGGAAGGCGAGGAAGTAGGCAATGGTGAAGCCGATCACCAGCGAGAAGCCCCATGTGAGCAGGCTGAATTGAAGGGTCGACCAGTAGGTGCGCAACGTAGTGCAGGGTTCGGCAAAGTTGCTGCAACCGTCGAAGATCGAGATGTAGTTCTGAAAGGTGAATCCGGGGATCAGCTCGTAGTCGCTGGTCGGCCAGAAGCTCACCGCACCGATCAGCAGCAGCGGCGCGATGAAGAAGAACAGGAACACCGCGCCGAACGGCAGAGCCTGGAGCCAGGCCGCCGGACCGGCGCGGAGGTTGACGAGAACTTTGCTCATGGAATGGATCGGTGGGCTGCGCGATGAATCACTCGCCGCGCAGCCAGGTGATCGCCAAGTGATGGTTCAAGCAGCTACGAACTCATTCCACTTCTGGACCATGTAGGTGTTCTCGTCCATCAGCGCGTTCCAGCAGGCCACGGCGCCCATGCGCTGCTCGTAGCTGCCGCCGTCGCGCACTTCGCCAGTCTTGGCGAGCAGGTCGCCGCCCGGGCTCTTGATGTCCTGGGTGGCAGGTTTGCCTTCCATCCAGTAGGCCCACTCGTAGGCTTCCATCTTGGACTTAGCGGTTTCGAGCACGGCGCTGTAGTAACCCTGGCGGTTGAGGTAGGCACCGGCCCAGCCGTCGAGGAACCAGTTGATGAACTCGTAGGTGGCATCGAGCTTCTTGCCGG
>JANYJL010000169.1 GCA_025361845.1 Rhizobacter sp.
AACCTGATGACGAATGCCGCGCTCGACCCCTTCGGCAAGATCCCCGAGTTCAAGTACTGCGCGGTGCAGGTGTTGGCCGGCGGCACGCCGCGTGCGGCCGCAGGCTACGGCACGGGCGCATCCTGAGCGCTTGCGAATGAAGCCGGCCTTGCGGCTCACGCAGGCGAGCGCGCCGTTGACGCAGCAGGTCACGGTGCGTGACGAGTTCGGCGACGAGCGCTCGGTGGCGATTCCCGCCGAGCGGGCGCTGACCGTCTTCGTCGACAACCGCGAACTCGTCACGCTGATGACACTCGGCGCGGCGCCCGAACTGCTGGTGCTGGGCTACTTGCTGAACCAGCGCCTGGTCGAATCGGTGGACGACATCGACTCGATCACGGTCGATTGGGATGTGAGTGCGGCGGCGGTCAAGACGCGTGCCGGCATCGAACGCTTCGACGAAAAAACTGCCAAGCGCGTGGTAACGACCGGTTGCGGCCAGGGCACGGTGTTCGGCGACCTCATGGGCGAACTCGATACGCTGCGCCTGCCGCCCGTCGATGAGCCCACCGCCCGCCTGAGCCAGAGCACGCTCTACGCCCTGCTGAACGTGATGCGCCTGCGTGACAGCACCTACAAGTCCGCCGGCTCGGTGCACGGTTGCGCGCTGTTCCGGCAGGGCGAGCTGCTGACCTTCGTCGAGGATGTCGGCCGCCACAACGCCATCGACACGATCGCCGGCTGGATGGGCCTGCATGGCGTGAGCGGCGCCGACAAGATCTTCTACACGACGGGCCGGCTGACGAGCGAGATGGTCATCAAGTCGGCCCAGATGGGCGTGCCCGTCATCGTCTCGCGCAGCGGCATCACGCAGATGGGCCATGAACTGGCGACGCGCCTGGGGCTGTGTTTGTTCGGCCGGGCGAGCAACCGGCACTTCATCTGCTACAGCGGGTTCGCGCGCTTCGACGCTGAACCGGAGCCGAAGCGCCCCGTCTGAGGCGGATCAGGCGATCTTGGCCAGATCGCGCAGCATCGTCGGGCCGGCGCGGCGCTCGATCTCGGCCAGCAGGGCCTTGCCCCAGCCGAGTGCGAACAAGGCCTCGGCGGTCACGAAGAGGGGTGCGACGACCAGCCCCACGATGTCATCCACGAAGGCCGGTTTCTTGCCCTCGTACCAGTGGCCGACGAACTGGATCGCCCAGCCGACCACGAAGAAACCCAGCCCCCAGGTGATGCCGGCCAGCAGGCCGCCCGCGGCGACCAGCCGGTGAGCCAGCAGCATCAACACGCCGACCGCTGCCGTGCCGGCCAGGCCGAGCACCAGGTTGCCGCGTGTCAGATACCAGACCGCGACGGCCGCGAAGGCCAGCCAGGCCGGCGTGAGCGACCAGCCCGCGATCGTGAAGGCTGGCAGGGCCAGCAGCACGCCGACGCCGAACACGATCATCGGCACGCCGACGAAGTGGCTGGTGATGTTGCGCCTGTCGCGGTGGTAGGCGGCGTACTGGCTCAGGAGATCGACGGCGATGCGCATGGGGTACTCCACGAGCGGGGTTGCAACGACGAGATTTTCCACCCGCTTGTCATGAATCGGTAGCAATTAGTTGGGCAGTTTTGTGTTTCTTGTCAGCAGCGGCGTCTGGCGGCGGGTTCGGTTGCCCGGGCCGGGGCTCCCTACAATCCGCCCATCTTTGGCAGGGGCGTGGAATGAGCATCAAGAGCGACAAGTGGATCCGCCGCATGGCGAAAGAGACGGGGATGATCGAGCCCTTCGAGCCCGGCCAGGTGCGCCAGTCGGCCGACGGCCAGAAGATCGTCAGCTACGGCACCAGCAGTTATGGCTATGACATCCGCTGCGCGCCGGAGTTCAAGGTGTTCACGAACATCTACAGCACCGTCGTCGACCCGAAGAACTTCGACGAGAAGAGCTTCGTCGACATCGAATCCGACGTCTGCATCATTCCGCCCAACAGCTTTGCGCTGGCGCGCACGATCGAGTACTTCCGAATCCCGCGCAACGTGCTGACGATCTGCCTGGGCAAGAGCACCTACGCGCGCTGCGGGATCATCGTCAACGTCACGCCCTTCGAGCCCGAATGGGAAGGTTTCGTGACGCTGGAGTTCAGCAACACCACGCCGCTGCCGGCGAAGATCTATGCTGGTGAGGGCTGCGCGCAGGTGCTGTTCTTCGAGAGCGACGAGGTCTGCGAGACCAGCTACAAGGACCGCGGCGGCAAGTACCAGGGCCAGCGCGGCGTGACGCTGCCGAAGGCCTGAGCACCGAACCCAGGGCGCATTGCGCCAGGAGCACAACATGAGAATGGACGGCCAGGACGAAAGCTCGAACGTGGAGGACGCGCGTGGCGGCGGCGGTGGTGGAGGCGGCGGCATCTCTTTGGGTGGCGGGCGCGGCATTGGTCTGGGCACCGTGGCGATCGCGCTCGTGGCCGGCTGGGTGTTCGGCATCAACCCGTTGACGGTGCTGGGCCTGCTGAGTGGCAATGGCGGTGCGCCGGTCAGTCAGAGCGCACCCGGCCCGGCGCACGCGCCGCCCGCTGGCGATGCCGATGCCAAGTTCGTCTCGCAGGTGCTGCGCAGCACCGAGGTGGTCTGGACGGACATCTTCCGCGGCGCCGGCCAAGCCTACCAGCCGCCGAAGCTGCGGCTGTACACCGAACGCGAGCCCACCGGCTGCGGCCAGGGCCAGGCCGCCATGGGCCCGTTCTACTGCCCGGCCGACCGCAAGGTCTACCTCGACATGAGCTTCTTCCGGGTGATGAGCCAGCGGCTCGGTGCGCCGGGGCAGTTCGCGCAGGCCTACGTGGTGGCGCACGAGGTCGGCCACCACGTGCAGAACCTGCTGGGCATCAGCGAGAAGGTCGAGGCGGCGCGCCAGCGCGCCACCGAGGCGCAGGCCAACGCGGTCAGCGTGCGGCTCGAGCTGCAGGCCGACTGCTTCGCCGGCGTCTGGGCGAACCGCTCCCAGCAGGAGCAGGGTTGGCGGCTCGAGCCCGGCGACATCGAGACGGCGCTGAACGCCGCCTCCCAGATCGGCGACGACACGCTGCAGCGCAAGGCGCGCGGCCAGGTGGTGCCGGAAAGCTTCACCCACGGAACCAGCGCGCAACGCGTGAGCTGGTTCAAGCGCGGATTCGAGTCGGGCGGCATCAACCAGTGCAACACCTTCGAAGCGCGGCAGTTGTAGCCGCGCGGGGGCGCATCAACGGAGCGTGCTGAGCCAGTCGCAGCGCAGGCGGTGCTTGAGGTGCAAGCGGCGGCGCAGCGCCACATAGCGGTTCGGCAAGAACAGCAGCCCGAGGCAGGCTGCCGCCATGGCCGGCTGCTGCAAGACCAGCGCCACCGGCCCACCCACCCAGCCAACCATCCAGAGCGTCAGCACGCTGTCCCAGCAGTGCTTTTCGAGCGGCTGCTCCTGCCAGTGGCGCAGGTGCCAGGCCTTCAGGTCTTGAAACTGGGTGAGGGTCACGGCGCACTCCCGAAAGCAGCCAGAGTGACCTCAGTGTAAGTTTCGCGTCAGCCCCCGAACATCCCTAAAGCGCCCGAAAGGCGGATCATTTTTCTCCCGGGAGGGAGAACCTCAAAACGTGCCGGGCAGCAGGATGCGCGAGTCCACGTTGCGGATGTCGGTGTGGCCGCAGAAAGCCATCGTCACGTCGAGTTCCTTGTGGATCACCTGCAGCGCCTTGGTGACGCCGGCCTCGCCCATTGCGCCCAGGCCATAGGCCATCGCGCGGCCGATCATCGTGCCGCGGGCGCCGAGCGCCCAGGCCTTGAGCACGTCCTGCCCGGAGCGGATGCCGCCGTCCATCCAGACCTCGGTCTTCGAGCCGACCGATGCCACGATCGGTGGCAACGCGCTGATGCTCGATGGCGCCCCGTCGAGCTGCCGCCCGCCGTGGTTGCTGACAACGATCGCGTCGGCGCCGGCATCGACCGCGAGCTGGGCGTCCTCCACGTCCATGATGCCCTTCAAGATCAGCTTGCCGCCCCATTGTTTCTTGACCCATTCCACGTCGGCCCATGACAGGCGCGGGTCGAACTGCTCGTTGGTCCAGGCCGAGAGCGAGCGCATGTCGCTCACGCCCTTTACGTGCCCGACAAGGTTGCGGAAGGTGTGCCGCTTCGTGCCCGCCATGCCGAGGCACCAGCGCGGCTTCGTCATCAGGTTGACGATGTTGGCGAGCGTCGGC
>JANYJL010000172.1 GCA_025361845.1 Rhizobacter sp.
CGAACTGCGCTTCGTCCTTCACGAGGGTGGTGCGGGCGAGGTAGTAGAAGTCGTCGACTGAAGCGTCGATCGCACCCGCCTGCAATGCTTCGAGCAGGGTCAGGTACTCGGGCACCGAGACCTTCAGCTTGGCGGCGCGCAGGGTGTAGAAGAAATTGATCAGCATGGCAGGCTAGGGCAGCATTGTCCCAGAGCGCTGCGCCGCGAGCGCCGCACCACCGGATGGTTGACACAGCCGCCAGGCGGCGACGGTGAAACCCAGTGCCGCTGCCAGCAGCGTGGCGTAGCCGGCGTGCAGGCCGTAGCGGTCGCAAAGCGTGCCGATCAAGAACCCCGCCGCCTGCGCGCCGAGCGTGAAGCTCACCATCAGCAGCGCCGACAGGCGCGAGGCCTGTGCGGGCAGCTCGTCGATCATCAGCGACAGCAGGATCGGGAACACGACGCCGATGCCCAGCCCCAGCAGGAAATTGCCCAGCGCGTAGACCGCGAAGGCGCCGTGCCCCGGCCACAGCACGCTGAGCGCGACGCCGACGAGCGCGATGAGGTTGAGCCGCCACAGCCGCTGGCGCAGCGACCAGTCGCTGTGCACGAAGGCCTGGACGCAGCGCGCCAGCACCATGCCCGCGATGAAGGCCTGCATGCCCACGCGCGCGGTGTTGGGGCTGAGTTGCTGCACGCCGATCGCGTAACTCACGTACCAGTAGTTCTGGCCCCATTCGACAAAACCGCTGAGCACGCCGGCCGTGGCGGCCCAGCGCATCGTCGGCCGGCGCAGCAGCGCGAGGTAGCCGCCGTTGGCCTGGGGTTCGGCCGTTGCGGCCGGCGTGGGCCGCGCGGCATGGGCCTGGAACGGGCGCTTGCTGGCGAACAGCAGCATGGCGACCAGCAGCGGCAGAACGAAGGCCTGGTACGGCAGCCGCCAATCGTCGCGGTAGAACTGGAGCACGATCACGGCCATGGGCGCCATCAGGTTGCCGCCGCTGTAGGCGACGTCCACCATGCTGAGCAATCGCGCGCGTACGGCGGGGTCGGCCTGCAAGCCGGCCAGGATGGTGTGGCCCACCGTGAACATCGCGGTTTCGAAGATGCCGATCAGGAAGAAGCCGAGCATCAGCGTCACGAACCCACGCGACGCGATGATCAGCCCGAGCGCCAGCAAGGCCGCCGTACAGTAGACGAGGAACAGCTTTCGCGGCGCATGCCGCTGGGCGAGCCGCCCGCCCTGCAAGGCGCCGATCAGCGCGCCAGTGCAAGCCGCCAGCATCAGCGAGCCGAGTTGCTGGTAGCTGGCCAGCTCGCGCCGCAGCTCGGGCGTGACGGCGCCCAGGATCGCACCGAACAGGCCCCAGCAGACGCCGGTGTAGACGATCGCCCAGCCCAGGAAGGGGACGCCCGCGATGAAGGCGCGGAACTTCACGGGTTTTCAGGCGCGTCGGGCGCTCGTTCGCTTCGGGCTGGCCGATGGGTCATGGCGCTTGAGCCAGGCGAAGAACTCGCCGTACCAGAGCTTCGAATTGCGCGGCTTCAGCACCCAGTGGTTCTCGTCCGGGAACCAGAGCAGCCGCGCGTCCACGCCCTTCGCCTTCAGCGTGTTGTAGTAGGCCAGGCCTTGTGCATCGGGCACGCGGTAGTCGTGCGCGCCGTGCACCACGAGCGTCGGCGTCTGCATGGCCTTGGCAAAGGTGCTCGGGCTTTGGCCGGCGATCAATTGGGGGTCGTTCCAGTAGAAGGCACCGAACTCGCGCGCGTGGTCGGTGTAGCAATCGTCCGCGAACATCGCGGCCCAGTCGTAGCAGCCGGCGTGGCAGATGTAGGCCTTGTAGCGGCCCGGTTTCACACGGCCGTTCATCCACGCCACCATGTAGCCGCCGTACGAACCGCCGCTGGCAAACACGCGCTTCGCATCGACCTGCGGCTGCTTCATCAACCAGCCCGTGGCGGCTTCGACATCCTGCAATTCCAGTTCGCCGAAGCGGTGCACGATGCTTTCGAGAAAGGCCTGCCCGAAGCCGCTCGAGCCGTGGTAATTCACGCCGGCCACGATGTAGCCCTGGGCCGCGAACACCTGGTTGTTCCAGCGGTAGTGGAAGGTGTCGCCCGCGGCCGCGTGCGGGCCGCCGTGGATGGCATGCAGCAGCGGGTATTTCTTGCGGCCCGCCTTCTTCGGGTCGTAGCCGGGCGGGTAGACGAGCCACATCTGCACTTCGTCGCCCTGCGCGCCCTTGAAGCGCACGTCCTGCTTCGGGCCGAACGCGAAGGTCGCGAGGCGTTCGTCGTTGAACTGTTCGAGCCGCTGCGCCGCCTGCCCGCTGCGGTGCACGTGCACGCGTGCCGGGTGTTCCATCGCGTCGGCCACGCTCACGCAGGTCTCGCCGGCCACGTCGAAGCCCTGCACCCAACCGCCGGTGGCAACGACGGCCGCGGTGCGGCTGGCAATCGCGTAGCGGTAAAGGTGGCGGCGGCCCCGGTCTTCGGCCGTGAAGTAGAGCGCGCTGCCATCTGCGGCCCAGCGCAGTGGCGCATCGACGTTGTGGTCCCAGGTGTCGCTGAGCAACTGCCACTTGCCGCCGCGCGTGAGCACCGCGGCATGCACGGGCGCCACGGGCTTTTTGCCCTGTTCGCTGGCGACGAAGGCGAGCTGCCGGCCATCCGGGTGGTAGCGCGGCGCGTCGAAGCTCCAGTGTTTATCGACGAGCACCGTCTCGGCCTTGCCGCTGCGCAGGTTCAACTCGGTGAGTGCGTGGCAGTGTTCGATCTGCTGCTGCGCGCTCGGGTCGTGCGCGAAGACGATGTGGCGGCCGTCGGGGGCGATGTCGAAGCAGTTCGCATCCGGGTCGGCGCGCGGCAACTCGAAGGCGCTGCCTTCGAAGAGGTCGGTGATGCGGCCGCTCGCGACATCGAGCACATGCAGGTGGGCCACGCGGCCCATCGGCAGGTTGGCGTCCCAGTAGCGGTATTGCACTTCGCTGGTCACGTAACCGCTTTCCTTGCGTTCCTTGAATTCCTTGTAGCGCTTCGCCTGCGCCTTGCTGCCCTTCAACTCGGGCCAGACCCAGGCGACGAAGGCGATGCGCTTGCCATCCGGGAACCAGCGGAAGGCCTCGATGCCGGGCGCGTAGTCACTGATGCGACGTGCTTCGCCACCGTCGGATGCGATCAGGTAAAGCTGGGGCGTGTCGTCCTTCTTGCCCTCTTGCTCGCGCTTGGCGACGAAGGCGACGGTGTCGCCGCGCGGCGACCAGGTGGCCGTGCCGTCCTTCTCGCCGCAATTCGTCAGGCGCCGCGGCGCGCCGCCGAAGGTGGACAGCAGCCAGAGGCTGGTCGAGCCCTTGTTGTCGGCCATCGAATAGGTGGCGACCGAGCACACGGCCTGCGCGCCGTCCGGCGACAAGGCAATGCCGCCAATGCGCTCGATCTGCCAGAGATCGTCGACGGTGATGAGCTTTTTCTTGTCGGTCATGCGCAGGCTCTCAGCGCGGTTTCACGAGTTGCCACTGAAGGTGCGCCTTCACCGTCGGCCACTCGGATTCGAGGATGCTGTAGACGCAGGTGTCGCGCAGCGTGCCGTTGCCGGCGCGCGAGTGGTTGCGCAGGATGCCGTCGAGCTTGGCCCCGAGCCGCTCGATCGCCGCGCGGCTCTGCTGGTTGAAGAAGTGGGTGCGGAACTCGACGGCGATGCAGCCGAGCTGCTCGAACGCATGGCCGAGCAGCAGCAGCTTGCATTCGGTGTTGAACGGGCTGCGCTGCATGCGCACAGCCGTCCAGGTGGAACCGATCTCCAGGCGCTTGTGAACGGCGTCGATGTTCATGTACGTGGTCATGCCGGCGACGCGGCCGGCGGCATCGAAGCTCGTGAAAGGCAGCATCGAGCCCTTCGCTTGCAGATCGAGGCGCCGCGCGATTTCGCTGCGCATGCCTTCGGCGCTGGGGATCGCGGTGTACCAGAGCTTCGAGAGATCACCGTCGTTCGCCGCCTCGACGAGGCCGTCGTGGTGCTCCGGCGCGAGCGGTTTGAGCGCGCAGTGAACGCCCTGTAGTTCGACCGCGTTCATCCAACTCATCGGTTGTGCCTCTGCATGAACACGAGCTTCTCGAACAGCGACACGTCCTGTTCGTTCTTCAGCAGCGCGCCCACGAGTGGCGGCACCGAGACCTTGTCGTCCTTGCTTTGCAAGGCTTCGAGCGGGATGTCTTCGGCCACCAGCAGCTTCAGCCAATCGAGCAACTCGCTCGTCGAGGGCTTCTTCTTCAGACCGGGCAGGTTGCGCACGTCGTAGAAATTCTTCAGCGCAGCGGCGAGCAAGTCCTTCTTCAAGGTCGGGAAGTGCACGTCGACGATGCTCTGCATGGTCTGCGCATCCGGGAACTTGATGTAGTGGAAGAAGCAGCGGCGCAAGAAGGCGTCCGGCAGTTCCTTCTCGTTGTTCGAGGTGATGAAGACGAGCGGCCGGTGTTTCGCCTTCACGAGTTCGCGCGTCTCGTAGACATAGAACTCCATGCGGTCGATCTCGCGCAGCAGGTCGTTCGGAAACTCGATGTCGGCCTTGTCGATCTCGTCGATCAGCAGCGCCACCGGCTGCTCAGCCGTGAAGGCCTGCCACAGCACGCCTTTGACGATGTAGTTGCGGATGTCCTTCACACGCTCGGTGTCGTCGATGCCCGAGAGCTGGCTGTCGCGCAGCCGGCTCACCGCGTCGTACTCGTACAGGCCCTGCTGCGCCTTGGTGGTGCTCTTGATGTGCCATTGCAGCAACGGCATGCCCATGGCCTGCGCGACCTCTTCCGCCAGCATCGTCTTGCCGGTGCCGGGTTCGCCCTTGACGAGCAGGGGGCGCTTGAGCGTGATCGCGGCATTCACCGCGAGCATCAGGTCCTGGGTGGCGACGTAGTTCTGGGTGCCTTGGAACTTCATGGATGATTGAGGGGGTGACGCGCCCGCGGTGGCGCTGAGATCGCTGGATATAATCGAAGGCTGATCTGGACTACAGAACCTTCATTGGATTGTGCGCGCAAAATGAACAAGTTGTTGACCACGCTTTTCGCTCTCGCTGTCACGTGCGTGACGGTGGTGGCGCATGCCCAGGCCTCCGCGGCGGCGCCGGCAGCAACTGCAGCGCCATCGCAGCCCGGGCCGGCCGCTGCCGCACCTCCGAAGGTCGGCGAGCCCGCGCCGGCAGGCGCCAAATCGCTGCAGGCCAAGGTCGCGATGTGCATCGGCTGCCACGGCATCAAGGGCTACCAGGCCAGCTTCCCCGAGGTCTACCGCGTGCCGATGATCTCCGGCCAGAGCCCGACATACATCATCGCGGCCCTCACGGCCTACAAGGCTGGCGACCGCAAGCATCCGACGATGCGCGGCATCGCGACTTCGCTGACCGAGCAGGACATCAAGGACATCGCAACCTACTACGCGACGAGCGGCGCAGAAGGCCCAGGGCCTGGCAAGGAGTCGGCGCCTGGCGCGCC
>JANYJL010000193.1 GCA_025361845.1 Rhizobacter sp.
CGGTGCCGAGATGGCCACGCTGCGCCGCCACTGGCCCGGCCCGGGCCAGCCGCTGCTGGCGCTGTGGGTCGGCGAATCGGTGCTCGACGCGAGCGGCTCCGATGTGCTGCTCGCCTTCCTGCGCGATCTGGCCGCCACTGACACGACCGACGTGAACGTGGGCACGCTCGCCAGGCTGATGCCGGTGCTGGCCCGCACCCGCATCGACTGGGCGCAGCAGTTGCCCTCCGAGCCTGCGGCAGCTGCCGCCGCCCCGCAGCTCGACGCCGCGCTCAGTTGGGAAGAAGGTGCCACCCGCGCCCTGACTGCCGAACGCGCCTCGGCCCTCGCGCGCGACACCGACGCCACGGCACTGCTCGCCGCGCTCGAGCGCAGCCGCAATCCTTACGAACAGGTCGAGGTGCTCGGCCTGCTGTGGCAGCACCACGGCCCCGAGCTGCCCACCGCCCTCGGCGGCCATGTCGGCCAGCTCACGAATGCGCTCTACGCACGCGCCTGCCGCCTGCGCCTGTGGGGCGTGCTGCGCCGCGCCGCCGGCCTGCTGGGGGTGCACGACGAAGCCTTGGCCGATGCGGTGGTGCAGATCGTGGTGCGCGGCAAGCGTGTCTCGGTGGCACGCAACCACGACCCGGCTGCGGTGATTGCCCGGCCGATCGGCAGCGACGAGGTGATGCAGCGCCTGCGCGCCGCAGGTGGCGAAGACCCGCGCGGCCGTGTGCTGATCCAGGAAACGGTGCAACTGCTCGGCACCCTGATCCGCACCGACGCCGAGCTGTTCAAGGGCGCGCTGACCCTGCGGCCCTGGCGCCTGGTGCTGCTCATCACCGCGTGGCTCGCGCGCGAACACGGCGTGAGCCAGGCCGAGGCCTTCGACCACCTGCTCGACCTGAGCCCGCACGCCATCCTCGGCCGCCTGCGCGAAGCCATCGCGCGCGAGCAGGACATGGCGAGCAACCTCGAACGCCTGCAGCACCTGCATCACGTCGGCGGCGAGGCGCTCGTCAGCGTCAGCTTCTCCCCCGCGAACGACCCCGCACTCGACGCCGCCGATGACGACAACGCAGGCGGCTGGCTCGCTTGGCGCGAAGCCGCCGGCGCGGTGGCGCGCGTGCCCGAGGATTTCTACGAACGCATCTGGGAGCTGCTGCACCACTGCACGGGCCTGGTGATCGGCGACGAGCTGGACGTGCGCAACACGCTCGACAGCAGCGTCGCGCAGGCCGACATGACCCCCGCCGAACGCAGCTTCGAACTGCGCTGTGACGACCTGCTCGACAAACTCCAGGCACCCGAGTACCGGCAGCTCACGGTCGAGGCCTTGCTGGCGCTCTCCGACATCTTCCGCGCCAACCCGGACCTGAAGGTCGATGGCCCGCTGGTGGTCGATGTGGTGCTCGGCACCACGGTGCGCTTCGGCTGGTGCGACGGTTTGATCGACGCGATGGACGAGGACGAAGTGGCCCAGGCCTGGCAGCACCTGTACGCGCGCCCGCCGCACCAGGTGGCCGATCTGGTGATGGCTGCGGTGGCCTTCCTGCTCGCGCCCGCCTGAACCCCGCCTGAACCCGACGGTTCAGGCCAGACGCAAACGCCGCCCGCCCATCCAGCGGCTCAGTTCCTGCGCCGGCATCGGCCGAGCGAACAGGTAACCCTGCAGTTCGTCGCCATCCCAGGGGCGCAGGGTCTGCGCTTCGCGCTCGGTCTCGACCCCTTCGGCCACCACCTTCAGCCGCAGCGTGTGGCCGAGGCCGATGATGGCGCGCGTGATCGCCAGATCGGTCGGGTCTTCGAGCATGTCGCGCACGAAGCCGACGCGCACCGCCGTGGCGCCGGGCCTCGAAAGGCGCAGTCCGGAGGGTGGTCGGCGCGTGCCCTACGATCGCGCCCCATGGCTCTTCTCCCTGGTGAATTCGAGCAGCGCATGCGGCCCCTCATCGCGCTGCAAGCGAGTGTGACTGCGCTGGGCGCCTTCGCCGGCGTGTTCGTGCATGCGGGGCACGGCGCGGCGGCGGTGGCGCGTTATGCGAGCCTCATGATGGCCACCGCCGCGCTCAGCATCGTGCTGACCTACGCCGCCGGAAAACGCTGGCGCATCAGCGCGCGGCGCATGCTGCGGGCCGGCTTCTCGCTGCCTGTGGTGCTGCTGTGGTGGGCCGACGGCCGACCCGACCTGCTGGCACTCAGCGTCGGCGGCTTCCTGGGGCTGACCTGGGGCGCGCGCCACTGGCTCGAGCTGCACCTGATGGCCGATGCCGACCGCGACGGCTACGCGGCCCACGCCATCGCCCTGGCTGTCGGTGTGGCGCTGGCCGCCACCCTGACGGTGAGCGCTGTGCTCACCCTTTCGCACGAAGACCACCGGCCGGTCTATGCCCTCTTCGCGCTGCTCGCCGCCGCGGGGGCCGTGCTCGCGGGCCGCGGCATTCCGCAAGCGCCGCCGGTGGCCTGGGACGCACCGCTGGCGGTGCTGCGCCAGCCAGCTTACCTGGCGTGCCTGCCGCTCTTCCTGCTGGAGTCGGGCCTGCTCGGCATCGGCACGGTGCTGACGGCCAGCGGGGCCGTGCGTGCACTCGAAAGCGCCAGCAATTTCGGCTGGGCTGCGAGTGCTGCGACCGTGGTCGGGGCGCTCGCCTTGCGCGCCCTGCGCAAACACCGCCACAGCGAGAACCGGATCGGCTGGATGGCGGGCGCCTGTGTCGGCGTGGTCGCCGCCGCAGCCCTGCTGGGAGCCAGCGCGGTGTGGCCGTTGCTGTTCGTCATGCACCTGCTGCTGCAAGCAGCGGTCGGCCCGTTCTGGGCCGCGAGCGAGCACGTGCTGAACCAACGCGCGATGGACATCCACGGTAGCGTCGGCGACCGCATCGTCGCGCGGGAAGGCACGCTCGGTGTGTTCCGGCTGATCACGCTCGGCGGGTTCTGGTGGGCGACACAAACGCTGGACGATCGCCAGCGCCTGATCGCCGGGGCCACCTTGATGGGACTGGCCGCGGTGCTGGAGTTGTGGCTCGGCCGCGCCTGGCTCGGCGTGCGCCACGCCAGTGACAGAGCGCCGACCGCCGGCTGATCGAGCCGAGCCCGCTGCGGCACAATGCGCGGCCTTTTTCGCACGACCTGCACGACCCGCATGAGCCCTTCGAAACCTCCCACCGGCCCCCACCCGGCCCGCCCGATCCGCAGCTTCGTCGTACGCGCCGG
The DNA here is from genome assembly GCA_025361845.1 of Rhizobacter sp. Classification (GTDB taxonomy): domain Bacteria; phylum Pseudomonadota; class Gammaproteobacteria; order Burkholderiales; family Burkholderiaceae_C; genus JANYJL01. Next base: position 3,196 of record JANYJL010000193.1, read on the forward strand.
GCGCATGGGGCCGGGCCAGGTGCGGGCGCTGGCCGAGCTGGGCCCGCGCTTCATGCTGCCGTACGCGCCGGCCCTGGCCGACTTCGACACCGTGTTCGGCCGCCGCGCGCCGCGTGTGCTCGAAATCGGCTTCGGCATGGGTGCCGCCACGGCGGCCATCGCGCAGGCGCGGCCCGACATCGACTTCATCGGCGTCGAGGTTCATATCCCCGGCGTCGGGGCCTTGCTGAAGGAGATCGGCGAGCGCAGCCTGACGAACCTGCGCATCGTTCAGCACGATGCCGTCGAGGTGCTCGACCACATGGTCGCGCCCGACTCGTTGGCCGGCGTGCATGTGTTCTTCCCCGACCCCTGGCACAAGCTCAAGCACAACAAGCGCCGGTTGATCCAGCCCGAGTTCGTGCGCCGCCTGGTCACGCGCCTGACCCCCGGCGGCCGGCTGCATTGCGCGACCGATTGGCAGCCCTATGCCGAGCAGATGCTGCACGTGCTATCGGCCGAACCAGCCCTGCAGAACACCGCCGAAGGCTACGCGCCCAAGCCCGACTACCGACCGTTGACCAAGTTCGAAAACCGTGGCCTGAAGCTCGGCCACGGCGTGTGGGACTTGGTGTTCACGAAGCGCTGATCAATCGGCCCAGACGACGAGCCCGCTGTACGCCGTCCACAGCACCAGGATGCCGAAGGCGATGCGGTACCAGGCGAAGGGCACGAAGTCGTGCGTCGCGATGTAGCGCAGCAGCCAGCGCACACACAGCCAGGCCGCGATGAACGAGAACAGCAGCCCGACCGCGAACACCGGGATGTCGGCCACGCTGAGCAGGGCGCGTTCCTTGTAGAGGCTGTAGACACCGGCGCCGATCAGCGTGGGGATCGCGAGGAAGAAGCTGAAGTCGGTCGCCGCCTTGCGCGACAGGCCGAGCAGCATGCCGCCGATGATGGTGGCGCCCGACCGGCTGGTGCCGGGGATCATCGCCAGGCACTGCACGAAGCCGACCTTCAGTGCATCGAGCGGGCTCATGTCGTCCACCGTCTCGACCCGCACCACCGGCGTCTTGCGGCGCTCGGCCCACAGGATGATGAAGCCGCCGAGGATGAAGGTGCTGGCCACCACCACCGGCGTGAAGAGGTGCGCCTTGATCGCCTTGCCGAACAGCAGCCCGAGCACCACGGCGGGCAAGAAGCCGATGCCGACGTTGAGCGCGAAGCGCTGCGCCTTCGGGCTGTTGCCGAGGCCGGCCAGCGTGTCGCGCAGGCGCTGTGCGTAGACGATCATCACGGCGAAAATGGCGCCGGTCTGGATCGCGATGTCGAAGACCTTGCTCTTGTCGTCGCTGAAACCGAGCAGCGAGCCGGCGAGGATGAGGTGGCCGGTGCTGGAGACGGGCAGGAATTCGGTCAGCCCTTCGACGATGCCCATGACGGCGGCCTTGGCCAGGATGGCCCCGCTTGCAATGTCCAAGTGTTCTCCCTGTGGTTTTCAGCCGCGGATGATACCGAGACACGTCTTGTGCCAGATCGGCGTGACCGCTATTCGTAGCGCAGCGCCTGGATCGGCAGCAGCGCCGCTGCACGGCGCGCCGGGTAGTAGCCGAAGAAAACACCCACAGCTGCCGAAAAACCGACCGCGAGCGCCACAGCCTGGGCACTCAGCGCAACCTCCCAGCCTGCGAAATGCGCGACCGCGAGCGTGGCGGCCGCACCGAGCAGCACGCCGATCGCGCCACCCATCAGGCTCAACGTCACCGCCTCGATCAAGAACTGGCTCAGGATGTCGCGCCCGCGCGCACCCACCGCCATGCGCAAGCCGATCTCGCGGGTGCGTTCGGTCACGCTGACCAGCATGATGTTCATGATGCCGATGCCGCCCACCAGCAGGCTCACGCCGGCCACCGCGGCAAGCAGCAGGGTCATCACGCGGCTCGACTCTTCCTGCGCTTGCAGCATCTCGGTGAGGTTGCGCACGCTGAAGTCGTCGTCCTGCGTGGCTTGCAGGCGGTGGCGCTGGCGCAGCAGCTCGCGGATGTTGTCTTCGGCGGCCTTCATGCTCTGGCCCTCACGCACCTTCACGCTGACCGAGCCGACGCGCTTGAGCTTGCCGCCGCTCATGCCCTGGATGCGATTGCGGAAGGTCGAGAGCGGCACGACGATGGTGTCGTCCTGGTCCTGCCCGATCGAGTTCTGGCCCTTGCGCGTGAGCACGCCGATGACGGTGAGCGGCACCTTCTTGATGCGGATGCTCTGGTCGATCGGGTCGGCGCCGTTGAAGAGCTGGTCGACCACCGTCTGACCGAGGATCGCCACCTTGCCCGAGCCGGCGAGCTCGGATGCCTCGAAGCCACGCCCTTCGGCGAGCGGCCATTCGCGTACGTCGAAGTACTCGGGTGTGGTGCCGAAGACCGAGGTGTTCCAGTTGCTGTTGCCGGCCACGACCTGCGCGCCGGTGCGCAAGGAAGGCGCAGCGGATTGCACCTCGGGCACATCGATGGCGATGGCCTTGGCGTCCTCTTCCGTCAATGTCTGACCGGTCTGCGCGCCAAGGCGCACGCCGGCCGTTGATTGGGCTCCTGGGAGCACCAGCATGATGTTGGAGCCGAGGCCTTTGATCTGCTCTTCGACACGCTGCTGCGCGCCGGAGCCCACCGCGATCATCGTGATCACCGCTGCCACGCCGATGATGATGCCGAGCATCGTGAGGATGCTGCGCATCAGATTCGTCGTGAGGGCGCGCCAGGCGGAGCGCAATGCGGCGAGGGTGTTCATGTGTTCAGCTTGCGGCCCGTTGCGGGCATTTGGAGTGGCGCTGTCACATGCATCGGCTGGCGCGAGCGGAGGCTACCGGGTGACCGGCTCCGCTCATGTCCCCCGGGCCGGTTCACTGCCGGTTCGTTTCGGGGCGACCCGAAGCGCTGGTTGGTCAACCGGCCCGGGGGACATGAACGCAACACGGCACCCCGCCGCAGCGCTCTCGCTCCACCCGACGCACGAAGAGAGCCGCCCCCGAACGTCCGCAACGGGCCGAAAGCCGACGTCGACAAGGCGAGTTTCATCCGAGCACCTCCACGCGCGGCGCCTGAACGGCATCCTCCACGATGTGCCCGTCCTTGAACACGATGCAGCGCCGTGCCCAGGCCGCCACATCGTGTTCATGCGTCACCAGCACCACCGTCATGCCCTGCGCGTTCAGCGCGAGCAGCAGCTTCATGATGTCTTCCGAAGTCTGCGAATCCAGCGCGCCGGTCGGCTCGTCGGCCAGGATCAATTGCGGGTTGTTGACCAGCGCCCGCGCAATCGCGACGCGCTGCTGCTGCCCGCCCGACAACTCCGCCGGCGTGTGCCCGGAACGTTCGCCCAGGCCCACGCGCACCAGGCTCGCCATCGCCCGCGCATGCCGCTCGGCCGGCTTGACGTTGGCGTACACCATCGGCAGTTCGACGTTCTCGAGCGCACTCGTGCGCGGCAGCAGGTTGAACTGCTGGAACACGAAGCCGATGCGCCGGTTGCGGATCGACGCGAGCTGGTCACCGGCCATGCCTTCAACCGCTTCGTCGGCGAGCCGATAGGTCCCTTCGCTAGGGTGATCCAGGCAGCCGAGGATGTTCATCAAGGTGCTCTTGCCCGAGCCCGAAGCCCCCATGATCGCGACGAACTCACCCGCCTCGATCTGCAACGACACCCCGCGCAAGGCATGCACGGTCTGGTCGCCCATCGTGTAGGTCTTGACCAGGTCGCGGGCTTCGATCAACGCCATGGTGTGTGCGACCTCAGAACGGCGGGCGCGGGCCGCCGCCCTGGCGTTGCGATGCGGCCGCGCCAGCCGTGCCCGCAGCACCACCGAGCACGCCGGTGATGACATTCGCACCTTCCTTCAGCGTCTCATCGCCCGGCCGCACCAGCAGTTCGGTCGACACCCCGTCGGTGATGCCCAGCCGCACCGCGTGCGCCACCGGCTTGTTGTCCGCACCGAGCAGGTAGATGCGCCCGCGCAGGCTTTGCCGCGCGCCGCCCTCGCCTTGCCCTTGCCCCCGCTCGCGGCCCATCCGCGGCGAAGAAGCCCCGCCGCCCGGCCCGAAGGCACCCGCCCCCGAGGCACCGGAAGCCGCCGGCTCGACACCCGCGATACGCACCCGCAGCGCCGCGTTCGGCACCTTCAAGGCGTTGTCGCGCGTGTCGGTGAGGATGCGCACGTTCGCCGTCATGCCCGGCAACAGTGTCGCGTTCGGGTTCGAGAAGCCGATCACCACCGTGTAGGTCACGACGTTCTGCGAGGCCACCGCCGCCTTGCGGATCTGGCTCACCGCACCTTCGAAGTTGCGGCCGGGAAAGGCATCGATGGTGAACGTCACCTTCTGCTCGGCCCGCACACGCGAGATGTCGGCTTCGTCGATCGAAGCTTCGACCTGCATGTCCGACAGGTTGCGCGCGATGATGAAAAGCTCGGGCGCCTGCAAGCTCGCCGCCACCGTCTGCCCGACATCGACGCTGCGCTTGATGACCACCCCATCCACCGGCGAGCGGATCTCGGTGTGTTCCAGGTCCACCTTGGCTTGCGCCAGCGCCGCTTCACGCTGGCGCACCACGGCTTGCGCAGCCACCGCCTGCGCGCGTGCCACATCGGCCTGCGCCTGCGTGACCTTCAGCGCCTCGGCCAGCGTGCCCGCAGTGTTGCGTGAACTCTCGAAATCGGCCTGCGAGATGAACTGGCGCTCCAGCAGATCCTGCTTGCGCACCGCATCGCGCTGCGCGTTGTCGGCATCGAGTTTGGCCTTCGACACTCCCGCCAGCACGGCCGCGATGTTGGCCTGTGCGTTGAGCACCGCCGCACGCGCCGATTCGAGGTCCGCACTCGCCTGGCGCACCTTGTACTCAAAACTCTCGGGGTCGATGCGTGCGATCAGCTGGCCCTGCTTCACCTCGGTGTTGAAGTCGGCGCGCATCTCCTTGATCTGGCCCGAGACCTGGCTGCCCACGCTCACCTGTGACACCGGGTTCACGGTGCCCGACGAGGCCACCGCCGATTGCAGACTGCCGCGTTCGAGCACAGCCGTGCGGTAGCTCACCGCACCATCGGCAGAGCGCATGACCCACCACGCGGCGCCACCCGCGAAGGCCAGAACGGCGATGCCGGCCACGATCAAGGACTTGGTTTTCATGTCGAGCGATTCTAGGCAGCGACTTTGCGTGCCCTGATCCCCGGTAATGACTTCACCCATCTTTACGGCCAGGGTGCCGGCCGGCGGCGACAATGCCCCGCGCCCTGGTTGACCCGCCCTGGGGCCGGGGCTACATTACTGACCCGTCAGTCATTATCTTTCCATGAGCCGCAGTCCGAGCCCCACCGTCGAAGCGCCAGCGCGCCAACGCCGCAAGGAAGCGCGGCCGCAGGAGTTGCTGGACGCCGCGCTCGAACTCTTCGGCGAGAAGGGTTTTGCGGCCACGCGCACCGACGACGTTGCCGAACGTGCCGGCGTTTCCAAGGGCACGCTCTACCTGTACTACCCGAGCAAGGAAGAGTTGCTCAAGGCAGTGATCAGCCAGCGCCTGTCGGTCGAAATCGCGGCCGTGGCGGCCTTTGTCGAACAGTACGAAGGCTCCACGATCGCCCTGCTCACCGAGGTGCTCACGGCCTGGTGGCAGAACGTCTATGACAGCCCGACTTCGGCGATCTTCAAGATCGTCATCACCGAGGTGCGCAACTTCCCCGAGCTCGCCGAGTTCTACACACGCGAGTTTGCCGAACCCGGCAAACAGCTCGTCGGCCGCATGCTCGAACGCGGCATCGCGCGCGGCGAGTTCC
>JANYJL010000195.1 GCA_025361845.1 Rhizobacter sp.
CCGTGACGGGGCTGCTCGCGGTGGGCCTCATCACGGCGTGGAGCATCAGCTACTTCAAGAACCGCGCCTACGTGGCCGAAGTGGCGGGCCGTGTGGACGCGGTGCGAGGCAAGGTGCAGGCCACGCCCAACCGCGCCTCGCCCGACCTGCTGCCCTTGCTGCCGGCGCTCGAAGCGACGCGCCAGCTCGCCGCGACAGGTGACAACAGCAGCGTGCCCTGGTCGCTCGGTTTCGGACTGTTCCAGGGCCGCAAGCTCGACAGCGCCGCGCGCCTGGCCTACGAACGCATGCTGGTCGACGCGGTGTTGCCGCGCCTCGCGATGCGCGTCGAAGAGCAGTTGCGTGTGGGCGGTGACGCACAGGAAACCCAGTACGAGGCGCTCAAGACCTACCTGATGATGTACGACCCGCAGCGCTTCGATGCCGATGCGCTGAAGGCCTATGTCGAGTCCGACTGGAACGCGCGCCTGGCCAACGAAGTGAGCCCCGAGCAGCGCGCCGAACTCACACGCCACCTGGACGCGCTGCTGGCACAAGGCCCGGCCGTGTCACCACAACCAATCGACAAGGCGCTGGTCGATGCCACCCGCGCCCGCCTCACCACGGTCGATCTGGCGCAGCGCATCTACAACCGCATGCGCAGCCGCGGCCTGGGCAAGGACTTCCCGGAGTTCACGATCGCGAATGCCGGCGGCAGCAACGCGCCGCTGGTGTTCGTGCGCACCAGCGGCAAGGCGCTCACGAGCGGCGTGCCGGGCCTGTTCACGCGCGATGGCTACTACAAGGGCTTTCAACCCGAGGTCGGCAACGTGAGCCGGCAACTTGCCGATGAACAGGGCTGGGTGCTCAACGTCACCGACAGCACCGGTGGCGCTGCCAATCTGCTCACCGACAAGGTGGCCAACAGCGTGCGGCGCCTGCACCTCACCGAGTACGTGACGGTGTGGAAGACCTTCATCGCCGACATCCACTTGCAACCGATGACGAGCGTCTCGCAGTCGGTGCAAGTGTCGCGCCTGCTGTCGGCGCCCGACAGCCCGATGGTCAAGCTGTTCACCGCGATCTCGCGCGAGACCACCCTCGTCAACCGCTCCGTGCTGGGCGACAAGGCCGAAGCCAAGATCCAGGGTGTGATCGATGCCGGCACCGCGGCCATCAAGAGCAAGCTGCGCGTCAACACGCCGACGACCACCGACGTGGATGGTGGCGAGCCGGTCGAGAACATCGTCGACAAGGAGTTCAAGGACCTGCGCCAACTGGTCACCGTGCCCGAGGGTGGCAAGGCACCGATCGACAGCACCATCGCGCTGATCGGCGAGGCCTACGTGATGCTCAACGCCGCCGACACCGCGCTGAAGGGCGGCGGTGCGCCACCGGCTTCACCCGTGCCCGCGAAGCTGAAGGCCGAAGCACCGCTGCTGCCCGAGCCCGCGAAATCGGTGGTCGAAACCCTGGCGCAGGCGAGCGGCAAGGTCACCGTGGTGCAGCTGCGCGAGATCCTCGGCCGCGACGTGAAATCGCAGGTCGGCGAGTTCTGCCAGCAGGCCATCGCCGGCCGCTACCCGCTCGACCGCAACTCGACGCGCGATGCGACACAGGCCGACTTCGCCCAGTTGTTCGGGCCGGGGCAACGCATCGACAACTTCTTCACCCAGAAGCTCACGCCTTACGTGGACACCAGCACCCGGCCCTGGCGCTTCCGCCCGGTGGACGGCACCGCGCTCGGCGGCGACGTGGGCACGCTGCCGCAATTCCAGCGCGCGGCGGCGATCAAGGAGACCTTCTTCCCGACCGGTGCCGCACCGTCCTTGCGGCTCGAGTTCAAGCCGGTCGAGATGGACCCGACCCTCACGCAGTTCAGCCTCGATGTCGACGGGCAGTCGGTGAAATATGCGCATGGGCCGCAGACCCCGATGTCGGTCCAGTGGCCGGGGCCGCGGGGCAGTTCCGAGGTGCGTGTGCAGGTCACCCCGGCCGGCCCGACCGGCACCTCGGGCATGGTGACGAGCGGCCCGTGGGCGCTGTTCCGCATGTTCGACCGCACCCGCATCGAGCCGGGCAACTCGCCGGAACGCTTCCGCGCCACCTTCACGGTCGATGGCCGCAAGGCCGTGTTCGACGTCACCGCCAGCAGCGTGCGCAACCCCTTCGTGCTGCGCGAGCTGGTCGAGTTCTCCTGCCCGATGGGCCTCTAGCCTGCCGATGCAGCGGACGACGCCATGAGCACTGCACCCGCGACATCGCCCGACACACCCGGCTGGTACGGCAAGCTGTCGAGCCTGGGTGACTTCGCCACACGCCGGCTGGCGCCGGACTTCCGTGCCGCCTGCGACCCCTGGCTCTCGCACGCGATGGCGGGCAGCCGCGCGCAGCTCGGCGAACGCTGGCTCGATGTCTACCTCACCGCGCCGGTGCTGCGTTTCGCCTGGGCTCCCGGCGTGTTCGACACGTCCTGGTGGTTCGGCGTGATGATGCCGAGCTGCGACAACGTCGGCCGCTATTTCCCGCTGCTCGTCGCGCACCCGCGGCCGCGGCCACCGGTCGATCACATCGCGCTCGACCACCTCGACCTCTGGCTGGATCACCTCGCCGGTGCCGCCTTGCAGACCCTGCACGAGCATGCCTCGCTCGACACCTTCGAAGCAGCACTCGGCGATGCACCGCCTTGGCCAACCCCGGGCGCCACGGTGCGCATCGCGATGAACGCCAGCCAAGGTGGCGAGCGTTATGAACTCGACCGCGCCGCCACGCTGAACCAGTGGCTGCATGCGATCTCCATCCACGAATTGCAAACCCGCTTTGCGGGCCACTCGCTGTGGTGGCGTCAGACCGACACCGCACAGCGCGCCAGCGTCAATGCCGTGCGCGGCCTGCCTGACCCGGCGACCTTCGCTGCCCTGCTGACCGGACCTTAGCGGCCGGGCCGGCGCGGCACCGTCGCATCGGCCATCGCGCGGGTGGCCTGCGCCACGTCACCGACCCAGACCGCGATGGCGCTGAAGTTGTCCTGCTTGGGCGAGGCGCGGTTCTCGATCTGGCGCTGCATCGCATCGAGCCAGTCTTCCACCGTGTCGGCATCGGCCAGTGCACGCGCGATGTCGGCGTCCGAGAGCGGCTCCCACCAACCATCGCTGCACAGCAGGAAGGCATCGCCATCGTCGATCGCGACCGACTCGTCCAAGGTGTGCGGGTCGACCGCGTCGTCCACACCGAGGGCGGCGATCAGCTGGTTCTTCTGCGGGTGGGTGCGCGCTTCTTCGGGGCGGATCAGGCCACCATCGACCATGCGCTGCACCACGCTGTCGTCGCGCGTGATGACGTCGACACTGCCGTGGCGCAGGCGGTAGAGCCGCGAGTCGCCGACATGCGACCACAGCGCACGTTCGGTGCGTGCATTGACCCACAGCACCACCACCGTCGTGTGCATGCGTTGCAGGCCCTGGGCACCGGGTTGGCGGCTCTGCAACTCGGCGTGCGCGGCGCGCACGCTGTTCGTCAGATGCTCGGGCGTGAAGGGCGGCGTGCCGTCGGCCAGCGAATCTTCGATGTGGGTGACGGCGCGGCGCGAGGCTTCGGCGCCATGTTCGTGGCCGCCGGCACCGTCGGCCAGCACGGCGTACCAGAGCAGGTCGGCGCCGCCGCAACGCAGGTCGTCTTCGTTGCCCTTGCGGCGACCGACCTCGCTGCGCGCGGCCATGATGATGTCGAGCATGACGGGCTCAGTGTCTCAAGGCCCGGAGGGCTTCTTGTCGTTGTGGAGCCGGTCGAGCTGCTGCTCGTACGCGGCGAGGAAGGCCTTGCCGAACAGGTTCTGGAAATCTTCCTGGGCTTCGTTGCGGATTGTCTCGAAGTGTTGAAGGTACAGCTCCCACAAGCGCGCCTTGCGCGCCATCGGCAGCACGCTGTCGAGCATCGACTTGCCGGCCAGCTTGGCCTCCAGTTCCTTCGGCGCAAAGCGGTCGAGCACACCTTCGAGCGCGGCGCGCGTGCCGGCCATCGTGCCGATCGAATGGCCCACCAGGTCGTTCATCGATTCGGTCATCGCCGCCGGCCCGGCGAGGAAGCCGCGCATCGGCGGCTGCAACATCTGCTCAAGCGCCGATTGCGCGTCGGGCGAAAACTTCAGCGGGTTGTTGTTGCGCGCCTGGATCATCGTGACCTGGGCGCGCAACTCGACCCGCGTGGCCGCGCGCACCGACATCAGTTGCAGGGTGCCTTCGATCGATGTGCGCAGCAGCGTGCCGATCACGCGCATCAGCTCCGGGTTCAAACCCTGCGGCGGCTGCATGCGCAGGCCGGCCGCTTCGCTGAACGCGGCCCAGAGTGCGTGGGCATCGCCAGACACAAGCTCGGCCGCCGCGGGCACAGAGGGCGCAGCAACCGGTGCCACGCGCACAGGACTCGGCGGCGCGGGCGGCTCGACCGCAGGCGGCGGGCTCGACACGACGATCCCCGGTGGGCGGAACGCACCGCGCATTTCGGGCACATGGTCGGCGAGCGCGGGCCGGCTTTCTGCGACGGGCGGCGACGGCGAACCGAACAGGGCCATCGGGTCGGTGGAGAGCGAGACACCGCCTATGCTGCCGGCACCCGCCGCACCCGGCTGGCGCGGTGGTGTGGCATCGGCCATGAAGGCAGCGAGCGGGTCGCCCTGGCTGCGTGCCAGGCCGAACAGGTCGTCGATCGAAGACGGCGCGGCGCTCGGAATCAGGTCGTCGAAGGCGCCGGCCGGGCTCGTGTTGGACGGCTGCCGCTCAGCGCGTGCTGGCGGGGGCGGCGCCGCGAACGGGTCGAAGTCGTCGGGCAGCCGAGCCGCCACCGCGGGCGGCGGTGCACCCCAGGCGGCCGATGACGCCGGCACACCGGACGCGGCGGGCGGTGCCGCACCGAACAGGTCGGCGAAGGGATCGGCCGTGCGTGGCGGCGATGGCGATGCGACGGGCGGCACCATCGGTGCCGCGATGGGCGCGGCCGGTGCTCGCGCAGCCGGGGCCGGCACCGGTGCGGGGGCGAAGCTCGGTGCGGGCGTGGGCTCGCCCATCAGATCGGCAAACGGGTTGCTGCTCGACAGTGGCGCGCCCAGGTCGCCCAACCCACCCGACGCACCATTGGCCGCGGCCCGCCCCGTCAGGCTGACCGAGGCCGGCTGTGCCGCACCCGGCCCGGTGCGCGGCGCCTGCGCCGCGGCGGCAGAACGTGCATCGACGGCAGCACGGCCTTGCGTGATGGTGCTGGCGCGCCCGGCATCGGCCGCGTCGTCGGTGACTTCGAGCAGATAACCGCCGATGCGCACCGAATCGCGGTGCGACAGCGGGGCCGATTCGCCCTGCCCCAGCGCCTGCCCGCGCACAAGGATCGGGTTGGCGCTGCCCACGTTCTTGATGCGATAACCGTCGCCTGCGGCAATGATGTCGGCCTGCCGGCGCGAGATGTGGCGCTCCGGGTCGGGCAAGGCCAGCGTGCTCTGGTCGGCGCGGCCGATGGTGCCGCCTTGTGCATCGAAGTGCGCGGTGATGGGCTGCGTGAGCGGCTGGTCGTTCAGCGACACGGCGCGAAGTGTCAAGGTCATGGCTGTGCGTCCCGCGTGCGGCATGGCACGTTCGAGTATTGGCTCGGCTGGCCCGGACCGCATCGTTGACTCCCTCGGTGATTTCGCCGCTTCATGGTCGTCCGTCGCCTGCACACCATCAATGAACGAAAGTCACCTGCGCCCATGGCTCAAACATGAAAGCGCAGCCAGGCCGACACCAGCGCAAAGATCACCGCCAGCAAGCCCCACGTGCGCGCCATGCCGTCGAGCCGGCGCTGGGCCAGAAAGCGCACGGCAGCGGCAATGGCAAAACCCAGCGCCAGCCAGGGGAAGAGTGTTCTTGGGTCCATGGTCAGGCCACCGCGGCGGTCGAAGAAGGGTTAACGGCCACGCGGCGTTGCTGGCGCCAGGCCGGTGCGGCGGTGGCGAACAGGCGGCTGCCCGGGGCCAGCAGGCACAACCACTGCGCGGCCACGATGCGCTGGCGCTGAAAGCCCTCGCGCAGCACGCGCGCCAGCGGTTCGGAAGCCGGTGGTGCGCCCATGAAAAAGCGCCGACCCGCCGGCAGGCCGCCCGCGTGGGCATGCCACCAGCGCTGCACCTTGTCGCGCTCAGGCCAGGGCAGGCTGTCGTCTTCTTCGAGCGCCACGTTCTCGTCCTCCGGATCGCCGTTCGGCCCGCCCTCGACACCTTCCGGTGGTTTGCGTTCGAGGTCGAGCGCCGCGAGGTCGGCACCGGTGATGAGCGAGAACGACTCACCCGCCAGGCGCGCCAGCGTGTCGTCGGCCATCAGATCGATGAGCCAGGGCACGAAGTGCGTGTCGCCCAACAGGCCGCAGGCGCGCACGAGGCGCCGCCGCTGTGCCAGTGTTTCGCGCCCGGCCCGGGCGAACTGCCGCACCAACGCTTGCGCACGGGCAAAGTCCGCCGCCAGCAGCACGCCGGCCAGCGCATCGTGCGCATGCGGCGTGTCGCCCTGGGCCATCGTGCTGAGGTGGTCGAGCGCGCTGCTGCGGTCACCGAGCAGGCAGGCGCCCCAGGCTGCATCGAACTGCAGCTGCGGGTTCGCATCGGCCACCGCGCCGAGCAACTGCGGCAACAAGGCGCTGCGGCCCAGCACACCGGCGCACCGTGCGGCTTCGGCACGCAGCGGCGTCGCGGCATCGTTCAACGCGGCGGCGAGCGTGGTGCCCGGGTCGGCATGGTGGAGCCGGCAGGCGCCGAGGCCGAGCGCCTTGCGCAGCGGGTCGGCCGCCGTCAGCAGTGGGCTGACGATGCCCTTGAGTTGCGTGGCCGACACCCAGCCCAGCGCCGACAGCAGGCCCCGCCGAGCCGCCGGCAGCGCACCCGCCAGCGCGAGCAGCCGGTCCAGCGCCGCAGCGTCGCGCGACTCGATGGCCACCACCGCTGCGGCGAACACCTCGCCCGCCCCGGGCCTTTCGAGCGCCGCGGTGCAGCACTCGGCGCCGTAAGTGCCCGCCACGGCCAAGCCGTCGAGGTGGGCGGCGATGCGCTCGTCCAGCCGCTGCAACTGGTGCAGCCGGACATGCGGCGCACGCACCAGGACCGAGCGCACATGCCGCAGCGCCGCGGTTTCTTGCGCGTGCTGCATGACAACCACGGGAATCGGAGGGCGGGCGAAGGCTGGCATGGGGTAGCGGGCGGGGACAGGCGCGAACAGGCGTTGTGGGCCGGCCGCAGGTGCCGACGAGCCATGCTCGCAAACGTGTTGCAGCGGGGCAATGAACGAAAGTCACCCGGGCGCGGCGGGGCGGCCCCACAGCCTCGATCTGGTACCCTCGCAAGGCGTTTTCGGCATGGCAAGCCCGTCCGAAGCCGCCCCTCACCGAGTGGGTGACAGCCCGCACGACCCCGCCGACAATCCGCCGTCCACGCCTCAGCTGCCTCCCTCCATGTCGACCAAGCGCCTTGCCCTGCTGTTCACGGCCGTCAGTCTCGTTGCTGCCTGCGCCTCGAAACCGCCGGCCAATGCACCGAGCGCAGCCCATTCCGAGGTGCCGGCCGCCCCGGCCCCTGAGGCGGTGCCGCCGCCACCACCACCCCCGCCCATGGCGCCCGATGTGGCCCGTAAAGCCACGCTGGCCGCGGCCGATCTGCTCGAAGCCGGCAATGAAGAGCAGGCCAAGGCCGAGTTGCAGCGGGTGCTGGCCAGCGACCCGAACAACAAGCTCGCCCAGAACCTGTTGAAGCAGATCAGCGCCGACCCGGTGGCCACGCTGGGCCGCGAGTCCTTCCCGTACACGGTGCGGCCGAGCGACACCTTGTCAAAGATCGCCGGGCGCTTCATGGGTGACGTGTACAGCTTCTACATCCTGGCGCGCTACAACGACATCAAGGTGCCGAAGCAAGTCGCCGGCGGCCAGGTGCTGCGCATTCCGGGCAAGGCGCCGCCGCCGGGCCGGCCCGAACCGGCACCGCCCGCACCGGCTGCAACCACTCCGCCCCCGCCGGCAGCGCCGGTCATCCCGCCACCACCCGCGCCAGTCACACCTCCGGCGCCGCCCCCACCACCTCCGCCGCCCCCGCCGCCCCCGCCGCCGCCCGAGCAGCCGGGTGAGAAGGCGGGTGAGAAGGCGATGGCGAGCGCCGCTGCCGCCGAGCGTGCCGGCGATCTGAAAAAGGCGCAGGCCGAGTACAAACGCGCCGCTGCGCTGGACCAGCCCGGAGCGGCCGCCATGGCCGACAGCGTGCGCAAGGAAATGGTCCGCCGTGGCACCGTGCAGGCCCGCAACGCCTTCGCGAAACAAGACCTCGATGGCGCGATCGTCAACTGGGACCGCGTGCTCGAACTCGACCCGGGCAACGAGACGGCGAAGCTGGAACGCCAGAAGGCCATCGACCTGAAGGAACGCCTCAAGGCGATCAAGTAGGGCGGCTCGCGCGCCGCCAGTGCACTGTGACCGTGACGCGCTTCAGCGCGGGCGCGCGGTGCCGGAGATTGGGGCGGAGGCCGTGGCAGCTGGCGCCGCCACCACCGCCGGCTTGAGCTGCTTCAGCAGCGCCGACGCCCGCACATGGGTCGGGTCGAGGCGAACACACTTTTCGAGCGCGGCGATGGCGGCTTTCTTGTCGCGCGCTGCGAGCTTTTCGCCCTTCTGAAAATACACATCGGCCAGCAACTGGCGCGCCGCATCGTCGCGGCGGTCGGCGGCGACGCGCTTCTCGAGCACCGCGATCGCGTCCTCGATGTCGCCCTGGCTCGCCAGGATCGAGGCATGTTCGAGCTCGTTGCTTTCCGGCGCGGTCGACGGCATGGTGGCATCGGCCATGCTGCGGCGCGTGAGCGTGAGGCGCGAGTACTTGCCGAGGAAATTGCGCTTGTTGCGCTCCCGCTCGATCGAGCGCAGCGCCTCGGCCGCCTGGGCCTGATCAGGCTGGAGGGCCAGCACGGCCAGATACTGCTGGGTCGCCGCATCGAGCTCGCCGCGCTGCTGCGCTGCTGCGCCGCGCTGCATACGCTCGGCGGCGGCCGCATCGACCTGCCGGCGCAACTCGGCCAGGCGCTCGCGGTATTCCACCGCGTCGGGGCGCAGCACGGTCACCACCTCCCAGGCCAGCACGGCCTCGCCGAGCCGCCCCTGCCGCGCCAGCATTTGCGCGCGTTCGCGCTGCTTGCGCTCGAACGCCCGGTTGGGCGACTGCGCCTGAGCCGGCAGGCTCATCTCCTCACGTGCCGGGGCACTGCCGCCAGCGTCGGCAGGTGGAACCGGCGTACCGCACGCTGCCAAGACGAGGCTCAACAAGATGCTCAGCGGGGTGCGCATGCTCAGCGCGATGCTCATGGCGCAACAATGGCCCGGCTGGTCTGCAAGCGCGCCTTGAAGGCCTCCAGGTCGTGGTCGCCATAGATCATGGTTCGCCGCAACATCAAGGGCTGCGCGTAGGACGCGTTGCCACCCGGGTTCACCGTCACGCCGAGCTGGTACTGCTGGCGCGCTAGTACGTCGAGCACCATCTCGTTCGCATCACCATACGGGTAGGCGTACTGGCGAACCGAGCCCGGCAGCTTGCGTTCGATCGCTTCACGCGGCGCGCGCGCTTCGAGTTCGAGCATCTGGCGGTAGCGGTCGTCGGGCTCGCCGGTGGTGCGCTCGATCAGGTTGCGGTGCGTCTTCGAGTGCGCCTGCACGCTCACCAGCCCCGAGGCCGACAGCTCCTGCAGTTGCGCCCAGCTCAAGGCATCCCCCGCGCCGATGAAGTCGGTGTAGACGAACAGCGTGGCCGGGAAGTTGTACTTGCGCAGCAGCGGCAGCGCGTAGCGGTAAACCGTCTCGTAGCCGTCGTCGAAGGTGATCACCACCGAGCGTTTGGGCAAGGCCTGCTTGCCCTCCAGGAACGCCTGCAACTGCGCCAGCCGGATGACGTGGTAATCGTTGCGCGCCAGCCAGTCGAGTTGCGCGGCGAAGTTGCTCGGCGACACCGTCATCTTGCCGCCCCAGCCCGTCGTGGCCGTCGAGGTGCCGAAGCGGTGGTAGCAGAGGATGGGCACGGTCTGCACGCTGTCGGCGGCCACACCACCGGGGTTGAGCGGCTTGAGCGGCACGATCAGCGGCTGGCCGGCTTCGGGCTTGCTGATGCCGTTGAAATCGCCGATCACCCAGGCCTCGTCTGCACCGCCGAGGAAACGCGCCGCGATGGAGCCCAGCGTGTCTTCGGGCTTCGGGTTGTAGATCAGCAGGCGCTCGTTGCGCCCGAGCACCTCGCCCGTCGCGGGCCGCGCCGCAGCGCCGACCGCCGGAGCGGCGGGTCGCGCTTCGACCGGTGCGCCGGAGATCTCACCGGCCGGCGGCGTCGGCGTGCTGCACGCCTGAAGCAAGAGCAGGCTCAACCACACCACGAGCGGCGCCACGCGCACACAGGCCAGGATGCGCATGACCGATCAGCTCGACGCCTTGGGCGGCACGGCCGGTGTGGGCGGCGCAGCGCGCGAGTTCAGCGTCGGCGTCGGGATGTTGGCGCCCGACTGCCGGTCTTGCAGCGCCTGTGCCATCTGGTCGAAGGCGGCGTAGAGCAGACCGAACTCATCCTTGCGCTGTTCGCGGATGCGGTGATCGAAGCGGCCTTTGGCGAGTTCACCCATCGACTCGCCGATCAGCTTGATCGGCTGCGCGAACCAGTTGGCAACGAAGTACATCGCGATCG
>JANYJL010000022.1 GCA_025361845.1 Rhizobacter sp.
CGCCGGGCCGGGCATCTCGAGGTCGCAACCGGCGACCACGCCTTCGACGGTGCTGTGCAGCGCCATCCAGTCCGACATCACGAGGCCGTCGAAGCCCCATTGGCGGCGCAGCACGTCGTCGATCAGGCGTTGGTGGTCGCAGGCGTAGGTGCCATCGATGCGGTTGTAGGCCGCCATCACGGCCCACACGCCGGCTTCTCTGACCGCCTTCTCGAATGGAAGCAGATACAACTCGCGCAGTGCGCGTTCGGGAATCTCCACGCTCATCGTCATGCGCTGAAATTCCGATTCGTTGCCGACGAAGTGCTTGATCGTCGCCGCCACCCCGCGCGACTGCACGCCGCGGATGTAGGCCACCGCGATCTCGCCGGCGAGCCAGGGGTCTTCCGAGTAGCACTCGAAGTTGCGACCGTTCAAGGTGGAGCGGTGCAGGTTCACGGTCGGCGCGAGCAACACGCCTGCGCCCTTGAGCCGCGCTTCGTCGGCCAGCGCCGCGCCGGCTTGCTCGATCAGCGCCGTGTTCCAGGTCGCCGCGAGGCCGATGCCGACCGGAAAGCAGGCCGTCTGCACCCCGCCGACAAAGCTGCCGCCGCGCGCGCCGTTCGGACCGTCGGTGACCTTGTACGCGGGCACCTCGAGGTGCGGCACGGGCACGGTGGTCCAGAAATCGGCGCCGGCCAGCAGGGCGGCCTGCTCGGGCACGGTCATGCGGTCGAGCAGGGTGTCGATATCGGCCATGGTTTGCCTCCGTTTTTGTGTCGAGCGGGGTCACCACTTTACGCCGCAGCGAGGGCGCCGAACGGTCTGCGTCGTGCAGCCTGAGTTCGGTCCGCCGTCTGGCTCAGATCGAAAATCTGTCCGTGGCCCGGATGAGCTGGTCCAGGATGCCCGGCTCGTTGTACGCGTGCCCGGCATCGGCGATCAGGTGGAAGTCGGCCTCGGGCCAGGCCCGGTGCAACTCCCACGCGGTCTTCGCCGGTGTGGCCACGTCGTACCGGCCTTGAACGATGACGCCGGGGATGCCGCGCAGCCTCGCGGCATCGCGCAGCAGTTGCTGGTCGTCGAAAAACCCGAGGTTGACGAAGTAGTGGTTCTCGATGCGCGAAAACGCCAATGCGTAGTGCGGATCGCTGTGCACGCCATCCACCGTGGCGTTGGGCAGCAGGGTGATGGTGCGCCCCTCCCAGCGGCTCCAGGCCACGGCAGCGTCGACCTTGGCCCGCTCGTCGGTTCCCGTGAGCCGCCGGCGGTACGCGGCCATGAGGTCGTGGCGTTCGTCCTGCGGGATGGGCGCTAGAAAGTGCTCCCATTCGTCCGGGAACAACCACGAGGCACCTTCCTGGTAGTACCAGAGCAGCTCCTCACGGCGCACCGTGAAGATGCCGCGGAGCACCAGCGCGCTGACCCGTTCCGGGTGCGTCTGCGCATAGGCGAGCGCGAGCGTGCTGCCCCAGGAACCACCGAAGACGAGCCATTGGTCCGTGCCCTGCTGCGCGCGCAGCCTCTCGATGTCGGCGACCAGGTGCCAGGTCGTGTTGGCGTCGATGCTCGCGTGGGGCGTCGAGCGGCCGCAACCGCGTTGGTCGAACAGCAGGACGCAGTACCTGCTCGGGTCGAAGAGGCGCCGGTGTTCGACGCTGCATCCGGCGCCCGGCCCGCCGTGCAGGAACACCGCCGGCTTGCCACGCGGATTGCCGCACAGCTCCCAGTACACACGATGGCCATCGCCGACATCGAGCAGGCCGGTCTCGAATGGTTCGATGGGCGGATAAAGCCGCGTCAGCGGGGCTTCAGAAGCAGCGGCAACAGCAGGCGCTTGGGTCATGCCGGCTGCTACCCGGGGATCGACGCCTACAAGGCCGCGTGCATCAACCACAGCACCGCACTGATGCTGAAGAAGGACAGCACCGTCGTCGCCAGCAAGGCCGCCGCGCAGAAGCCTTCATGCTGGTACTTCTGCGCCAGCACCGGGTAGATGCTGAGCATGGGCATGCAGGCGTAAACGATGGCGGCGGTGCGCAGGGTCGGGTCGATCGGCGGCAGCAGGCTGAGCATCGCCAACACCGCGAGCGGATGCAGCACCAGCTTGCCGAGCGCGACCAGGACCACGTCGCCCCACACGCCGCCGAGTTTCAGGCCGACGAGCGAGCCACCGATGACGAACAGCGCCACCGGGCTCGACGCGGTGGCGACGAGCTGCACGGTCTTGGCCAGCGGCGCGGGCAGGTGCCAGCCGAGCAGCGCGAAGGCGAAGCCGCAGACGATGGCGATGATCATCGGGTTCTTCACCAGCCCACGGCCGGCGTGGCCGAGGGCGCGGTACACATTGCTGCGGCCGGGCTCGCCGGTGTCGGCCAGGGCCAGCGCGAGCGGCAGGATGAGCAGGTTCTCCACCATCATCGTGAGCGCCAGCGCCACCGCGGCGGGCGGCCCGAGCAGTTGCAGCAGGATCGGGTAGCCGACGAAGCCACTGTTCGAGGCCGACATGCCCAGGCCGTGCAGCGCCGCCAGCGACATCGGCTTGCCACGCCCCACGCGCGCCATGGCGACGGAGCCCAGCAACACGGCGAGCGAGCCCACCGTGTAGGCGATCAGGTAGTTGGCGTTCACCACCTCACCGAGGCTGCGTTGCGAGAGCGCCTGGAACAGCAGCGCCGGGATGCAGAAGTCGATGACGAAGCGGCCCATCACCCGCACGTCGGGCTTGGTGAAGAGGCCGAAACGCACCGCCAGGAAACCGGCCGCGATGATCAGGTAGATCGGGCCGGTGATCGACAGGATATTGAGCAACGGCGTCGGGCTCAGTATTTCAGCGTGGCGATGGCGCGCAGGTTTTCCGGCGTGGTGGTCGGGAAGCCGAAGAATTCGAGGTACGCCGGGATCTGCTCGAACAGCATGTCCGAGCCAATCTGGAAGCGGCAGCCGCGCGCCTGCACGGCTTTCAGGAAAGCCGTCATCTCGGTCTTCATCACGACCTCGCCAACGAAGGTGCTCGGTGCGATGCGCGACACATCGACGGGCAGTTCGTCGCCGTCGTTCATGCCCATCGGCGTGGCGTTGACGACCACGTCGTGGCCCGCCGGGTCCTTGGCTCCGGTCGCAACCGCGATGCTCGGGTAGTGCGTCTTGATGCGACCACCCAATGCATCGGCCGATTCGGCCCGCGCATCGAACAGCGTGATCGCGCCAATGCCCGCGGCTGCGAGCGACGCGGCGATGGCCGAGCCCACGCCACCCGCACCGACCACCAGCGCGCGCGCGCCCCTGAGCACGCAGCCTTTGCGCAGCAGGCCGCGCACGAAGCCTTCACCGTCGAACATGTCGCCGACGAGTTGGCCTGCCGCATTGCGCTTGACGGCATTGCACGCGTTCGCGATGCGCACGGTTGGCGAAGCCTCGTCGAGCAGATCGACCGTCGTGACCTTGTGCGGCATCGTGATCAGCGCACCACGGATGTTCCCGAGCGAGAACACGGCACGCAAGAACGTTCGGAAGTCCTCGGGCCGGCAGCCCATCGGCACGACGATGGTGTCGATGCCGGCTTGTTCGAAGTAGGGGTTGTAGATCATCGGCGCCTTGAAGGCGTGTGTCGGCCAGCCGATGTGGGCGATGAAGGAGGTGTTGCCGGTGATCATGGTGAACCTCCCTCGTTTCAGGACTTCTTCGCGGCGTTCACCGCTGATGCGTTGACAGCAGAGACAGCAGCGCGCAGCGCGAGCGTGTAGCTGTCGGAGCCGAAGCCGCAGATCTGCCCGCGCACGATCTCGGCGAACACCGACTTGTGGCGGAACTCTTCACGCGCGTGGATGTTCGACATGTGCAGCTCGACGATCGGGCAGGTGAGGATGGCCAGTGCGTCGCGGATGCCGTAGCTGTAGTGCGTCCAGGCGCCGGCGTTGATGAGCACGGCGTCGACCTTGTCGGTGTAACCCTGGTGGATGCGGTCGCACATCGCACCTTCGTCGTTGGTCTGGAAACTCTCGATCTCGGTGCCGAGTTCCTTGCCGAGGGCGCGCAGGCCGGCGTCGATCTCATCGAGCGTGATGGTGCCGTACTGCTTGGGATCGCGCTTGCCGAACATGTTGTGGTTGATGCCGTGGAGCATGAGGATCTTCATGGGGTTCCTTGTAGTTTCAGTCTTGGGGCAGCTCGATCACCCGGCCCGACTTCGCGGCCTCGGCAATCGCTTCGGTGACGCGCAGGTTCTTCAGCCCGTCGCGGGCGGAGACCAGGGGTTCGGCCTCACCGCGCACGACGGCGCCGAAGTGTTCGATCTGGTGTTTCAGCGGGTCGTCGCGCACCATGCCGACGACTCCTTCCTCGAACGGCTTCCACCACGAGCGGTCTTCGAGCCGCGGGTAGGTTTTCAGCCGCATCGTCGGCACCGAGAGGCTGCCGTTCGTGCCGGTGATGACGTAGCAGTCTTCGTCAGGGTAGCTGGTGTAGGCCTTGTTTTCCTGCGAGGTCTGCTCCCAGCTGCGTGCGCAGGCAGCGGTATCGGACAGCATGAAGCTGCCGAGCACACCATTGGCGAACCGCAGGTTGATGGCGACCGTGTCTTCGACCGCGAAGTGGCGCGTGGCGTGCGAGGCAAAGGCCTGCACCGCGACGATCTCGCCGCACAGCATGCGCAGGTTGTGCACCTCGTGGATCATGTTCAACAGGATCGGCCCGCCGCCCACTTCACGCCGCCACGGCGCGTCGGCGAAATAGGGGTCGGGCTTGAAGAATGTCGCGCTGCCCATCACGGCGACCAGCCTGCCAAGGGTGCCACTTTCGACGACCTCGCGCGCCTTGGCCATGATGGGACTGTGGGCTCGGTGGTGGCCGATGAGGATGCGCGCCTTGGCCTTGTCCGCCGCAGCGACCAGGGCTTCGCCCTCGGCCACGGTGACGGCAATCGGCTTCTCCAGCAGCATCGGCAGGCCGGCCTGCATGCACAGCAGCGCGTGTTCGACATGCAAGGCGTTCGGCGTGGCGAGCACCACGCCGTCGGGGCGCTCCTTCTCGAACAACTCCGCGAGCGAGCGGTACAGCGGCACCCCGGCCTGGGCGGCGATGGCCACGGCCGCGGGGGATGGATCGACCACGGCGGCGAGCGTGCAAGTGCCGCTGTTCTGCGCGACGCCCATGTGGG
>JANYJL010000204.1 GCA_025361845.1 Rhizobacter sp.
TCACCGCACCCACCTCGGCGATCGCGCGGCCGAAGGCGGTGAGCAGCACCGTCACCACCGCCCAGCGGTCGTGCAGCAGCATCAGCAGCGCGCAGGTCAGCGGACCGGCGCCCATCGAGCGGAGTTGGTCGCCGCCATCGCGCAGGCTGTCGCCTACGAGCTGGCGCGCGAGAGCAGCGACGATCGGCAGCACCAGGATCGTCTGCGCGATCACCATCGCCGTCGGCGTGAACAGCAGGCCCATCGCGCCGAGCGGCCCGCTGCGCGAGAGCAGCAGGTAGACCACCAGCCCCACCACCACCGAAGGCAAGGCGAGCAAGGTGTTGAGCACGATCACCAGCAGCCGATGGCCGGGGAAACGCGCGACCGCGAGCCAAGCGCCGCCCGCGAGCCCGAAACCTGCCGCCACCGCACACGCCAAACCGCTCACCGAAAGCGAGAGACCGACGGTGCGGGCCAGCACCGCATCCGCGTGGATCACCAGGTCGAAGGCCGTACGAATGCTTTCTGCAAAACCACTCATTCAATGTCTTTCATACTGCCGCCATTCTCGATGCCTTCATGCCCTGAACCAGATATGAACTCTCATGCATAGGGTCGCGCTGACCTACACACTCGCTGGCGAACACACGCCGCGCGACACGCACCAGAGCGACCTTCACCACCCGCTGATGGCGCTGCTGAAGGCCGTGCACGAGACCGGCTCGATCTCGGCCGCGGCGCGCCGACTCGAGCTCTCGTACCGGCACGTGTGGGGCGAACTCAAACGCTGGGAAGGCGAACTGGCGCATCCGCTCGTCACCTGGATCAAGGGCCAGCCCGCTACACTCGCGCCCTTCGGCGAGAAGCTGCTCTGGGCCGAGCGCCGCGCGCAGGCGCGCCTGGCGCCACAGATCGAGGCGCTGCGCAGCGAAC
The DNA here is from genome assembly GCA_025361845.1 of Rhizobacter sp. Classification (GTDB taxonomy): domain Bacteria; phylum Pseudomonadota; class Gammaproteobacteria; order Burkholderiales; family Burkholderiaceae_C; genus JANYJL01. The sequence continues at coordinate 916 of JANYJL010000204.1, forward strand.
TGGAGCAGGCCTTCGCGATCGCCTTCGACGACGCGGCCGGCGTGATCCCGCTCTACGCCAGCCACGACGACGCCCTGCCCCGCCTGCGCGATCTGGCGCGCGCAGAACACCAGCTGCACCTCGACATCCAGTTCACCGGCAGCGTCGATGCGCTCGCGGCGCTGAACGAAGGGCGCTGCCTGATGGCGGGTTTTCATGCGCTGATCGATGCGGCGCCGCGCTCGCCCACGGCCAAGGTATACCGGCCCATGTTGCAACCGGGCCGGCACAAACTCATCAGCTTCGCGCGGCGCACGCAGGGTTTGATGGTGGCGACGGGCAACCCCTTGAGCATCACGTCGCTGAGCGAACTCGGCCGCGCCGGCGTGCGTTTCGTCAACCGGCGCCTGGGCACCGGCACGCGCGTCGTGCTCGAAGAGTTGCTGCACACGCAGCGGCTCGTTTCGGCCGACATCGAAGGCTACGAGCTCACCGAACCTTCGCATCAGGCGGTCGCCGAAGCGGTGGCGAGCGGCCGCGCCGATGCCGCCTTCGGCATCGAGACGGCAGCGCTCGCCAAGGGCCTGGCCTTCATTCCGCTGGCGCAGGAGAGCTACTTCCTCGTCACCCTGCAAGCCAGCCTGGCGCACCCGCAGGTTGCCACGCTGCTGGCGCTGCTGCGCTCGGCCGCGTGGCAGCAGGCGCTCGATGCAATCCCCGGTTATGCGGCGCACCGCAGCGGCGAGGTCTTGTCGTTGCGCAAGGTGCTCCCGTGGTGGAACTACCGCAAACCGAAACGTTGACACCCCGATCGACGCGTACGGCGTTCGACCCTCCCTGGGCCACGAAGGGGCTCCTTCGTGGCCCTTGGTCGGGCCTTGCTTGGGGCGGCCCGGCGCGGCGACCCGGCCCGTTGAGCGATCAGGCCCCGCGCCACGCCACATTCGACGCAGCGAAGGCCTTCTGGATCGCCCCCGCCTGGGCCATGTCGTTGAAGGCCTGCTGAACCGCACGCGCCAGATCGACCGATTCCTTCTTGACAGCGCAGCCGACCGCCCAGCCATCACGCGGCGCACGTGGCATCGGCAGCGGCTCGATCGCAAAACGCGGGTCGCCACGCAGCACCGATTCAAGTTCCGAAGCCAGGCCCGCCGCCGCCGCCACCTCGCCGTCGCGCAAGGCCTGCGCCGCCTGCGCGCCGTCTTTCCACTGCGTGCGCAACTGCTCGCGGTAGGCGCCGTTGTCGGCACCGATCATCAGCCAGCCCGCGAGCGACTGGCCCGGCACCGCCACCGCCTGGCCCTTCAGCGCCGCCAGCGATTGCAGCTGGGGCAGCTTCGACAGATCGCGTGCCAGCACCACGCGCTCGCGGTAGTACGGCGCGAAGATGTTGACGCGCGGGCTGGCATCCATCAGCGGCTTGTCAACCGGCACATGCAGCAGCAGGTCCGCCGGCCCGAAGCCGAGGTAGTGCCCTTTCCAGACCATGTTGCGCAGGTCGTCGCCCATGCTCTCGTCGGCATTGAAGGGCAACATCGTGAGCTTGAGTTGCAGCGCCTCGGCCACGCCGCGCGCCAGCTCGACGTCGATGCCCTGCCCAGCCACGTGGAAGGGCGGCATCTCGTTGTAGAGGCCGACGATCAGCGTGCCGCGCTCGCGCAATTTGTCGAGCGGTGAAGTCTCGGCGCGCACGACCGGCGCACCGAGCGCAACGCCCAGGCCGAGCGCGCCGAGCAACAAGCGCCGACGGGGGAAAGCGGCCGCGCTCACAGCGGCCGATCGCGACGGGTTTCCAGGTAGGCCTTGATCGACCAGATCGCCTCCTGGTTCAACGCGCCTTCGAAGGGCGGCATGTAGACCGCGCCGTTGCGTGTGCGGCCATGTCGCACGGTGTTGATGAAGTAGGCGTCCATGTCCTGCACGCACGACGCCTTCTTCTTCACATCGGCCTGGCCCGCGCACTCGTTGTCGAGCTTGCGCAGATCGGGCGCGATGCCGCCCGAGATCGCCTGCAAACCGTGGCAACGCGCGCAGTTCTGGTTGTAGGCCGAGGTGCCGATCTTGATCGCTACGTCGTTCTTGCGAAACGGGTTGGCGTCTTGCCAGGCATCGCCGAGGGTGGGCAATTCTTTCGTGTCCACCGCCTGCGGCGTCACATCGCCGTGGGCGAATGCAGCCTGTGCCGCGATGGCGCAGCCGAGGGCCAGCAGCCAGCGCAGTGCGCGCGGTTTGAAAGCGGCGCCACTGCGGCGCGAGTTGAGTGCCAGATCGAACATGTTTGTCTCCATGGGGTTGGTGAGTAGGGCCGAGTACATCGACCCGCATGGCGCAATCACCATGCCTGTGCCACGACGGCCCCCAACTTGCATGAATCCCCTCCGAAACAGGCGGTCGGGGCCCATTCCGTTTTGGTAAACCCCGAGCTTCCTGTGACAATACTGAGCAAGAAGAACAGCGCCGGCACTGGATTGCTCCAGCGCGCAACAGGCGCAAGGGCTCCGTGACCCTGTGACGAGACAAACGCCCGCGGGCGGCACAAAGGATGAGCGACCCATGTCCGCCCTGACTCCGAGACAGATCAACGCCAATGCGATCGAGAGCAGAGGCCAGGCGCGCAACGCGCTGATCGAACAGTCGCACCAGCGTTGCAGTGCGCTGGGCCTGAAGCGCATTGAGCGGCCCGACTTCGAGCCCCTGATCCGCAGCGACCTCACGCTCGCGCGCGACCGCAACACCCGCCTGTCCACCCACGCCGCGCCGGTGATGGAGTTGCTGGCCGAGCAGATCGTCAACACCGAAAGCATGATCGTGCTGACCGACGCGCACGGCACCATCCTGCACACCGTCGGCGACGACGACTTTCTGGAACGTGCCGGCAAGGTGGCGCTCGCGCCGGGTGTGAGCTGGGCCGAACACTCGAAGGGCACCAACGCGATCGGCACCACGCTGTTCGAGGAGACGCCGACACTCGTTCATGCGAGCGAGCACTTCATGCACGCCAACAACTTTCTCACCTGTTCGGCCGCGCCCATCTTCGACCCGCGCGGCAACATCCTCGGCGTGCTCGACGTGACGGGCGATCACCGCTCGTACCACCAGCACACGATGGGCCTGGTGCGCATGTCGGCGCGCATGATCGAGAACCACTGGCTCACCGACGACTTCAAGCACCGCATGCGGCTGCACTTCCACCACCGGGTGGAGTTCATCGGCACCCTGCTCGAAGGCATCGTCGTCGTCGGCATGGACGGCAAGCTGCTAGGCGCGAACCGCAGTGCGCTCGACCAACTGAACATCAGCGGCGCGGCTCTGCGCATGCAGAGCCTCACCAGTTTGTTCGGCACCTCGGTGCCGGCCGTGATCGACCACTTCCGCGCGCCGCTGGCCGTGCCGATGACACTCGCGCTCGCCGACGGCCGCCAGTTCTATGCCCAAGGGCGCTTCAGCCACGCGAGCTTGCACACAGTGGGCTCGGCATTGGCCGATGACGGCGCCCGTAGCGACACGGCCGAGATTGCACCCGCGCATGCAAGCACTGCGACCACCACGCCGGCACGCCCGAGCGCGGTCGAGGCCACTGCCGATGCAGTGCGCCCCGCCGCGCCCGGCCAGCGCCCCTCGGGCCTGCAGTACATGCTGACCGGTGATGCGCAGGTCAAGCTCGTGGTCGACAAGATCCAGCGTGTGCTCGACCGCGACATCCCGCTCTTGATCCTCGGCGAAACCGGCACCGGCAAGGAGTTGCTGGCGCGCGCCGTGCACCACGATTCGGCGCGCGCGCGTCACCCCTTCGTCGGCGTGAACTGCGCGTCGATCCCCGAGTCCCTGATCGAGGCCGAACTGTTCGGCTACGAAGAAGGCGCCTTCACCGGCGCGCGGCGCAAGGGCGCGCCGGGGCGCATCCTGCAGGCGAACGGCGGCACGCTCTTCCTGGACGAGATCGGCGACATGCCGCTCTCGCTGCAAGCGCGTTTGCTGCGGGTGCTGCAGGAGCGCCAGGTCACGCCGCTGGGCAGCAACAAGTCGATCAGTGTCGACGTGGCGGTGATCGCGGCCACGCATTGCAACCTGCGCGAGATGATCGAGAAGCACAGCTTCCGCGAAGACCTCTACTACCGCTTGAACGGCCTGGCCGTGCGCCTGCCCGCGTTGCGCGAACGCAGCGACCTGATGCCACTCGCCCTGCGCATGCTGGCCGCCGAATGCCCGGGTGTGGCGCCACGTTTGAGCGAGCGTGTGGTGGGCTACTTCAAGGCCTACCACTGGCCCGGCAACCTGCGCCAGTTGAGCAATGTGCTGCGCACGGCGGCGGTGATGGCCGCGGGCGAGCCGCTGATCACCGACGACCATCTGTCCGACGATTTTCTGGAAGACGTGAAGCGCGCGCGCAGCAGCGGCGCAGCGCGCCCGGTGGAGCGTGAAGAGTCGCGGCAAGCGCCGGTGCTGGCAGCGCGGCCGATGGTGCCCGCCGAGATCGACGGCGATGAACCGATGGCATCGGAGCCCGCCGAAGCCCCGGTCGCCACCGTCTTCGCACCCGCGGCCGCGCCCTCATCGAAAACCCTCGGCGAACAGGAAATCGACATGATCCGCGCCGCGCTCGATGCGGCCAACGGCAACATCTCCGAAGCCTCGAAGCGCCTGGGCATCAGCCGCAACACCATCTACCGAAAGCTGCGCTGGAACCAGCCTTGAGCCCTTCGAAGGCCAGGGCCATCGAGCCATCGTCGGCATGCGTCTTGCACCGTTCGCATCGACTCAAACGACGGAGTGGCGATGTGTGTCATGGCGCGGGTTGACCCGCATAAGAACAAGCTCTTCGAAGCGCGCATGCGACGCTTCCCAGGGGCGCCGGGGCGCCCCTGTTGCAACACCCTGTCCCGCCCTCGCCCATGAAGGTGCTGGTGCTCGGCTCGCCCAGTGGCCCGGCTGCGCCCACGCAGGGCACAGCGCAGCGCACGCAGAGTTCGGTCGCACTCTCCGCCGATGGCGTGAGCTGGTTGCTGCTGAATGCCTCGCCCGACATCGGCCAGCAGATCCGCGCGAACCCGGCCCTGCATGCGCAGCAAGGCGCAACCGACACACCCGTCAAGGCCGTCGTGCTGATGGACGCGCAGATCGAACACGTGGCCGGCCTCTTGAGCCTGCGTGACGGCCCGCCGCTGGAGCTGCACGCCACACCCTGCGTGTTCGAAGACCTGCGCAACGGCCTGCCGCTCCTGCAGACCTTGCAGCACTACTGCGGCGTGCGCTGGCACCTGGTGCCGGTGGCCGGCGAGATGCGCGTGGCGCCCTTTCGCGTCGCGGGTTTCGAAAGCCTGTGTTTCACCGCCATCGCCACGCAGGGCCCAGCGCCCGCCTACGCGACCTACCGCGACGATCACACGGTCGGCGCCCACATCGCGCTCTACATCGAAGACAGTGTCAGCGGCCAGAGCCTCTTCTATTCCCCCGGCCCGGCGCGCCTGGGTGAAGACGAGCTCGCGTGGACGCGCGAGGCCGATTGCCTGCTGTTCGACGCCGCACTCGATGCCGCCGAAGGCATGGAGATCGAGCTGTGACGATGGGCACCGATCCCGTGTTGCGCATTGAGGCGCTGACCAAGCGCTACGGCGAACGTGTCGCGATCGGCGGCCTCACGCTCACCGTTCCGCGGGGCCAGTTCGTTGCCCTGCTCGGCCCCAACGGCGCCGGCAAGTCGACGCTGTTCCAGGTGCTCACCGGCCTGTTCGCGGCCGACGAGGGCGACATCACGGTGGCCGGCATCTCGATGCGCCAGCAGGCCGCGCAGGCGCTGCGCCACATCGGCGTGGTGTTCCAGCAGCAGGCGCTCGACCTCGACCTGTCGGTGCGCCGCAACCTGCAATTCCAGAGCGATCTGCAAGGCCTGCCGAAGGCGCTGGCGCGCGAGCGCATCGCGCAGGGTTGCGAACGTTTCGGGCTCACACCCGATCTCGACCGCGCGGCGCGCGAATTGTCGGGTGGCAACCGGCGCAAGGTGGAACTCATCCGCGCCCTGCTGCACCAACCCGACCTGCTGCTGATGGACGAAGCGACCGTGGGCCTCGACCCGAAGTCACGCCGCGATCTGTTGGCCGGTTTGCAGACCGAAGTGAAAGAGCGCGGCGCGAGCGTGCTGTGGGCGACGCACTGGGTCGAAGAGGCGGAGCAAGCGCACCGCGTGCTCGTGCTGCACAAAGGGAAACTGCTGGCTGACGGCGCGCCGGAGGCGGTGGCACAGTCGCTCGGCGGTGCAACGCTCGAAGACGCATTCATCAAGGCGACCGGCTAGCGCGTCGACCCTCACGACAACAAGACGGAGACAAGACAAGATGATCGACAACATTCCCCTGCGCCGCCGATACGCCGGCTGCGTGCTGCTCATCGCCTTCGGCCTCGCGCTGGCCGCGACGGCCCACGCGAAGGACTCTGGCAAGGTTTTCGTCAGCAGCGAGAAGGACAACGCGCTGACCGTCATCGACGCGAAGACGATGGTCGTCACCGGTGTCATCAAGACTTGCAAGCGCCCGCGCCACATGAAGCTGATCGAGGGCAACACCAAGCTGATGGTGGCCTGTGGCGATTCGAACAAGGCCGACATCATCGACGTGGCCAGCGGCAAGTCGGTCGCGCGCATCGCCTTCGGCGACGACCCGGAAGTGTTCGACCTGTCGCTCGACGGCAAGACTGCCTACCTCTCGGCCGAGGACGAAGGTGCGCTCACCATCGTCGATGTGGCCACGGGCAAATCGCTCAAGTCGGTGCCGGTCGGCAAGGAACCCGAAGGTGTGCTGACCTCGCCCGATGGCAAGCGGGTCTACGTGACCTCCGAGGTCGCGAACATGATTCACGTGGTCGATCCGGTGGCCGGCACCGTGATCAAGAACATCGCGGTCGGCAAACGCCCGCGCCGCATGATCCTCGCGGCCGACGGCGCCGAGCTCTGGGTCACGAACGAGCTGGGCAGCAGTGTCAGCATCGTCTCGACGAAAGACCTGAACGTGATCGAGACGATCAAGTTCGAGATCAAGGGCATGCGCGCCGACGACATCTCGCCGGTCGGCATCGCGCTCGCACCGGACGGCAAGACGGCCTTCGTCGGCCTGGGCCGCGCGAACCACGTGGCCTGGGTCGATGTGGCAAGCCGCAAGGTGACGAACACCGTGCTGGTGGGCAAACGCGCCTGGTACGTGGCGCTCACGCGCGATGGCTCGCGCATGTTCGTGGCGAACGGGCTGTCGGACGACGTGACCGTGGTCGACGTGGCCGCCGTCAAGGCCTTGAAGTCGATCCCGGTCGGGCGGGTGCCGTATGGCGTGGTGATCGATGACTGACCGGCTGCGTACAAGCCGGCGTGTCGCGCTCGGCCTGCTGCTGTCGCTGACGGCCGCGCTGGCCCAGGCCGTGCCGTTGCTGATCGGCGTGATCACGCGCGCCGACGACGACCGGCTCGAACCCAAGCGTGTTGAACTCGCCTACCTCGGCCAGCCCGGCGGGCCGCTGCGTTCGGGCATCGACGTGGCGATCGGCGAATCGCAATTCGAACTCGACGCGGCCAAGTTGCAGGTGAAGGTCGAAGCGGTCGAGGCCACCTCCGCCGACGACGCAAAGGCGCAGGCCGCGCGGCTGGAGAAGGCCGGCGCGGCCGCCCTCGTCACCGACCTGCCGACCGCCTGGACGCAAGCCGCCGCCGCGGCCACCAAGCTGCCGCTGCTCAATGCCGGCAACGCCGACAACCTGCTGCGCGAACAAGGCTGCCGCGCCAACCTGTTCCACACCCTGCCCTCGGAGCGCATGTTTTCCGACGCACTCGCGCAGACCCTGACCGCCCGCAAGTGGTCGCGGGTGCTGCTGCTCACCGGCCCCGAGCCGGAAGACATCGCGCGCTCGGCCGTCGTGCAGGCTTCGATCAAACGCTACGGCCTCAAGCTCGTCGCGCAGCGGCCCTTCAAGATGTCCGCCGACCCACGCGAGCGCGACCTGGCGAACCCGTTGCTGCTGACCGGCAACACCGACTACGACGCGGTCTGGGTGGTCGACACCGATGGCGAGTTCGCCCGTGCCCTGCCCTACCGCACCGCATTGCCGCGCCCGGTGGTCGGCAATGGTGGGCTGATGGCCGAGGCCTGGGCGCCGCGCTTCGAGCGCTTCGGCGCGCCGCAACTGGCCAAACGTTTCCAGAAGGCGCAGCAGCGGCCGATGACCGGCATCGACTGGGCCGCGTGGCAGGCCGCGAAGGCGATCATTCAAGCGGCCTTGACCGCTCCGCCCGCGAAGCTGATGCAGACCATGAACGGCGCCGACTTCACGCTTGACGGCTTCAAGGGTTCGCGCCTGTCCTTCCGCCCCTGGGACCGGCAACTGCGCCAGCCGCTGCTGATGACCGATGGGCAAGGCGTCATCAGCCTCGCGCCGGTGGACGGCATCCTGCATCCGAAGAACGTGCTCGACACCCTCGGCGCCGACGCCCCCGAGAAGCTCTGCAAGGCCGCATCGTGAGCGAGGCCGCCGCGCTGCGCAGCGGGCCGCGCCACCTGTTGCAGGCGCTCAGCGCCATCGTGCTGCGTGAGCTGTTCAAGTTCTCGCGCCAGTCCGGCCGGCTCGTCTCCGCGCTCGTGCGCCCGTTGCTCTGGCTCGCAGTCTTCGCGGCGGGCTTCCGCAATGTGTTCGGCGTCGCCATCGTCGAGCCTTACGACACCTACATCTCCTACGACGTCTACATCGCCCCCGGCCTGGTCGGCATGGTGCTGCTCTTCAACGGCATGCAGTCGTCCCTCGCGATGGTCTACGACCGCGAAATGGGCATGATGCGGCTGCTGCTCACCGCGCCGCTGCCACGCGCGTGGATCCTGTTCTGCAAGCTCGTTGCGACGGCCGTGCTGTCCTTGTTGCAGGCGCTCGCCTTCGTGATCGTCGCCGCCCTGCTGGGCACGCAACTGCCCTTCTTCGGCTGGCACCTCGTGCACGTGATCGTGGCCACCACCGCGGCGGCGCTGATGCTCGGCGCACTCGGCCTCTTGCTGTCGGTGAACATCAAGCAGCTCGAGAATTTCGCCGGCACGATGAACTTCGTGATCTTCCCGATGTACTTCATGTCCACCGCGCTCTACCCGCTGTGGAAGCTCGAAGAATCGGGCGCCACCTGGGTGTATCAGCTCGCACGTTTCAACCCCTTCACGCACGCCGTCGAGTGGATGCGCTTCGCGCTCTACGACAAGGACCCGGGCGCCTCGCCCTGGGTCGTGCTGGGCTGCCTGGCGGTGTTCTTCGGCATCGCGTGCTGGGGTTACGACCCACAGCGTGGTTTCGGCGGCCTCACCAAACGCGGAGGCGGCTGATGTTGAAGTGGGCAGGCTTGATGCGCCCGGCCGGTGGCGCGCCTTCGACGGCGCACGAGCCGTCGCGTGACAAGGTCGCGCCCGAGCCGCTCTGGCTCGAATGGGCCGCGCTCGGCGGCATGCTGCTGTTCGCGACCTGGCTGCTCGGCGTGCGCGGCGTATGGTCGCTGCTGCTCGCCTCCGACCCGACCGGCATCACCCTCGTCATCATCGTCGTGTTCGCCGCGGCCACGTTGTGGTGCGGCGCGCGGGCACGTGAGCTGCAACAGCAACGCGCACTGATGCAGGCATCGCGCGGCTGGGCTTCCGAGTATTGGCAGGCTCTCGCTGCGGCCCCGCGCGACAGCAATGCCCCGCTCGACCTGCTGACAGAACAGACCCACGGGCCGCACGGCACCGCGTGGTGGGTGAACGGCATCCAGCTGAAACTCGGCCTGCTCGGCAAGGTGATCGGCTTCTCGATCCTGGCCTTGCAGATCGGCAATGTGCAGAGCTTCGACCCTTCGCAATCGCAAGACCTGCTGCGCAGCCTGACCACCGGCCTGGGTGTCGCGCTGCTGACGACGATGGTGGGGCTGGTCGGCAACATCCTGCTCGGCCTGCAGCTCACGCGGCTCGATCGTTATGCGGATCGCCTGGTGGCCGACTGCCAGCGCCGTGGCCTGAACCTGCCGCAGGCGAAGTGAGCGCGTCGCCATGCGCTCCCGCCGCCAGACCCGCGAGCCCGAGGTCGATCCGTTCTACGACATGTTGTTCAACATGCTGATCGCCTTCGTCTTCTGCTTCATCGTCGCTCTGCTGGCCATGAACCCGAAGGCCTTGAAGGCGGGCGACATTCCGTCGAAGGCCGAGTTCATCATCAATGTGTCCTGGCCTGACTTCAACCCTAACGACATCGACACCTGGGTCGAAGACCCAGTCGGCAACCTGCTGTGGTTCCGCCAGCGCGATGCCGGCCTGATGCACCTGGACCGCGACGACCGCGGCATGACGAACGACGTGATCACGATCAACGGCAAGGAGATCGTGAACCCGCTGAACGTCGAGGTGGCAACGATCCGCGGCATCGAGCCGGGCGAGTTCACCGTCAACGTCAACTACTACGAGACGAAGAACGGCGAGCCGGTGCCGGTGACGGTCTCGATCATCAAGGTCAACCCGCGCGCCGAAGTCGTGTTCTACGGCCAGGCGACGCTCGCACGCAAGGGCGATGAAGCCACGCTCGCACGCTTCACCGTGCTGCCCGACGGCAGCGTGGCCAATGTCAACACCCTGCCCAAGAAGCTGGTTCAACGCCTATGACGCTGTCGGTCATCCTGAGTTTTGCGGCACTCGTGCTGCTGTGCGCGCTGGCCCTGCTGTGGTCGCGCTGGCCGGTCTGGCTAAAGGGCGTGCTGGTGGTCGGCGTGACGGTGTTCTATTTCCACGCCAACGAACTGGTGCACAACATGTGGGGCTGGCCGAATGCGGAGGCGCTGCCCGAACGCTTCGTGCTGCTTGCCGCGGTGATCGACGAGCCGACGCCGAAGAGCGCCGGCGCGCTCTACGTGTGGGTCAATGCGCTGCAGGACGGCAAGCCTTCGCCGCAGCCGCGTGCTTATCGGCTGCCGTATGCGAAGGACCTGCATGCCCTGCTCAACGAAGGCATGAAGAAGGCACGCCAGGGGGTGAGCCAGATCGGCACCTCGGAACCCAGAGTGGGCAAGCGCGGCCTGTCGTGGTTGCGGCCCGGCAGCGACGAGCAGGTCGTGAAGATCGCTGACATGCCGATACCGCAGTTGCCGGAGAAGTGATGAGGCTGCTTGCCGCTTGTTGCTCGGTCGCGCTGCTGATCTCGTGTTCGTCGCACGACGGCGAAACGCTGTTCCCTCTGCAAGCCGGCCAGGTGTGGGACTACCAGCTCACGACCGAAGTCGACGGCGAAGCCGCGCTGCGCGAGCCTTTCGAATTGCGCAGCCTGAGCGCTGAAAGTTTCGATGGCCTGCCCACCGCACGCCGACGCAGCAGCAGCGGCGCCGAATACTGGCTGCGCAGCGACGAGACCGGCATCTACCGCGTGGCCGCACGCAGCGAGCTGGACGACGCACCGAAGCCCGACGCCCAGCGCCGCTACGTGCTGAAGAAGCCCTATGTTCCCGGCACGCAGTGGCAGGCCTCGACCACGGCCTACCTGCTCGCGCGGCGCTCGGAGTTCCCGCGCGAGATCCGCCACACGCATCCGTCGATCCCGATGCTCTACACGATCGAGTCGGTGACGGAACGAATCAGCACGCCGGCCGGTCAATGGGAAGGGTGTGTTCGTGTGAAAGGGGCGGCCACCGTGCGGCTCTTCGCCGACCCGACGAGCGGCTGGCGCGACCTGCCGCTGACCACATTCGAGTGGTATTGCCCCGGCGTCGGCCTGGTGCGGCTGGAGCGGCAGGAGCCCGTGAAATCGGCGTTCCTCAGTGGAGGTGTGGTGAAGATGGAGTTGGTGTCATGGCAGGGGAAATGAAGACAGGTTTGTCGCGGCGAACGCTGCTGGTCGCGGCGTCGGCCGGCCTCGCAACGCGTTCGTTCGCGCAGGGCCCTGGCGCCTTCCCCTCCCGCCCGATCACGCTGTGGGTGCCGTGGCCCGCGGGCGGCGCCACCGACATCTCGCTGCGCCTGCTGGCCGAGATCGCCGGGCGCAGCCTGGGCCAGCGTGTCGTCATCGAAAACCGCGGCGGCGCAGGCGGCACGCTCGCGATGCCGATCCTTCAGCAGGCCGAGCCCGACGGCTACACGATCGCGCAGCTGCCGCAGCCGATCTTCCGCACGCCCTACACGCAGAAGGTGCTGTGGGACCCGATCCGCGACGTGACGCCCATCATCCAGCTGACCGGCGTGACCTTCGGCGTGCTCGTCGCCGCGGCCAGCTCCTTCCGCAACCTCGACGACCTGTTCGTCTACGCACGCGCGCATCCCGGCGAGCTGAGCATCGGCACCAACGGCGTCGGCACCACGCCGCACGTGGTGCTCGAAGAACTGTTCACCGCACGCGGCCTGAGCTACATCCACGTGCCCTACAAAGGCACCTCGGAGCAGATGATCGCGGTGAACTCGGGGCAGGTGATGGTGGGCGTCAACTCCACCGGTTTCGGCCCTTTCGTCGACAGCGGCCGGCTGCGTTTGCTCGCCACCTTCGGCGCGCAGCGCACCAAGCGTTGGCCGCAGGTTCCGACACTGCGCGACCTCGGTTTCGACATCGTCGCGATGTCGCCCTTCGGCCTCGGCGGGCCGCGGGGGTTGAGTGCGAGCGTGGTGAGCACGCTGCACGATGCCTTCAAGGCCGCGCTGTTCGATCCGATGGTCGTGCAGGAGCTTGCCAAGTACGACCAGGAGCCGGCCTACCTCGGCCCGGCGGACTATGCGCAGGCTTGTCGCGAGGCGTTTGCGAAGGAACGCGGGATCGTCGAGCGGATGGGGTTGGCGCGCAGTGTGGGCGGATAGGCGACACGCTGCTATGTGAGCGGTCGCGCTGCGGTGGGGCGCTCTCTGCCCGGCCTTTGAGCGGCGAGTTGCACAAACGAAAAACACCGGCACGAAGGCCGGTGTTTTCACTTGAACCCAAGCGCCGCAACGCCTGGTTCTCACATCGAGATCAAGGTGCCTTCGCGACCTTCACTTCAACCGCCTTCGCGGTCTTCGCATCGGTGGGCGCAGAAGCCACGACCTTCGGAATCTTGAAGACCCAGACCATGCCACCCTGCTCCAGGTAGTTGACCTTGCTGGCCACGTCGCCACCCCACAGCGGCACCGCACCGCCCCAACCGGAAACGACGCTGATGAACTGCTCGCCACTCTGCTCCCAGCTGATGGGAGGTGCCACGACACCAGAGCCGGTCTGGAACTCCCAGACCACCTTGCCGGTCTTCGCGTCAGCCGCCTTCAGGAAGCCCTCGGGCGTGCCCCAGAACACCAGGTTGCCGCCGGTCGTCAGCACACCGCTCCACAGCGGCGCGTTGTTCTTCACTTCCCAGACGATCTTGCCGGTCTTCGGATCGATCGCACGCAGCGCGCCGATGTAGTCGTCGTTGACGGTCTTGATGGTGAAGCCCGCACCCAGGTAGGCCGCACCCTTCTTGTAGGTGATCGGCTCGTTCCAGATCTCCATGCCCCACTCGTTGGCCGGCACGTAGAAGAGCTTGGTGTCGGGGCTGTAAGCCATCGGCATCTGGTTCTTGCCACCGAGGAAGGACGGTGCCGAGAACACCGAAACACCCTTTTTCGCATCGGCCCCCGCGGTCGGGTCGCCGGGGCGGTTTTCGGGCACGAAGTTCGGCCTGCCGGTCTTCAGGTCGATGCCCGTCGCCCAGGTGATCTTCTTGACGAAGGGGAAGGCGTTTTCGAGGTGGCCGTTCTTCGCGTCGATGACGTAGAAGAAGCCGTTGCGGTCGGCCTTGCCGCCGAGCACCTTGCCACCTTCGTCGTAGGTCACGAACTCGTTGACGCCGTCGAAATCCCAGCCGTCGTTCGGTGTGCCCTGGTAGTGCCAGACGATCTGGCCGGTCTTCACGTCGATCGCGACGGTGGAGCACGAGAACAGGTTGTCGCCCTTGCGCAGGTGGCTGTTCCAAGGGGCCGGGTTACCGGTGCCGAAGTAGGCCAGGCCCGTCTTCGCGTTGTAGGTGCCGCCGAGCCAGGTGGCGGCGCCACCGGTCTTCCACAGGTCGCCCGGCCAGCTCTTGTTGGTGGTGCCGGAGATGCCGATTTCCTTCTTGTTGCCGTCTTTGTCGAAGGAGTAGCCCATGTGGCCTTCGACGGTCGGGCGCATCCAGACCATGCGGCCGGTCTTCGCGTCGCGCGCTTCGACGCGGCCGACCACGCCGAACTCGCCACCCGACACACCGGTCAGGATCAGGCCATTGGCAATGATGGGCGCTGCGGTGGCCGAGTAGCCCGCGGCGTAGTCGTCGATCTTCTCTTTCCAGACCACGTCGCCGGTGTCCTGGTTCAACGCGACGAGCTGCGCGTCGAGCGTGGCGAAGATCACCAGGTTGTCGTACAGCGCGGCGCCGCGGTTCACCACGTCGCAGCAGGGCATGATGCCCTCGGGCAGGCGGTGCTCGTACTTCCAGAGCTTCTTGCCGGTGGCCGCGTCGAGTGCGAACAGGCGCGAGTACGAACCCGTCACGAACATCTTGCCGTTGTGGATGACGGGCTGCGATTCCTGGCCGCGCTGTTTTTCGCCGCCGAAGGAGAAGGCCCAGACGGGCGCGAGCTTGGCCACGTTGGCGGGTGTCACCTGCTTCAGCGGCGAGTAGCGTTGGCCCTGGGTGCCGAGGCCCCACGAAAGAATATCGCCGGGTGTCTTGGCGTCGTTTTCGATCATCTGGTCGGTCACTACCGCGTGGGCTCCGGTCGCAGCGAGGCCCAGCGCGATGAGTGCGGGCAAGAGTTTCAGGTTCATGGGTTGTCTCCTCAGGGTTTGAACGGACGTGTGGGTTGAAAGAGGCGTGATCTTTCCGCTCAGGTGCTGGGGGGCAATGTCTGTGCCATTTGCCGGCGCGCGCTTTCCGGCCGCACCGCGGCCACGCGCCGGGCTCGGCCGCTGCACGATGGAGCATTGGCGTGGGTCCGCTGCATTCAGGTGTTTGGGTAAACACCAGGGCCTGTGCAGGGCTTGCTGCAAAGTCGAACAGGCGCCCTCGCAGCGGCACGGGCCGGCGTTCAGCGGCCTTGCAAGGCGCGTTGTTCGTAGCGCGGGTAGAGGTGCGCCACGTTGCGCACGTACTCGGTCTGGAAGGCCGCCCAGGCGCGGTACTCGGCCGGCACGGGCAGCGTGAGCACCTCGCTCATCTCCAGGCCTTGCCGCGCGGCGGCGCTGAAGCTCGTGTCGAGCCAATGCAGGTAGCGGCGGGTTTCGTCGATGCCTTCGGCACCGCGCGCCACCGGGCCGTGGCTCGGCACGATCTGCGTGATGCCGCGTGCGGCCAACGCGGCCATCGCATCGAGGCTCGCAAACCACGCGTCGAGCTGCGCATGCGGCGTGGTCGGCACACGATGCGCGAACACGAGGCCACCGACGAAGGCAACGCCGCTGCGGCGGTCAATAAGCACGAGGTCGGAGGCGGTGTGGCCCGTCATCTCCAACAACTCGAACTCACGCTCGCCGATGCGCAGCGGGCCGGCCGCAATCGGTGTGTCGGGCAACAGCGGCTCGGTGCCCTTCATCCAGTCACCGCACAGGCGGTAGAGGTTCGCGGCATAGGAAGCGCCCTCACGCGCCATGCCCGCGGTGGTAGCCACAGTGGCCGCGCGCGGCACATCGGCAAAGGCCTGGTTGCCGAGGAAGTAGTCGGGGTGCAGGTTCAGGTGCAGCACACGCACCACAGGCTCAACAGTCGTGCGGGCGATCAGCGCACGCAGTTGTTCGCCCTGGCGGCGCGAGGCGCCGGTGTTGATCACGAGCACGCCGGCGCCGGTCACGATGAAGCCGGTGTTGATGATGTAGCAGCCGTTCGCCGGGCTGAAGTCGGCATTCGTGCCTTCGACGACAAAGACCCCCGGAGCCAGCTCGCGGGCCTGCAAACCGAGGTCGAAATTCGTGGCGTTCACACGCGGCGCCAGGCCTTGCGCCGACACCACCTGCGCGACGAACCAGCCCACCGCGACGAAACCACGCCAGCCGCACATCACTCGACCCGGCTGTGAATGCGGTTGCCGTTGTTGTCGCTGCCGACGACCGTGAGCGCGCCGGTTTGCCGGCCCGCGAAATCGAAGGAGAACGCCGGGTTCTCGCTCACCGGCTCGAAGGTGTCGAGCTTCAGCAGCTCGACCCCGTGCTCGTCGCGCACCGAGACGTGGTTGACGTAGAACGCGGGGATGCCGTTGGCCAGGCCGGTGTCCATCGGGTGCATCACACGCAAGCGCAAGCGCGCCGCACCGGTGAGTGCGAAGCCAGGTACCGGGGTCGCGTTCTCGAACACACGCGCACTCACCTGGCCGAGCGTGCGGTCCCAGCTGCCGTCCTTGCGGCTCGCACCGGCGACCGTGCAACCGCCGCCCGACGAATCGACCAGCGTGCCGCCCACATGCCACACCCCATCGCGCGTGCGGGCCAACGCGCGCACCGGGCTCGCCTGTTCGAGCTTGAAGCGGAAGGCGACGCTCGGCAACGCGGCGAGCGGAAAGTAGGCCAGCACCTTGCGGATCGGGTTGCGGTCGACCAGCACGACGATCTCTTCCACGTCCGGCAGGCCGGTGACGGAGACACTCACCGGCACGTTCATCGGGTCTTCGGCAAAGGCAGGTGCGCGCACCTGCACCCGCACATCGAACACCATCGCGGCGTTCGCCACGTATTCCTTCTTCAAGTCGGGCCACTGCAAGCTTTGCAGCGGATCGCCGCCGTACGGATCGGCCTGCTCTTGAGCGGCAGGAGCGGCCATCAGCAAGCACGGCGAAAGCGCAACGACGACCGAGCGCGACAAAGACTTCCAGAGCGAGGCAGGCATCGGCCGTGCGGTGCAACTATCGAGCCTGTACCTTTGTGCAGCAGCACGCGGCCCGCATCATCCGCGCCGATTCACCCGCTCCATGGTCCACTGCCCCCATGCAAGACGAAGCCCCGCTCGCCGAACCACGCACCAGCGCGCCTTTGAGCGCCCCCGCGGTGCGGCGCGCGCGCTGGCGTGCCGACCTGATCGTCGTGGTTGCCGTGACGCTCGGCTGCTACGCCCTTTCCTCCGCGCTCGAACTCAACGAGTGGATGTCGCACGTGCTGGCGCGTTACGAACGCTGGCAGGCCGACGAGTTGCCACTCAGCCTGACCGTGCTGGCCGTGAGCCTGGCCTGGTTCGCGATGCGGCGGCGGCGCGACACCCTGGCCGAGCTGCGCCTGCGTGAGCAGGCCGAACACAGCGTCAACGAACTGCTGCGCCAGAACCGCGAACTCGCACGCCGCCTGATCACCTTGCAAGAAAGCGAACGTGCCGCACTCGCGCGCGACCTGCATGATGAAGTGGGCCAGGCCTGCAGCGCCATCCGCGTCGAGTTGGCCTTCATCCGCCACTGCGACGGTGCGGCGAACGAAGGCATCGGCCTCGCCGCCGAGCGCGCCGAGGGCCAGGCGCTGCGCCTGTACACCCTCGTGCACGATCTGCTCAGCCGGCTGCGCCCGCTGAACCTGGACACGCTCGGCCTCGTCGTCGCGATGCAGGAGCTGTGCGAATCGTGGGAAGAGCGCACCGGCACCGCCTGCGTGTTCCACCACGAAGGGCTGCTGCAGCCGCTCGGCGATGCGATCGACATGGCGGTCTATCGCGTCACCCAGGAAGCGCTGACAAACGTGACGCGCCATGCGCAGGCGAGCAGCGTGCGCGTGCGGCTGTCACGGGCCGGCGAGACGCTGAGCCTCACGATCCAGGACGATGGGCGCGGTGTCGACCCGGCGCACGCTTCCGGTGGCATGGGCCTGCTCGGCGCCACCGAGCGTGCCGCAGCGCTGGGCGGCACGCTGGTGGTTCGCTCCGCGCCGGGTGCGGGCGTGAATATCACGCTGCAGTTGCCACTTCCCTTGCCGCTGCCAAAGGCCCAGCCATGATCCGCGTGCTGCTCGTCGACGACCACCCGGTGGTGCGCAGCGGTTACCTGCGCCTGCTCGACCAGGCGGGCGGCATCGCCGTCGTCGCGCAAGCCGACGATGGCGATGCGGCCTATGCCGCCTGCGTCGCCCACACGCCCGACGTGATCGTCACCGATCTGGCGATGCCGGGCGGCGGCGGGCTCGAACTCATCCGCCGCGTGCTGCTGCGCGACGCGCGTGCGCGAGTACTGGTGTTCAGCATGCACGACAGCGCCATGCTCGTGCGCCGCGCGCTCGAAGGCGGCGCGCGTGGCTTCGTCACCAAGGCCAGCCCGCCCGATTGCCTGGTAGACGCTGTGCGTGCGCTGCACGCCGGCCAGCGTTACCTCGGCCCCGACCTCGCGCCGGCCTTGCTGCAACGCGACACCGAACACGAAGCCCAGCGCCTGGCCACGCTCAGTGCGCGCGAGTTCGCGGTGTTCCGCCTGCTCGCGCAAGGCCATTCGCTGAACGAATGTGCGGCGGCCCTGAAGCTCAGCCCGAAGACGTTGTCGAACCACCAGACCCTCATCAAGGACAAGCTCGGTGTCACCACGTCGGCGGCGCTGGTGCACCTGGCGATCCGCCACGGCGTGATCACCACATCCGGTGTCTGAGGGCTAACCAGCAGACGCACCGGGAGTTTTTCCCTGTCGCGCGCAAGGGCCGCTTGTTAGCGTCGATGCAACGCATCACGCCCCGACGGCCACCCCCCCCCCCCCATGACCAGCCCAAGCACCTTCACGTTGCGCGCCTGCGCCGCCGTCTGCCTCGCTGCCCTGCCCGCCCTCGGCGTACACGCGCAAAGCACACCGGCCGCAACGACCTTGCCACGTGTCGAGGTGATCGGCACCACGCCCTTGCCCGGCCTGGGCACCGCGCTGCGCGATGTGCCGGCCAACGTGCAGACTTTCAACGGCCGTGACATCGCGCGCCAGCGCCAAGGCAACCTCGCCGAGTTCCTGGAGAACAACCCGACGAGCGTGACCGTCAACGCGGCGCAGGGCAACCCATACCAGCTCGACATCAGCTTTCGCGGCTTCACCGCATCGCCCCTGCTCGGCGTGCCGCAAGGCCTGTCGGTGTTTCAGGACGGTGTGCGCATCAACGAGCCCTTCGGCGATGTCGTCAACTGGGACCTGCTTCCGCAATCGGCCATCGCCGGCATCCAGATCATTCCGGGCTCGAACCCGCTGTTCGGCTTGAACACGCTGGGTGGCGCGTTGTCGGTCACGACGAAGAGCGGCAAGTCGCATCCAGGCGGCTCGGTCGAGTTGTCGGGCGGCTCCTTCGGGCGAAGGTCGGTCCAGTACGAACAAGGCGGCGAAGCGGGTGCGTGGGATTGGTTCAGCACCGCCAACGTGTCGAAGGAACGCGGCTGGGCCGAGCACAACCCGAGCCGGGTGACGCAGTTCTACGGCAAGGCCGGCTACGAGGCGGGCGGCACGGCCTTCGACCTCAGCCTCACGGCCGCCGACAACCGGCTCGAAGGCACACAGACACTGCCCACGTTGTTCCTCGACAACCGGCGCCAGGCCTACACCTTCCCCGACCTGAACGAGAACCGCGCGGTGATGCTCGCGGCCACCGGCCGCCATGTCGTCAGCGAGGGTGTGGTGCTCGGCGGCAATGCCTACGTGCGGCGCTACCGCAACCACAACACCAGCAGCAACGTGAACGATGCCTACGGTGCCATCGATCCCGGCACCGGCCTGCCCGACACGGTGGAAGCGCTGAACGACCGCTCGGCCATCGACCAGACGAGTTACGGCCTCGGCGTGCAGTTGACGCTGAAGCAGCCGGTGGGCGGATTCAAGAACCAGTTCGTCGTCGGCGCCAGTGGCGACTTCGGGCGCGCCCGCTTCACACAGGACTCGCAGCCGGCGGCCTTCACGCCCGCACGCGCCGCCGTGGCCACCGATGTGTTCGAACCCGAAACCGATGCGCAGACACGCAACCGCAGCCTCGCGCTGTTTGCCGCAAACACGCTGTCGCTCACGCCAGAATGGTCGCTCACCGCTTCGGGCCGCTACAACGCCGCGCACGTCAGCATCCGCGACCGCAGCGGCGCGGCGCCTGAACTCGACGGCGACCACAGCTTCGCGCGCTTCAACCCGGCCATCGGTTTGAACTTCAACCCGAACGAGCTGAACACCTTCTATGCCGGCTACAACGAAGGCATGCGCGCGCCCACCGCCATCGAGCTCACCTGCGCCGACCCGCTGGCGCCGTGCAAGCTGCCCAACAGCTTCCTCGCCGACCCGCCGCTGAAGAAGGTGGTGGCGCGCACGGTCGAGATCGGCGCGCGTGGAAAACAGGGCGCCGACACCTGGAGCGTGGCGGTGTACCGCACCGACCTGCAAGACGACATCCAGTTCGTCAGCAGCGGCGGCGCCATCAACGCGGGCTTCTTCCAGAACGTTGGCAAGACGCGTCGCCAAGGTGTGGAACTGACCGCAGGAACACGCTTCGGGCCGATCGACGTGGTGGCGCGCTACAGCGTCATCGCGGCGACGTATGCGACCGCCTTCACCGAGAACAGCCCGAACAATTCATCGGCCGATGCGGGCGGCGACATCGTCGTGCCCAAGGGCGCGCACATCCCCGGCATACCGCGCCAGACGCTGCGCCTGCGCTTCGACGCCGAGCCGAGCGACAAGTGGCAGATCGGTGCGAACGTCATCATGAGCGGTTCGAGCCGCGCACGCGGTGACGAGAACAACCTGGATGCGAACGGCAAGGTGCCCGGTTACGGCGTCATGAACCTGGACACCGAGTACGAGCTGGGCAAGGGCTTCGAGGTGTTCGCACGCATCAACAACCTGTTCAACCGGAAGTACGCCAACTTCGGCATCCTCGGCGAGAACGTGTTCGCGAATCCGAGCCGCAGCTTCGACCCGGGCAGCGCGGCGAGCGAGACCTTCCTGGGCCTTGGCGCGCCGCGTGGGGTGTGGGCGGGCCTGAGGTACGAGTGGGACTGAGCCGCGAGAGGCCGCTTGGGGGTCATCCCAGCGCCCTTGATGTTGACGTCAATGCAGAGGCCGGCCGAGACGGCGGCTTGCACTCGAAATGGCGTAGTTCACCAAGCAGTACAGCACCGCCACGACAAGGTACACGGGTACAAGCGAGCGGTAGTTGGCGATGAGCACCTTGGCGTTCTGCATCAGTTCGCCATAGGTGACGACGTAGCCGAAGGTGGTGTCCTTGACCACGATGACCAGTTGTGCGACCAGTGCCGGCACGATGTAACGCAGCGCTTGGGGAAAGACGACATGGGCGAAGACTTGTATTCCACTGAGGCCCAGGGCGCGGGCCGCATCGGTTTGGCCCTGGGGAACGGCGGCCACGCCTGCGCGGTACATCTCGGCCACCACGGCGGCGGTGCTGAGTCCCACTGGCAAGGTCAGCATCCAGTAGGCGCTCAGCTTGATGCCAGCCGACGGGAGGGCCAGGAAGAACACATAGATGAGCAGCAGGGTCGGCACGCCGCGCAGGAATTCGATGACCGCGATGGCGGGCCATCGCACGCCCCGTCGCCTCGAGAGGCGGCCCGCCAGGAGCACCAGCCCCAGGACCAGCGCGATGACGGCCGCCACTGCCGCCGACGCCAGCGTGCCGAGCAGGCCCTTCGCCAGAAAGGCCCAGGTCGTCATCGACGCAAACAACCCCCAGAGCCGGACGTCCAACTGGCCCGCGGCCTGGAACCGGACCACGATGCCCATGAGCAGCACGACCACCGCCGCAGCGACAGTCACGCTGACGGCCCGGGTGATGGTCTGCGCCCTGTGGCTCAGGTCAGCGAAGAGAATCTCCTCCAACGCGCGGCTCATCGCAGGATCCGCACTTTCTTCTCCAGCGTGGCGCCCGCCCAGGCGATGAGCAAGCCAGAAATCAGATACATCGCAGCGGCCACTGCGAACGCGGAGATCCCGTCGGCAGAGTCGTTGGCGATCTTGGCCACCAGCGCCGTGACCTCCCGGCCTGGCAGCGGAACCTGTGACGCCAACGACGTCGACAGCATCAGCGCGATCAAAAGCGATGTCATCGGCTGGACCACCGAGCGCAGCGCCTGTGGCAACACCACCGACGAGATGACGACCATCGGTCGCATGCCGAGGCTGCGTGCGGCCTCTACTTGGCCGTCATCGACGGTATTGATGCCCGTGCGCAGATAGTCTGCCGTGAATGCGGAGCACACCAAGCTCAGGGTCAGGATCACGCTCGGCTCATAGTCGATCAGGACATTGAGATCGGGCAGCGCGAACACGATGAAGATCAGCAGCGCAACACTCGGGATGTTGCGAAAGACCTCGACGTAGCCGGTCAGCACCAGGCGAAGCGGTCGAAGCGGCAGCAGCCGGGCGACGGTGATGAAAATGCCCAGCGCGAAGCCGGCCACGAACGACAGAGCCGTGAGCTTCCATGTGAGCAGGAGTGCCTCACCGAAAGCGGGCCCGTGGTCGGCGAGGATCCGGACGACACTGCCCATCGCTCAAGGAATTGGAGGCGGCGTCGGAGCGTTCGTGCTGCCGCTGCGCTGCCCGATGGTCACCGTCCACAGCTTGGCCCAGATGCCGTCGGATTCGATCTTTTTCAGGAAGGCATTGACGAAGGCCACGCCGTCCGAGCCCTTGGGCAGGCCAATTCCGTACGGGTCTTGCGGGCCAAAGGGTGCACCCGCCAACTGAGCGTCGCCAGTGCCGAGGCTCAAGGCGTTGAGCAGCAGCGTGTAGTCGGTCACGTAGGCGTCCACGCGTCCCTGGCGCAGGGCGTCGAGGGCTTCCTGGTGGGTCTGGAACTCTTGCACGATGGCCTTGGGCGCAAATTGCGCAAGGATGGCCGGCCCGGTCGAGCCCGCTTGGGTGGCGGTCTTCTTGCCGGCGAGATCGTCATGCGATTGGATCGCCTTGTTGTTCGACTTGATCAACACTCCCGCCTGCGAGGTGTAGTAAGGCCCTGCGAAAGAAATCTTCTCCGCGCGGGCAGGGGTGATGGAATAGGTGGCCAACACCATGTCCACCTGGTTGTTGATGAGCACCTGTTCGCGTGTGGACGAGTTGATCTGGGTGAACTGGTACTTGGTCCCATCGCCCAGGATGTAACGAGTGAGGAGCTGGGCCACGCCTGCGTCGAACCCTCGGATCTTGCCGTCCTTCTCGTTGAGCAGCGAAAAAAGGTTCGAAGTCTGGGTGCCGCCAAGGCGCAGCGTACCCGTCTGCTTGATCTTGCTGGCCCAATTGTTTGCAGCGATGGCCGCGGCGTCGGCGATGGGGCCCTGAGCGACCAGCGAATCGAATGCTGCCGAATTGATGGGCGTGCCCTGTGCGAAAAGCGGCGCACTGGTTGCAAATGCCAGTGCGACCACGGTGCCCTTCAGGATGGATGAAATCGACATGGGTTCTCTCGGTTGGTGCGTGCCAAAACGAATGTATAGCAGTCCTGCGCGGGTTGACCGAGACGCTCGAATTGCCGGGCTTGTTTGATACCTGTGGGCTCAGTTGAGCGACGAACTGAGCCCGCGCATCCTTGGCTGCGTCTCGCCTCAAGGACGTTCCGACAAAGCGGGCAGGGCTTATGGCGCGTGGACCAGCACGTAGCCGCGGTTCTCCACCGTGTCAAAAGTGCGCATGCCTCTCACCAGTGTGGCCGCAGGCATCCAGACCCAGCCCGCTACTGCCGGGTTGACATCCAGCACGAGGAACGAGTCTGACCCAGCGTCGTAGGCGCCCAGCGGCGAGATGTGGCCACCGCCCTTCTGGCCTACGGCCTCACGCTTGTAATTCACGATCACGTAGTTGCCGCCGCGCGCCAGGTTGTCGACCAGGTCAGCGCGGATGGCCTGCCCGTTGCGTGCGTCGTCGACGACGACGACTGTTGTGACGAGGCCGTTGGCATGCAGCATGGCGTCAAACTGGCGCAACTGGTAGCCGAAGTCCTGGACTTGCTTGCTGCCAATGGTGGTCGGCTCGCCAAGCACCTGCGCACGTGTCTTGGGGCCCCTGTCAATCACGCTGTCTTGCGTGAACCGGGGGACGATCGGATCCAAGCCGGCTGGCATGAACTGCACATCGTCCTTGCGCAGCCGCGTGTGGTCGCGTTGCAGGTCGGCACTGCGACTGTTCACGGCGTTGAGCACGATCGCGGCCGAGGTGGGCCCGCAGAACGCGCCGTTGTACTGGGCTTCAAACTGGTTGGCGAGCGCCGCGAAATCGGCCTTCGCGCCTGACTGAGCAAAACGCGCCACACCTTCATCGGACGCGAACGGCACGAGCGCAGGAGATGCTTTCGCCTCGGCGCTCGTCGTCGCTGGGCTCGTTGCCGCGCCTTGTGTGGCACAGCCTGACAGGAGCATTGCCGTGGCGAACAACGCGGCGGAGAGCAGGCTTCTGATGGGCGACACGAGGGGCTCCTCAGGTTGAGGCGAGCGGCCCAGTGTAGGTGCACACGGGGCGAGTAATTTCCGATCAATCCGGCGTGAACTTGCTTGCGGCTCAATGAACCCGCAGCACCTCAAACTGCTGTCGGATCGGAGCGACCTGTATCGACACCTCATCACCCTCGCATTTACCCAGCATGGCCCTGCCCAAAGGGGCTTCGCTGCTGATGACCTGAACGAGCTCAGCGCCACTGACCAACTTCATG
>JANYJL010000242.1 GCA_025361845.1 Rhizobacter sp.
AAACAAAAGGTTTTCAGGCGGGAGACAAGCGCTGTCGGCGACGAGCCGGTAACGCAATATCAGGCGCTCCTGCCCGAAGGGCAGGGGTCGCGTTCGGCAGTCGTTCACGGGCAACAACCGCGCAGCGCCGGGCGGGCTCGCTGCGAAGCCGGCGGGTTGCCGGGGCAGCAAGCGCACGGAGCGCAGTGGGTTGGGGGCCGGGGTGAACATCCGCTTCGGGTCACTGGACGCGGGCAGGAGCGCCTGATATTGCGTTACCGGCTCGTCGCCGACAGCGCTTGTCTCCCGCCTGAAAACCTTTTGTTTGGGTTTGTTTTCTGTTTGCTCTGCCGCTTCGGGCCGGTGGCCGCGCTGTCACTTGGGGACAGTGCCCGCCGCTTGCCATGAAGCGTTGCATCACCTGTGGTCAGGCCGAACCTGACCGCCACGTTGTGCCGCAGTGCGACGGTAAACTGTGAAAAATCAAACACTTACCGCAGCAACGTGGTGCAACGCATTATAGGGGTCAAACCTTCGGCTCCATCGGCTGCGAAAAGCCCGCGGGCGAGCCTCGTTCCGGAACTGGTTCACGCTGCGCCCGAGGTGCGGCGGGTGCTTGTCGATGAAGGTTCCGAAGGCCAGCGGCTCGACAACTTCCTCGTCAAGCTGCTCAAGGGCGTACCCAAGACGCATGTGTACCGCGTCATTCGTTCGGGCGAGGTGCGGGTCAACAAGGGCCGCGCGGCGGCGGATACTCGGCTCGCGCTGGGCGATGAAGTGCGGGTGCCGCCGGTGCGTACATCCAAAAACGCAGCGGACCGTTCCGAAGCGCCGGCCGCTCCGGCGCGCGAGTTCCCGGTCGTCTACGAGGACGAATCTCTGCTCGTGATCGACAAACCCGCCGGCGTGGCGGTGCACGGCGGCAGCGGCGTCAGCTTCGGCGTGATCGAACAACTGCGCCGGGCGCGCCCGCAGGCGAAGTTTCTCGAACTCGTGCACCGGCTCGACCGCGAAACCTCGGGCCTGCTGCTCGTCGCCAAGAAGCGCTCGGCCCTCGTCGCGCTGCAAGACCAGTTCCGCAACCGTGAAACCGGCAAGACCTACGCGGCCCTGGTGGTCGGCGCCTGGCCGGCGAAGCTGAAGGTGATCGACGCGCCGCTGCACAAGTACCTCGATGCCGCTGGCGAGCGCCGTGTGCGCACGACCGATGAAGAAGACGAAGAGGGCCGCCGCTCGATCACCCTGGTGCGCGTGGCGCAGGCCTGCGGCGATTTCACCCTGCTCGACGTGACCATCAAGACCGGCCGCACCCACCAGATCCGCGTGCACCTGGCCAGTGCCGGCCATGTGATCGCCGGCGACGACAAGTACGGCGACTTCGCGCTCAACAAGGCGCTGGCGCGTGGCGAGGTCGTGCGCGGCTGCAAGTTCGACCGCATGTTCCTGCACGCGCGGCGGCTGCGCTTCACGCACCCCGCCAGCGGCGAGGTCATCGAGCTGGAAGCGCCGCTGCCCGCAGAATGTGTGGCCTTGATCGCTGCCTTGACACCATGACACTCGCCGCGCGTTCGCGCCACTTCGACCTGATCGTGTTCGATTGGGACGGCACCCTGTTCGATTCCACCGCGCTGATCGCCCGCAGCATCCAGGCCGCCTGCGGTGATGTGGGCACGGCCGTGCCGAGCGACCGCGACGCGAGTTTCGTGATCGGCATGGGCCTGAAGGAAGCGCTGCGCCACGCCGCGCCGGAATTCCCTGAAGCGCGCTACTCCGAGCTGGCGGATCGCTACCGCCACCACTACTTCGCCAAGCAGCACGAGATCCTGATGTTCGACGGCGCGCTCGAGCTGCTTGCGGCACTGAAGGAGCGCCAGCACCGGCTCGCCGTGGCGACCGGAAAATCGCGCCGCGGCCTGGACGAAGCGCTGCAAAGCAAACAACTGATGGGCGTGTTCGACGCCACCCGCACCGCCGACGAAACCGCCTCGAAACCCGACCCGCAGATGCTGCGGGAGCTGATGGCCGAGCTGGGCGCGGCGCCCGAGCGCACGCTGATGATCGGCGACACGACGCACGACCTGCAGCTCGCCGCGAACGCCGGCGCGGCGAGCGTGGGCGTGAGTTACGGCGCGCACGACCCGGTCGAATTCGAGCGCTGCGCGCCGCGCCACGTGGCGCATTCCATCGCCGACCTGCACACATGGCTGAACCAGCATGGATGAGATCACCTTCCACGACTTCAGAGGCGCAAACGAAGAGCGCGTGCCGCAGCCGCTGTGTGCCTCCGACGAACTGGCCGAGCGCGGCAATGCCGTCGTCTTCGACGTGCTGCACTTTCGCCAGCCGGCGCGCGGCTTCGCGCTGCGCTTCGACGGCAAGGTGGTGGCCTACCTGAACCGCTGCCTGCACGTGCCCACCGAAATGGATTGGCGCGAAGGCGAGTTCCTCGATGGCGACCGCGAGTTCATCATCTGCTCGGTGCACGGCGCCTCCTACGACACGCCGACCGGCCATTGCGTCGGCGGCCCCTGCGGGCGCGGCCGGTTGACCGTGATCGAGGTCGACGAGGTCGATGGCCAGGTCCGTTGGTATCCTTCCCGAGACACCCGCCCGGCCTTCGCCGATGGCGATTGAAAGCACCGCATGGACACGCAAGACGACAAGCTCAACCCCGCTCCTGGCAACGCTCCCGCGGCCCGCCCGGCCTGGGACAACGTCGTCGAGAAGTTCGCCCGCGACTATCTGCAAGACCGCCGCAGCGAACGCCGCTGGCGCGTGTTCTTCCGCCTCGCGTGGCTGGTGGCGGCCTTCGCGCTGGCCTACGGGATGGTGACCGCCCGCAACCACGCCAACGCACCGAGCGGCCCGCACACCGCCCTGGTCGAGTTACGCGGCGAGATCGCCTCCGACACCGAAGCGAGCGCCGAAAACCTCGTCAGCGCCTTGAAGAGTGCCTTCGAGGACGAAGGTGCGCAGGCCGTGGTGCTGCGGATCAACTCGCCCGGCGGCAGCCCGGTGCAGGCCGGCATCATCAATGACGAGATCCGTCGCCTGAAGGCGCTGCACAAGAAGAAGCTCTACGCGGTGGTCGAAGAGTCGTGCGCCTCCGGCGCCTACTACATCGCCGTCGCGGCCGACGAGATCTATGCCGACAAGGCCTCCATCGTCGGCTCGATCGGGGTGTTGATGGACGGCTTCGGCTTCACTGGCACGATGGAAAAACTCGGCGTGGAACGGCGCCTGATGACGGCCGGTGAGAACAAGGGCATCGGCGACCCCTTCTCGCCGATGAGCGACAAGAAGAAGGCCTACACCCAGGCGATGCTCGACCAGATCCACCAGCAGTTCATCAAGGTGGTGAAAGAGGGCCGCGGCAAGCGCCTGAAGGAAACGCCGGACACCTTCAGCGGCCTCTACTGGAACGGTGAGCAGGCGTTGGCGCAAGGCCTGATCGATCACCTCGGCAACCTCGACTACGTGGCGCGCGAAGTCATCAAGGCCGAAGAGGTGATCGACTACACGCCGCGCGACAACGTCGCCGAGCGGCTGGCCAAACGCTTCGGTGCGTCGATCGGTGCAGGTGCGGTGCGGGCGATGCAGAGCGTGACTTCGATCCGCTGAGCCCTTCGGGCTGCCAGGCCCTTGCTGATACCGAGCGATGCTGCCGAGGCCGCCGGGTAACCGGCTGCGTTCGTGTCCCCCGGCCCGGGCTGCGCCCAGACCTCCTCCGTCACCTCACTCCGCCGGTCACCCGACGGCCTCGGCAGCAGGCACCTTCGCCTCGCGCGGAGATTCAAGCCGGCAAGGGCATCGGTGGTGACCGAGCGCTGTGGCGGGGCGTTGTGTGGAGCGAAGTAAAGGAGGAGGCCGGGCGCAGCCCGGACGGGGGACATGAGCGCAACACAACGCCCCGGCGCAGCGCGACCGCCCGGCACTCCGTCTTGACGCTTTCTTGACGCCGCCGCCACAAGCTTCTACGCCGTTCTGACGGCGGCTTTCCTACCCTTCAGGTGTGTCGAACAACGCCTGAAGAGGTCGGTATGGATGTCGTCTATCCGCTGTGCGCTGCCGTGGCGGCCGGCTTGCTGGTCTACCTGGTTTACGCCTTGCTCAAGGCCGAGGAGTTCTGATGACTTCTCAAGCCTGGATTCAGCTGCTCGTCTTCCTCGTGCTGCTGTTCGTGCTCGCCTGGCCGCTCGGCCGCTGGCTGACGGCGGTGGCCGAAGGGCGCTTGCCACCCTGGCTGACGCCGATCGCTCGCGTCGAGAACAGCCTGTACCGCGTCGCCGGTGTGGACCCGTCCGCGGACATGGACTGGAAGTTCTACGCGCTCGCGCTGCTGGCCTTCAACGCCCTCGGCGTGGTCGCGGTCTATGCCTTGCAGTGTTTGCAGCACGTGCTGCCGTTCAACCCGCAGGGGCTGCCGGCGGTGAGCGCCGATTCCGCTTTCAACACCGCCGTCAGCTTCGTCACCAACACCAACTGGCAAGGCTACGGCGGCGAATCGACGATGAGCTACCTGACCCAGATGCTCGCGCTGACGGTGCAGAACTTTCTTTCGGCCGCCACCGCGATGGGTGTGGTCTACGCGCTGATACGCGGCTTCGCGGCGCGCTCGACCGGCCAACTCGGTAACTTCTGGGTCGATGTGACACGCAGCACCGTCTACGTGCTGCTACCGCTGTCACTCGTGTTCGCCGTGTTCCTGGTGGGGCAGGGCGTGGTGCAGAACTTCACCGCCTACCCGGACGTGTCGACGCTGGAGGTCGCCACCCACTCGGTGGCGAAGAACGGCCCGGATGGCCAGCCGCTGAAGGACGACAAGGGCAATGCCGTGATGGAGGACACACCCGCGCCGACGCAACAGATCGCCCTCGGCCCGGTCGCATCGCAAGAGGCGATCAAGATGCTTGGCACGAATGGTGGCGGCTTCTTCAACGCGAACTCTGCGCACCCGTTCGAGAACCCGACGCCGCTCGCGAACTTCTTGCAGATGCTGTCGATCTTCCTGATCCCGACCGCGCTCGTGTTCGCCTTCGGTCGTTTGGTGGGCGACAAACGCCAGGGTTTTGCCGTGCTCGCCGCGATGACCGTGTTGTTCGTTGCGATGGTGCTCGCCATCACGCCGCAGGAGCAGGCTGGCAACCCGCAGCTCGCCGCGCTCGGCGTCGATCAGGCGCCGAGCGATCTGCAATCCGGCGGCAACATGGAAGGCAAGGAAACGCGCTTCGGCATCAGCGCGAGCACGCTGTTCGCCACCATCACCACCGCCGCGTCCTGCGGCGCGGTGAACGCGATGCACGACTCCTTCATGCCGCTCGGCGGCGCCGTGCCGCTCGTCGCGATCCAGCTCGGCGAGGTGGTGTTCGGCGGTGTCGGCTCGGGCCTGTACGGCATGTTGATCTTCGCCATCCTCGCGGTCTTCATCGCGGGCCTGATGATCGGCCGCACACCCGAATACCTCGGCAAGAAGATCGAGGTCTTCGAGATGAAGATGATGTCCATCGCCATCCTCGTCACGCCGATCCTCGTGCTGGCCGGCACCGCCATCGCGCTGCTGTCTGACGCCGGCCGTGCCGGCATCGCCAACCCGGGCCCGCACGGTTTCTCGGAAGTGCTGTACGCCTTCAGCTCGGCGGCCAACAACAACGGCAGTGCATTCGCGGGCCTGTCGGCGAACACGCCGTTCTACAACCTGATCCTGGCGGTCGTGATGGGGTTCGGCCGCTTCGGCGTGATCGTGCCGGTGCTCGCGATTGCCGGCAGCCTGGCCGCCAAGAAGCGCCTGCCGGTCACGGCCGGCACGCTGCCCACGCACGGGCCGCTGTTCGTGCTGCTGCTGCTCGCCGCGGTGCTGCTGGTCGGCTTGCTGAACTACGTGCCGGCACTGGCGCTCGGGCCGGTGGTCGAGCAGCTGATGCTGCACGCCGCGCACTGATCGAGAGGAACCCAAGATCATGAACACCTCGAATTCTCTTTCGTTGCTCGACCCCGCCTTGGTCAAGCCCGCCATCGCCTCTGCTTTCCACAAGCTCGACCCGCGGGTGCAGTGGCGCAACCCGGTGATGTTCGTCGTCTACGTCGGCAGCATCCTCACCACGCTCTTGTGGGTGCAGGCGCTGCGTGGCCAGGGCGAAGCTCCGGCCGGCTTCATCCTCGCGATCAGCTTGTGGCTGTGGTTCACGGTGCTGTTCGCCAACTTCGCCGAAGCCCTGGCCGAAGGCCGCAGCCAGGCGCAAGCGGCCTCGCTGCGCGGCATGAAGCGCAAGGTCATCGCGAAGAAGCTGGAGCAGCCGCGGCACGGCTCGTCGTGGCACCCGATGCCGGCTGACGAGTTGCGCAAGGGCGCGGTCGTGCTGGTCGAAGCCGGCGATGTGATCCCGCTCGACGGCGAGGTGATCGAAGGCATGGCCTCGGTGGACGAGAGCGCCATCACCGGCGAATCGGCGCCCGTGATCCGCGAATCGGGCGGCGATTTTTCGTCCGTCACCGGCGGCACGCGCGTGCTGTCGGACTGGCTGGTGATGCGGGTCAGCGTCAACCCCGGCGAGTCCTTTCTCGACCGCATGATCTCGATGGTGGAAGGTGCCAAGCGCAGCAAGACGCCGAACGAGATCGCGCTGAACATCCTGCTGGTGGCGCTCACCATCGTGTTCCTCGTCGTCGTCGTCACGCTCTTGCCGATGTCGGTGTTCAGCGTCGCCAACGCGAAGCTCGGCACCGTCGTCAGCATCACGGCCCTGGTCGCGCTACTGGTGTGCCTGATCCCGACGACCATCGGCGCCTTGCTCTCGGCCATCGGCGTGGCCGGCATGAGCCGCATGATGGCGCACAACGTCATCGCCACCTCGGGCCGCGCGGTCGAAGCGGCCGGTGATGTGGACGTGCTGCTGATGGACAAGACCGGCACCATCACGCTCGGCAACCGCCAGGCCGCCGGCATGATCCCGGCGCCCGGCCTGCCGGAGCGGCAACTGGCCGAAGCCGCGCAGCTCGCCTCGCTGGCCGATGAAACGCCCGAGGGCCGCAGCATCGTCATCCTGGCTCAGCAGAAGTTCAAATTGCAGGATGCGAACAAAGCGGTCGACATGGCGAGCCTGAACGCGAGTTTCGTGCCCTTCACCGCGCAAACGCGCATGAGCGGCATCGACTTCACGAGCGACGGCCGCACGCGCAGTTTGCGCAAGGGCGCGGGCGATGCGATCCGCAAACACGTGGAAGCGCTCGGTGGCCACTGGCCCGCCGAGGTGCAGGCGGCGGCCGATGAAGTGGCGCGCCGCGGCAGCACGCCGCTCGTGGTGGCCGATGGCGCGCGCGTGCTCGGCGTCGTCGAGCTGAAGGACATCGTCAAGGGCGGCATCAAGGAACGTTTTGCCGAGCTGCGCCGCATGGGCATCAAGACGATCATGATCACCGGCGACAACCGGCTTACCGCCGCGGCCATCGCCGCCGAAGCGGGCGTGGACGACTTTCTTGCCGAAGCGACGCCCGAAGCCAAGCTCGCCTTGATCCGCCAGTACCAGGCCGAAGGCCGGCTGGTGGCGATGACCGGCGACGGCACCAACGACGCACCGGCGCTCGCGCAGGCCGACGTGGCCGTGGCAATGAACAGCGGCACGCAGGCGGCCAAGGAAGCCGGCAACATGGTCGACCTGGACTCGAACCCGACCAAGCTGCTGGAGATCGTCGAGACCGGCAAGCAGTTGCTGATGACGCGCGGCTCGCTCACCACCTTCTCGATCGCGAACGACGTGGCGAAGTACTTCGCCATCATCCCGGCCGCGTTCGCCAGCACCTACCCGCAACTGGTGGCGCTGGACGTGATGCGCCTGACGAGCCCTTCGTCGGCGATTCTGTCGGCGGTGATCTTCAATGCGCTGGTCATCATCTTCCTGATCCCGCTGGCGCTGAAGGGCGTGAAGTACCGCGCGGTCGGTGCGGCAGCGCTGCTGCGCCGCAATGTGGTCGTGTACGGGCTGGGCGGTTTGATCGTGCCCTTTGTCGGCATCAAGTTGATCGACCTGCTGCTCGCTGCCGTGCACCTTGTTTGAGGAGATCTCGCCATGCATTCAATTCTTCGTCCCGCCGTGGTGCTGTTCGCTGCCTTGAGCATCGTCACCGGCATCGCCTACCCGCTCGTTGTCACCGGCATCGGCCAGAGCGTGTTCCCGTCGCAGGCCGCGGGCAGCTTCGTCCTGCGCGATGGCAAGACGGTTGGCTCGGCGCTCATCGCGCAAGGCTTCACCAGCAACGCGCACTTCTGGAGCCGGCCCTCGGCGACAAGCCCGGACCCGTACAACGCCGCCAACTCGGGCGGCTCGAACCTCGGGCCGCTGAACCCGGCGTTGGTCGATGCGGTGAAGGCGCGCATCGATGCGCTGAAGGCGGCCGACCCGGACAACACGCTGCCGGTGCCGGTCGATCTGGTCACCGCCTCGGGCAGCGGCCTCGATCCGGACATCAGCCTCGCGGCCGCGCAGTACCAGGCCGCGCGCGTGGCGCGTGCCTCGGGTGTGCCGTTGACGCAAGTGCAATCGCTGATCGACGCAAACGCACAAGGCCGCCTGCTCGGTTTCATCGGCGAGCCGCGGGTGAATGTGTTTGCCCTGAATCTGGCCCTCGATGCGATCAAGGCCAAGCCGCCCGCACAATGAAGCCATGACAGATACGCGCCCCGACCCCGACGCGCTGCTGGAGCAGATCAACGCGCAGGCCGAGAAGGCGGCGCGGGGCCGGCTGCGCATCTACTTCGGCTCGTCGGCCGGTGTCGGCAAGACCTACGCGATGCTCGCCGCGGCGGCCAAGCTGCGCGCCGAAGGGCTGGACGTGCTGGCCGGTGTGGTCGAAACGCATGGCCGCGCCGAGACGGCGGGGCAGCTGAAAGGCCTGCCGCTGCTGCCGCCGGTGTTGCTGCAGCAGAACGGCCGCACGCTGCCCGAGTTCGACCTCGACGGTGCGTTGCAGCGCCACCCAGCGCTGATCCTCGTCGACGAACTCGCGCATTCCAACGCCGCCGGTTCGCGCCACCCGAAGCGCTGGCAGGACGTCGATGAACTGCTCGCCGCCGGCATCGATGTCTACACGACGCTCAACGTCCAGCACCTCGAAAGCCTGAACGACGTGGTGGGTGGCATCACCGGCATCCGCGTGCATGAGACCCTGCCCGACACCTTCTTCGATCGGGCCGACGAAGTGGTTCTCGTCGACACACCGGCCGACGAGTTGCTCAAGCGCCTGTGGGCCGGCAAGGTCTATCTGCCCGCGCAGGCCGAACGTGCAGCGGCGAACTTCTTCCGCAAGGGCAACCTGATGGCGCTGCGCGAACTCGCGCTGCGCCGCACGGCCGATCGTGTCGAAGACGACGTCCAGGCCTACCGCGTCAACCAGTCCATCACGCCGGTGTGGAAGACCGAGGCGGCGCTGCTCTGCTGCATCGGCGAGCGTGATGCCGCCGAACACGTGGTGCGCAGCGCCGCGCGGCTGGCGCAGCAGCTTGCGGTGGCCTGGCACGCGGTCTACGTGGAGACGCCGGCCTTGCAACGCCTGCCCGATGCGCAGCGCGAACGCATCCTGCAAACCGTCAAGCTCGCCGGTGAGTTGGGTGCGACGACGGCCGTGCTCTCCGCTCAAGACGTGCCGACCGCCCTGGTCGCGCATGCGCGCCACCACAACCTGTCGAAACTCCTGCTCGGCCACCGCGAGAAGCCGGTGTGGTGGCGTGGCCGCAGCCTGGGTGCGCGGCTCGCGGCGCTGGCGCCCGATGTGGATCTGATCGAGGTCGGCCAGGGCCAGTCGGTGCCTGCGCAAACATTGCGCCGGCCCGCGCCTGCGGCCGACACTTCCGAACTGCGGCGCCACCAGCAGCGACGCTATCTGTGGTCCTTGGTCGCCTGTGCGCTCACCACCGGCATCGCGCTGTTGTTGCAACCGTACTTCGATCTCGCCAACATCGTCATGCTGTTCCTGCTGGCGGTCGTTGTCGTCGCGGTGCGTTGCGGCCGTGGGCCGTCGGTGCTGTCGGCCTTCCTCAACGTGGCGGTGTTCGACTTCTGCTTCGTGCCGCCGCAATGGTCTTTCGGTGTGCACGACGCGCAGTACCTGTTGACCTTCGCGGTGATGCTCGCCGTCGGCCTGGTGACCGGCCAGCTCACCGCCGGCTTGCGCTACCAGGCGCGTGTGGCCACGCACCGCGAGGGCCGCTCGCGTGCGCTGTTCGAAGTGGCACGCGAACTCTCCAGCGTGCTGATGACCGAACAATGTGTCGAGATCGCCGAAGCCGCCATCGCACGCGAGTTCCACGCACAGGTGCATGTGTTCCTGCTCGACGCGAACGACCGTTTGCAGCTGCCGCGTTCGGCGCCGGCCGTGCCGGGCCTGGACATCGGCACCGCGCAGTGGGCACTCGATCACAACGAGGCCGCGGGCCTGGGCACCGACACGCTGCCCGGCAGCGCGTGGTTGTACCTGCCGCTGAAAGCGCCGATGCGCACCCGCGGTGTGCTGGCGGTGCAGCCCTCGCAGCCGCGCCTGCTGCTGGTGCCCGAGCAGCGCCAGCAGCTCGACACCTTCGCGGTGCTTTCGGCCATCGCGCTCGAACGGGTGCACTACGTCGAGGTGGCGCAGCAGGCCACGGTGCAGATCGAGTCCGAGCGTCTGCGCAACTCGCTGCTCTCGGCTTTGTCGCACGATCTGCGCACGCCATTGGCGGCGCTCTACGGCCTGGCCGATACGCTGGTGAATGCGACCCCCGGCCTGCCCGCCGCGCCGCGCGAGATTGCCCTGGCGCTGAGCAGCGAGGCGCGGCGCATGAACGCGATGGTCAACAACCTGCTCGACATGGCCCGCCTGCAAAGCGGCGCGGTGCAATTGAATCGGCAGTGGCAGCCGCTCGAAGAAGTGGTGGGCAGTGCGCTGGCGGCAAGTGGCAGCGCGCTCGTCGCGCACCGCATTCAAACGGCACTGCCGGTGGATTTGCCGCTCGTGCAATTCGATGCCGTGCTGCTCGAACGCGTGCTGTGCAACCTGATCGAGAACGCTGCGAAGTACACGCCAGCCGGCAGCCGCATCACGGTGGCTGCGCGCCTGCACGACACCGACATGGTGGTCAGCGTCAGCGACGAAGGCCCGGGCCTGCCAGCCGGCCGCGAAGAAGCCTTGTTCGAGAAGTTCGCGCGTGGCGAACGCGAATCGGCCACGCCGGGTGTGGGCCTGGGCCTCGCCATTTGTCGCGCCA
>JANYJL010000254.1 GCA_025361845.1 Rhizobacter sp.
GAGTTTCAGTGCCGAATCGCGCTCGGACACGGTGTGCTTCGAGGCTGCCGGAACGGAGAAGGGTGTCGGATTGGCACGCGGTGCCACTTGCGCGATGCTGTCGTCCGGCCCGTCCTGCGCGTCGCGCTGCTCCTTCGTCAATTGAGCGCTCACGTAGAAAGTGCCTACACCCGCGCAGGCGATGAACAGGAGACGCAAGGGCTTCGACAGGTTGGCCATGTCATTGGCTCCTGTAGACGAAGGTGAAGCGAACCACCGAGTCGAGCACGCCGCTCGCGGCGTCGGGGCGTGTCATGCGCAGTTCGTCCATCGAGGCATGCGGCAGGTTGGTCAGCACGTCCGCGGTGAAATCCTTGAGTGCGCCGTATTCGTTGCGCACCGGGAAGGTGGCGGTGTAGGTCACGAGCGGCGAGGTCGGCTCGGCCTTGAGCAGGTATTCGCCCTTTTGCAGGCTCACGTTGCGGCGCTTGGCCGTCTCGAACACTTTCTCCAGATCGGCCGAGCTTTGGGTCAGCGGCGGGAAGCCGGCAACGTACTCGAGCACCTGCTCGCCGGTGGAGATGTCGCGCCGCGGCGCAGGTGCCATGCGCACGATCGTGTCGGCCTTGGCGGCCAGGGCCGCGCGCAGTTCGTCGGCGTCGCGGTCCAGGCGCGGCAGGGCCAGGGTGATCGCGACCGCGGGCACCAGCAACGCCATGCCGATCAAACCCGTGGGGCCGACCCGGCGAAGCGCGCGCTGCCACAGGCGTTGCAGGCTGCCGTTCATTGCCCACCCCCCCAAGCCGCCTGCACCTGGAATCGCACCGGCGTGCCCGGTGCTTGCGCCTGCACCTGGTGCGACACCAGCACCACCGAGCTCAGGCGGTTGTCGCGCTGCAAGGCGCTCAGGTAGCCGAGCATGTCCTGCGCGTTGCGCGCTTCGGCGGTGAGGCGAAGGCTGTGTTTGCTGACGGAAGGTTCGACCGAGAGCAAAGCCACCGACTTGTTCGGTGCCGACTCCAGCGAGGCCAGCAGATCGGCCCAAGGCGTCACGAGGTTCTGCGCCACCAGTCGCACGGCGCGCGTGCGTGCCAGCTCGGCAGGGTCGGTCGAGGTCGCTCGTTTGGCATTGGCCGCGGCGAAGGCCAGGGCGGCTCCGCGGCGAGCGTCCAGTGCGGCCAGTGTGTTCGCCTGATGGGCACGGGTCGCGAGCACCTTGGCCAGTTGCATGCCGCTGAAGCCGAGCACGCCAACGCCGGCGATCAGTATCGCCACGCCGAGCCAGGTCACGCGTCGTGCGTTCGGCGCGAATTCGAGTTGCAGTCGTGGGGTCTTCACGGTGCCTCACCCTCACGGTTGAGCACGGTCCAGCGCGCGGACAGGGCGCTCTGCGACACGTCGGGTGCCACCAGGAGGTAGCTAGCCTGGTCCGCCGCATCCCGCCCGAGGCTGGACAGCAGGCGGCCGACCCGCGTGTCGAGCACGCCCGTGGTGGTTGAGGAGTCGAGGCCGAAGCCGCACATCAGGCGCTTGACGCCGACCGACGTGACCCCGGATGCATCGCTCTGATCCAGCCACGCGCCGCTGCTGATGGCCGCCACGGCGCCTTGCTGCACGCAAGCCACCACCGCCTCGCGGCCGCAGGCCACGGCAAACACCCCGGCGCCCGATTTCAACGCCGACGAATGGCGGTTCCATTGCAGACAAAAATCGGGCTGGATGCTGCGCAGCTTGAGCTGGTGGCGCGCGGCCGCATCCACCAGCGCGCGGATCTGTTCCTGGGCGATGGCGCCGATCAACAGATGTTTGCCATCGGCCTGGAGCTGCCAGCGGATCTCGTGGTTCTCCGCCGCTTCGCCCAGCAGCTCGATCACGCAGGCCGTGGCGACCGATTGCAGCTGCCGTTCGCTGTTGCCGCCGAAGTCGCCTTCGACGACATCGAGGTGCACCAGCGCATCGGCCAACTCGACATCCAGCCGCAGACCCTTCACGGCTTTGAACAGGCTCAGCTCGGCCAGCACTGCGTCGATGGCGAGCGCCTGTTCGTCCGCTGCATGAGTTGCCTCTGCCAGAAGCTTGCGCCCGAGGCCCTGCTCCAGCCGACCGCAGACGGTGCTGGAGGCGACGCGCAAACGCAGCGACTTACTCCACGGGAGTGACACGATTGATCTCCTCCACCGTGGTTTCGCCCGCGAGCGCGTGGGCCACTGCGGCGTCGCGCAGGCTCGTGAAGCCGCCCTCGCGTGCGGACAGTCTTATCTGCGACAGCGGCGCGCGCTGGACCAATTGGTCGCGCAAGACATCGCTCATCGGCAAGGTCTCGGCGATGGCGCGGCGGCCCTTGTAGCCCGTGCCGCGGCAGTGCGCGCAGCCTTGGCCGCGTTTGAAGCTGGCGCGCGCCAGTTGCTCGGCCGTGAGGCGGCTGCGCTTCGCGAGCTCGGGCAGCACCTGGTACGGGCCGGCGCAGTGTGGGCAGTTCATCCGCAGCAGGCGTTGCGCCACGATGCCGTTGAGCGCGGCCACCAGGCTGTAGCTGTCCACGCCCATGTTGGCGAAGCGGCCGATCACGTCGAACACATTGTTGGCGTGCACGGTGGTGAACACCTGGTGGCCGGTGAGGGCCGCCTGCACCGCGATCTGGGCCGTCTCGGCATCACGGATTTCACCGACCATGATCTTGTCCGGGTCGTGCCGCAGGATCGAGCGCAGGCCACGTGCGAAGGTCAGGCCCTTCTTCTCGTTCACCGGGATCTGCAACACGCCGGGCAGCTGGTATTCGATCGGGTCTTCGATCGTCACGATCTTGTCGAGGCCGGTGTTGATCTCGGAGAGCGCCGCGTACAGCGTCGTCGTCTTGCCGCTGCCGGTGGGGCCGGTCACGAGCAGCAGGCCGTAGGGCATTTGCGCGGCATCGCGGATGAAGCTGAGCACGCGCGCATCGAAGCCGAGCGTGGTGAGGCTCAGGGCCTGGAACTGGCCGGTCAGGTGCTTGCGGTCGAGCACGCGCAGCACCGCGTCCTCGCCGAACAGGTTGGGCATGATCGAGACGCGGAAGTCGATGTCGCGCCCGTCGACGACGACCTGGAAGCGCCCGTCCTGCGGGATGCGCCGCTCGGCGATGTCGAGCTCGGAGACGACCTTGATGCGCGAGATCGCCTGGTGCGCGATGTCGATGTTGTCGATCTGCTTGACGACTTCGAGCACACCGTCGAGCCGGTACTTGATGACCATGCCGGCAGGCTGGGTCTCCATGTGGATGTCGCTCGCGCCCGAGCGCAGCGCGTCGTAGAGCGTAGAGTCGACGAGGCGCACGACCGGGCTCTCGGTCGCGTCGATGTTCGAGATCGAGATCGCCAGGGCCTGCTCGCCGCCGACCGCCGGACGTTCGGCACGCATCTTCACGGCATCCATCGCCCGCACGGTTTTCTCCGCGGTGACGAGGAAGGCCTGCAGGTTCGCCGCGGTCGTCAGTGCGATGTCCACCTCGCGCAGGCCCAGGCGCGCTTCGAGCCATTGGCGCAGGCGTGCGTCGGTGGGGTCGGCCAATACGACGGTGAGCTCCGGCTCGTCGCCGACCCGGCCGACCAGGCAACTGCGCCGCTGGCATTCGGCAAAGGACACCAGGCCGAAGTCGGGCTTGATGTGCCGCAGCGAGGCCATGTCCAGCGCGCGCGCGCCGAAGTGCCGGGCCGCGCTGGGCAGCAACTGCTCCTCGTTCATGCCCAACTGCTCGGCCAGCCACGCCATGCGCGGCTGGGCGCCGGCGCTCTTGAGTGCTTCGCGCACCAGCGCGGCATCGACCACGCGGAAGTTGACGGGTGTGGCGCTCATCGGTGTGCTTCGTCCTGTGCGCGGTTCATTGGAGGCTGGAGGCCAGGTCGAAGATGGGCAGGTACATCAGCACGACGATGGCGCCGATGACGAGGCCGATCACGATCATCAGCAGCGGCTCGAACAGGCGGCTCGTCAACTCGACCGAGCGTTGCAATCGGCCCTCGTGGAAGCCGGCGATGCGCTCGAGGATTTCCGCCAGCGCACCGGTGCGCTCGGCCACCGCGAGCATGCTGGTGGCCACCGGGTCGGCGAGCTGTGCGTCCTGCAACGCGCTGCTCATGCTGCGGCCTTCGTGGATCAGGGTCACGGCGCGCGAGAGCCGCGTGCGGTCGTCGTCGCCGAGCAAGTTGGCCGCGAGTTGCAAAGCACGTGGCGCGGCCACGCCGCCTTTGACCAGCATGCCGGTGGTGCGGTACATCTGCGTGTGGCGGAACTTGCGGATCGTCGGGCCGACGAAGGGCACGGACTCGATCCAGCGCGCCTTGGCCCCGGTGTTCAACACGTGCCGCGCGCCCAGGACGAGGGCTGCGAGCCCCAACAACACCGTCGAGCCGACGAGCCCGGCGTGGCCTGCGACGAGGCGGCCCCAGCTCATCAGCAATTGAGATGTCCACGGCAATTCCCGGCGCGTACTCTCGATCAGGACTGCGAACTTCGGCACCACCACGCCCAGCAGGAACAGCACCACGAGGCAGCCGACGGCCAGCAGCAGCAGCGGATAGATGGCTGCGCCGGTGACCTTGTCGCGCAGTGCCTTGATGCTTTGCTGATGCTCGGCATAACGCAGCAGCGCGGTGCTCAGATCGCCGGTCTGTTCGCTCGCGCTGACGGTGGCAATCAGCAAGGGCGGGAAGCGGCCGGGCTGTTGTTCGAGTGCCGCCGACAGCGGCAGCCCTTCGGAGACGGCGCGCACCACGTCGAGCAGGGCGCTGCGCCGGGTGCTCACGGTTTCCTTCGCCGCGAGGGTGCGGATCGCCTCCATCACCGAGAGGCCCGCCGCCAGCAAGGACGCCAGCTCGTGCGAGAAGGTGGCGATGTCCAGGCCCTGGCGCCGCATCGAGACCGCGTTGCGCCGAGCCGCAGCGACCTTGCCGCGCGGGGTGCAGCCCAGCACCTGCATGCCGTCTTGCGTGGCCTTGGCGCGTGCTGCCGCTGCATCGCCCGCCGTGACTTCGAGGCTGCGAATGGCGCCCGCCTGCGTGCGCACGACGAGGTCGAAGGGGCTCTGCACTGCTTGCATCACGGGCCCCAGGAATTCACGTCGGCGGCTTCGCCGGTGCCGCCGGCCTGGCCGTCCGAGCCGAGCGAGGACAGGTCGTACTCACCGTGATCGCCCGGCGCCTTGTAGAGGTAGCGGCCACCCCAGGGGTCGGCGGGGACCGCCTTCTTCAAATACGGGCCCGCCCACTTCTCGACGTTCTGGGGTTTGGCGTTGAGGGCCGCCAGGCCTTGCTCGGTGTTCGGGTAGCTGCCGATGTCGAGCCGGTACTGGTCGAGTGCCTTCTCGAGCGAATCGATTTGCGCACGCGCGATCTTGGCGTTGGACTTGCTGACCTGGTCGAAATAGCGCGGTGCCACCAGCCCGGCCAGCAGGCCGATGATGACGATCACCACCAACAATTCCAGCAGGGTGAAGCCGCGCTGGCGTGGCGTCGAAACGAACCGGGAAGAGATCATCAGCCCAACCTTGAAGTGTCTGCAATGCACCGCAGCGTCGTGCGGTTTCGCTTGATTTGCAGTCTTTCGGTCGGGCCTTAGCCCATGCTTAAGTTAGCGGCCGTCCCCCCGCAGATCGGGGGTGGGCCCAACCCGAAGTGCGGGTGACTCGGGTCAGCGGCGTGGTGCCACTGCCTCGGACGACAGGGCGACCTGCGCCAGCACTTTGCGCACGTACTGCTGCGTTTCGGGATAGGCGGGTATGCGCCGCCCGGCGCGCAGCACCGCACCTTCGCCGGCGTTGTAGGCGGCCAGCGCCAGAGACAGGTTGTCGGCGAACTGGTTCATCAGCACGCGCATGTAGGCGGCACCGCCCTGCACATTCTGGTCGGCCGCGAACACGTCCTTCACGCCGAAGCGGCGGGCGGTGTCGGGCATCAGTTGCATCAAGCCCTTCGCGCCCTTGGGCGAGACAGCGCGGTCGTCGAAGCCCGATTCCACCGACACCATGGCCTGCAGCAAGGCTTCGGGCAGGGCGTGCTTGCGCGCGGCTTCGCGAATGATGGGCGCCAACAGCTTCGGGGCGAAGGCACTGGCCGCCGCGGTTTTGTCAGGCGGGACGGGTGGCAAGGCCACGACGGCTTGCGCCGGCGGCGCTGCGGGTGGCGCCTCGACCAGCACCACCGAGTCGGCCATCAACTCGTGGTTGGAGAGCACGAGCCCGCCTTTTTCATCGGTGCTGCCGTAGATTTGCGCACACGCAACCGAGGAGAACAGCGCCGCGGCGAGGCCCGACAAGCACGCGCGCGAACATACCGGCCGCACCAGTGAGGCGGCAAGCGCACGACCGCTTGCGCGAAAGCCCGCGGTGAGGGGTGAGTGCAGAAGGCTCAGCATCGTCTGCGATTGCATCGCAGGCCAGCATCGCGCCAAACGGGCAATGTCCCGCAGTTCATTGGTAGGGTCGACCCGCCATCTGATCGCGTGGGGCAGGGTGTGGTCCCCATGTCGCGAACTGGGCGCTGCGAAAATCATTGCGAAGTGCTTCGATCGCGATGCGTGATGGCAACACTCGGACCGCGTGCCCGATCTGCGATTGCTGCTGTCGGAAGACAACGTGACCCGTGGTCGCGTGACCTGTGTCTTCATGATGCGCGACGGCTGTGCGGTCGACTGTGTCACCAACGGCAACCAGAGGCTGAGCCTGTTGGACAGCGTCGAGTGCGCCTGCATGAGCCTCGACCTCGACCCGGGCCTGCCCGAACTCGGCGGCGACGACTGCCTGGTGAACATGCGCAACCACGGCAACGCGACGCAAGTGGTCGTTGCCACCGCACGTGGCTTTCGCGAAGACCGCATCGGCATGCTCGACATCGGCGCTGACGACTACCTCGTCAAGCCCTGCGCCCTGGCCGAGTTGTCGGCCTGCATCAAGGCCATCCTGCGACGCAACTGCGGCGTGGTGTCGGTGAAGCCCGGGGCAGCAAAGTTTCGGACCGCTGACTTTGATGCCGTCGCGCAACGCGGTCGAATATGAAAGCGTCGGCGGCAACTCGGTCGAGGTGCACATCCGCAAGAAGATCGGCACCGATCTGATCCAGACCGTGCGCGGTGTGGGCTATCAGATCGGGCCGCTGTAGCCGGCCGCCGGTGGTCTGCCTTTGAGAGGCTGGGGGCGGCCAAGCCCCCCTGTGCTATGATTGCAGGCTCAGTCGCGAGGTGGAGCAGTCTGGTAGCTCGTTGGGCTCATAACCCAAAGGTCGCAGGTTCAAATCCTGCCCTCGCAACCACGGAATACGCAATCAAGATGCAAGAGACCGGTGGCCCAGAGCCGCAGCAAACGCCAACCAAGAGGTTGGCGTTTTGCGTTGTGGCCCGCGCCGGGCGCACCGGCCCGACGAAGGGAGCAGCATGACGGCCGTGCCAGACCGCTCCCTCACCGCACCTCAGCTCGCCACGCTGGGCAACGGCCTGCGCGCCGTCGCGATTCCGATGCCGTGGCGGCAGACCGTCTCACTGAGCGTCTTCATCCGCACCGGCAGCCTGCACGAAGCGCCGCGGCTGAACGGCATCAGCCACGTGGTCGAGCACATGGCCTTCAAGGGCACGGTCGAGCGCGACTGCCAGCGCATCAACCTGGATGCCGAACGCCTCGGTGCCGAGGTGAATGCGCACACGGACAAGGACCACACCGCCTTCCACATCGAAGGGCTGGCGCGCGACCTGCCCACCTTCG
This sequence comes from Rhizobacter sp., assembly GCA_025361845.1. Lineage (GTDB taxonomy): Bacteria > Pseudomonadota > Gammaproteobacteria > Burkholderiales > Burkholderiaceae_C > JANYJL01. The sequence goes on from JANYJL010000254.1 coordinate 7,706, forward strand.
TGAGCCTGCTGGCCGACATCGTGCTCAACAGCAACTTCCCGGCCGAGGACCTGGAGCGGGAGCGCGAGGTGATCCTGCACGAGTTCACCGAGTTCGACGAAGACCCGGCGGCGATGGCCTTCCAGCTCTTCGACCGTGCCTGCTACGGCATGCACCCGGCCGGCCAGCCGGTGATCGGCAACCGCGCCAACCTGAAGCGTTTCACACGCGAAGACTTGCTGGGCTATGTGCGGCGCCAGTACACCGCGGGCAACGTGGTGGTGGCCGCCGCCGGGCCGATCGATGTGGCGCTGTTCATGCGCGCCGTCGAAGCCGCCTTCGGTGCGATGCCGCGCGGTGCCGACAACACGGTGCCGGCGCCGGCCTGGCAAGGCGGCGTGAAGCTGCGCCGCATGGCCGGCAGTTCGCAGTGCCAGACGGTGCTGGGCTTCGAAGCGCCGACACTCGCCGACGATGCCCACCTGGCCTGCGTGCTGGCCGCTGCCTTGCTGGGCGAAGGCATGAGCTCGCCCCTGCTCGACGAGATTCGCGAGCGGCGCGGCCTGGCCTATTACGTCGCCTGTTCGGCCGACGTGCTGCCGCTGACGGGGCAGTTCGTCATCGAGGCCGCCACGGCGCCAGCGCAGGCCGAAGAGTTTTTCGTCGAGGTCGTGCGGCTCTTGCAGCAGCAAGCAGGCGGTACCGATGCGGTCGGGCTGGCGCGTGCGCGCAACCAGCTCGAAGTGCGTGCCCTGCGCGCGCTGGAGCAGCCGGCGCGGCGGCTCGAAGCGGCCGCGCAAGACCTCTTCACCTTTGGCCGGCTGCGCGACGCCGACGAAGCCTTGGCGCGTTTGCAGGCGGTCACGGCGCAAGAGGTGCGCGCCGTCTTCACGCGCATGCTCACGACGCCGGCGGCGGTGGCCTTGGCCGGCAGCGTGCCGGCCCGGGCGCGTGAGCGTGCGGCGGCGCTGTTTGCCGGCGCGCCGCTCAGCGCGAGAAGGCCTCTACCTTCCCCTTCAGCTTGATCATCAGCGGCTGGCCCTTGCGGTCGATCGCCTTGCCGGCGGGAACACGGATCCAGCCTTCGCTGATGCAGTACTCCGCCACGTCGAAACGCTCCTTGTCGTTGAAGCGGATGGCGATCTCCTTCTCGAACAGCGCGGCAACGTGGTGCGGGCTGCGCGGGTCGGTCGAGAGCCGGTCGGGCAGGGCGGGCGTGGAGGTGGGGTTGGTTTCAGTCATGGTTCTTTCCTGCGTATGGGGGATCGCTCAGGCCTGCAAGCCGGCGAACACGTTCTGCACGTCTTCGTTCGCGTCGAGTGCGGCCAGGAAGGCTTCCACTTCCTCCAGTTGCACGGCGCTCAGGCTCGCCGCGTCGACCGGGCTTTTGGGCCGATAACCCAGCTTGGCCGACAGCACGCTGTAGCCTTGTGCTGGCAGCGCGCGGCTGACGAGGTCGAGGTCGGCGGGGTCGGTGAGGAAGAGGGTGGCGCCGTCATCCGCGGCCTCGAAATCCTGCGCACCCGCTTCGATCGCGGCGACTTCCGGGTCGCTGCCCGGCACCGCGGGTTCGGCTTCGATCATGCCCACGTGCTCGAAGTCCCAGGCCACCGAACCGGAGCTGCCGAGCTGGCCCTTGCGGAACAGTACGCGCATTTCCGAGGCGGCGCGGTTCACGTTGTCGGTGAGGCATTCCACCATCACCGGCACG